>JBGSKI010000319.1:0-5597 GCA_041741315.1 Hyphomonas sp. | reverse complement strand
GCCGCCCGGCCCCAACGATTATCCGCCCCACCCGGACGACCTGCTGCCCGCTGGCCGTCTTGTCCGGCGCCTGCGTGCCCTCCAGCATGTATATGACCATCCGGCCGTCTACATCGCCGCCATGCGCCGCAGCCTCGGCACCGCGCCAATCCGTCGGCCGCTTCCCCCGTCCTTCCGGGCGCGCAAACTCGCAAGTCCCGAACAGGAAACCCTGACCGCCGTCCACGAGGAAGCGATCAGCCTCCTGCCGCCGCCAAATTCATCCTGATACGGATCGAAAATCCAGAACAGCGCCGGACGGGAACCATCCCGCGCCGGCCCTTCGTGCTGGCAGAAACGGAGCCTAAACCAGCCGGCTCTGCTTCACCGCCGCTTCGATAAAGCTCGCAAACAGCGGATGCGGCTCGAACGGGCGGGATTTCAGTTCCGGATGGAACTGCACGCCGATGAACCAGGGATGGTCCGGAATCTCGACAATCTCCGGCAATGTCCCGTCCGGCGACAGGCCGGAAAACAGCACGCCATGCTTTTCCAGTTCCGGAATGTAACCCGCGTTGACTTCATACCGGTGCCGGTGCCGCTCGGAAATTTCCAGTGCGCCATACACGGACGCAACCCGGCTGCCGGCCTTCAGGCGCGCCGTGTACGCACCCAGCCGCATCGTGCCGCCCTTGTCGGTATTTTCGTCGCGCGTGACCTTCTCGTTGCCCTTGGTCCATTCTTCCATCAGGCCGACCAGCGGATGTTTCGTGGTCTTGTCATTCTCGGTCGTGTTGGCATCCGCCATGCCGGCAAGGTTGCGGGCAAATTCGATCACCGACATCTGCATGCCGTAGCAGATGCCGAAACACGGCACCCGCCGCTCGCGCGCGAACCGCGACGCCCGGATCTTGCCGTTCGCCCCACGCTCGCCGAACCCGCCCGGCAGGATGATCCCGTGAACGCCCTCAAGGATGTCGAGCGAGCGGGCCTCGTCGTCGAATTCCTCGGAATTGATCAGCCGCACGTCGACTTTTACATTATTGGCCAGCCCGCCATGGCTCAGCGCCTCGACCACCGACTTGTAGGCGTCCGGCACGTCGGTGTACTTGCCGACGAGTCCGATACAGACCTCCCCGTCCGGATTGTGGATCGTCTGGGCAATCTGCTGCCACGAGGCAAGATCCGGCTCCGGCGCGTCGCTCATGCCGAAATGGCCGAGCACTTCGCGGTCGAGCCCCTCTTCATGATAGGCGCCCGGCACATCGTAGATATGGCGCACATCGCGCGCCTCGATCACGCTCGACGGGCGGACATTGCAGAAGCTCGCAATCTTGCCCTTCTCGGTCTCCGGGATCGGCCGGTCGCAGCGGCACAGCAGGATCTGCGGCTGGATACCGATCGAGCGCAGTTCCTTCACCGAGTGCTGCGTCGGCTTGGTCTTCATCTCTCCGGCCGCCGGAATGTACGGCAACAGGGTCAGGTGGATGAAACAGGCGCGCTGCGGCCCGAGGTCCTGGCCCAGCTGGCGGATCGCCTCGAAGAAGGGCAGGCCCTCGATGTCGCCCACCGTGCCGCCGATCTCGCACAGCACGAAATCCACGCCCGGACCCGGATCGGACAGGACGAAATCCTTGATTTCATTGGTGACGTGCGGAATCACCTGGATCGTCGCGCCTAGGTAATCCCCGCGCCGTTCCTTCTCGATGATGCGGCTGTAGATCCGCCCTGTCGTGATATTGTCCGACTGGCGCGCCGACACGCCGGTAAAGCGTTCATAGTGGCCAAGGTCGAGATCGGTCTCTGCCCCGTCATCGGTGACATAGACCTCGCCATGCTGGCGCGGGCTCATCGTGCCGGGGTCGACGTTCAGGTACGGGTCGAGCTTGCGCAGGCGGACGCCGTAGCCCCGTGCCTGCAGCAATGCGCCGAGGGCGGCGGAGGCAATCCCCTTGCCGAGGGAAGACACCACGCCGCCTGTAATGAAAATATAGCGGATCATGGGACTATCCCGATGCCGTGATTCGTTTGAACCTGGCGCGGACGATTTTCGTCCGCACGCGCGAATTACTGTGGATTGCCTGCGTCCGGGGCCGTGTCGTCTGCCGGCGGGGTGGTCTCGGCTTCGCTTGCGGCCGGGTCCGGTTCCGTACCGGTTTCAGCAGGAACAGCCGGAACCACGGCCTCGGTGCCGTCTTCGATGCCGGTCTGGCCCGACAGAAGCGGAACCGACGGGTCAAACAGGTCGGCCGGGCCGTTCTGGACGGGCACTGAGCCCTCGGCCTCGCCGAGCGCCCGGTCGATGGCCGACTGGCCGGCCGTGCTGCGGCTGGCAATCGAGGTCAGCGCCAGGCTGGTCAGGAAGAAAATGCCGCCGAAAATGATGGTCGACCGCACCACGGCGCCTGCCGCGCCCCGGCCCGACAGCAGCGAATTGCCGCCGCCGCCACCGCCCATGCCCAGACCGCCACCTTCCGACTTCTGCACCAGGACCAGGCCGATCATGACCAGGCAGGCAAGGATGTGGATCGCAAGAATGACGTTCTGCATGAAATATCCGATATGTTTCGACGACGCAGCCCGCATATCCCCAATGGACGCGGGAGCCAAGCGCTGCCTTCAGTTGTCCTGAACCGTCAGGCCTGGGCGTAGATGGCGAGGAAATCGGCCGCCTTCAAGCTGGCGCCGCCAATCAGGCCGCCATTGACGTCCGGCACGGCGAGCAAACCTGCAATATTCCCGGCATTGACGCTGCCGCCATAGAGAATGGGGATCGCGTCTGCCGCGTCGCCGAACCGCTCGCGCAACTGGCCGCGCAGCAGGGTGTGCATTTCGTCGACCTGCTTTGTGGTCGCCACATTGCCCGTCCCGATCGCCCAGACCGGTTCATAGGCAATGATGATGCCCGCCGGGTCGATCCCGTCGGGCAGCGAGCGCTGGATCATCCGCGTGACGGTTTCGACGGCGAGGCCTGTCTCGCGCTGCGACTGGGTTTCCCCGACACAGATGATCGGGGTCAGGCCGGCAGTCAGGGCCGCCCTTGCCTGTCCGGCGACCATGGAATTGGTCTCGCCGTGATCGGCCCGGCGCTCGGAATGGCCGACAATCACATGGGTCGCCCCGGCATCTGCCAGCATTGCCGCGCTGATGTCGCCGGTATGCGCACCGCTCTCCCGGCCATGACAGGTCTCGCCCCCGATCAGCAATCCGGTCCCCTTGGCTGCCTCCGCCGCAGCGGCCAGCAGGGTCGCCGGAACGCACAGCATCGCCTCGACCCCCTCCTTCCCTTGCGTCACGCCCTCCGCAATCGCCCGTATCTCCTGCAGGGACGCGCGCAGGCCATTCATCTTCCAGTTTCCGGCGATCACGGTTCGCGGCATCAGCCTTACCTCTCTTGAAAGACCCACCCGGGTCGCCTAGCAAGCGTTGAGCCAACCTGCAAACGACTGAAAGTTGCCCCCACATGCTCGGATTTATGAAACGCCTGTCCCGGTCTTTCTTCGGAAAGCTGGTCTTGATGGTCATCATTGCCGGCATGGCCTTCTGGGGCGTCGATGCCGTGTTCAACCAGATTCGCAACGGCCTCGGGTCAGACCTTGCCGCTGCCGGAGGCGAAGCGATCAGCGTCACGGCCTTCGACAAGCGCGTCGAGAACGTGCTGCGCAACATCAATGCCTCCTCCCAGGACCCGATGACCAAGGCCCAGGCCGTCGAGCAGGGCTATGTCGACCAGGCCTTCGAGGTCCAGAAATCCCGGCTCGTGAATCTCGGCTATGCCCGCCAGCTCGGCGTCGATCCGTCGACCGATGCGGTGCTCAATGAACTGAAGAAAGTCGATGCCTTCAAGAACCCGCTGACCGGCGAACTCGACCTCAATACCTATAAGGACGTGCTCTACCAGAACCGGTTCACCCAGGCCGAATACGAAGCCCAGCTGCAGGACGAACTGACCCTCGGCGCCATGCGCAAGGGCGCGGCTGCCGGCCTGATCCCGCCAATAGTTTTGACCGGCATCCAGTCCCGCTTCGTCGCCGAAAGCCGGACCGTCGCCTTCTTCATCGCCGACGCCTCGAAGGCACCGGTGCCCGCCGAACCGACCGGCGAAGAGGTCAAGGCCTTCTACGACGAGAATCTCGAAGTCCTGAAACAGCCGGAACGCCGCGCCATAGACATGCTGAAAGTCTCGGCCGACGATTTCCTGAGCCAGGTCGTCGTCACCGAACAGGAAGTCGCGACCGTCTACGAGGCCGCCAAGTCGGACAAGTATTCCGAGCCGGAACAACGCACCTATGTCGAGATGATGTTCGACTCGCGCGATGCCGCTCGCGCCGCGTTCGCAGCCCTTGCCGGCGGCGCCGACCCGGACACGCTGGCCGGTGTCACCTCACGCGAGACCAGGACCGGCTTCAGGGACGACGTGCAGGACACTTTCCTTCAGGAAGCCATGTTCGGCCCCGGCAAGCAGAGCGGTGCCCTGTTCGGACCGAAGGATGCCGGCGATGGCAAATGGCTTGTCGCCCGTCTCATTTCGGTGCAGCCCGGCGCGGTCCGCCCGCTCGAAGCCGTCTCCGAGGAAATCCGCAGCGCCCTCGCCAATGACCGCGCCAAGGAACTGCTCTACCAGAAAATGGAAAGCCTGGATCGCGCCATCGGTGCCGGCTACGACGTTGCCCGCATCGCCGTCGAGATCGGCGTGCCGGTCATGTCCTTCGCCCCGGTCGATACGAATGGCTATACCGAGGACGGCGTGCCCCTGCCCGCGCTCACCGGTGCCGGCGACGCCTTCGAGCAGGCCTTCCAGATGGCCGAAGGCGAGACCAGCAACCTGTATAACGGCGCGGACGCGACCTACCTGACCTCGGTCCACAAGATCGTCCCGGCCTACACGCCGGACTTCGACAAGGTAAAGGACGATGTCCGCATGGCCCTGGCGATGCGCAACGAGTCCCAGGCGGCGCAGAAGATGGTCGACGACATCAAGGCGCGGATCGATTCCGGCGCATCGACCATGGCCGCCGAAGCCGCGAAGCTCTCGACCCCGCTCGAACAGCCGCCGGAACCGGTCACCCGCCTCAACGCGGAACAGAGCGGCCTTCCGGGCGCAGCGATCGGCGCCCTGTTCGCCGGCAAGGAGGGCGAAGTCTTTGTCTATCCGAGCCGCGCCGGCGACCTCTTCATGATCGTCCAACTCCTGACGATCACCGAACCGGAAGCCGGCAGCATGGCAGACCTCGACTCCTCGTCCACCGCCGCCGTTCGCGCCTCGCTCGAGAACGACCTGGCGATCGCCCTCGATGACGAAGTCAGCAAGCTGCTCAAGCTGCGCGTCAACGAAGCCGGTTTCCGCGCCTACAAGAATTCGATCACGACCGAGCAATGAGCCCGGCCCGGCTGATCGTCCGCAGGCGGATCGGCGACCTCGAAACGCCGGTCAGCGCCATGCTGAAACTCGGGGCCGACCAGCCCGGATCGTTCCTGTTCGAGTCGATTGCCGGCGGCGAACGCCTCGGGCGCTATTCCTTCATCGGCCTCGAACCGGAAACCTGGTTCCGCATCCAGGACGGCGTCGCCGAAACCGCGGCCGACGTCGCCTTCACCGCGCCCGTGCGCAGCCCTCT
>JBGSKI010000318.1:0-6030 GCA_041741315.1 Hyphomonas sp. | reverse complement strand
GTGCCGGCCCCGGCCAGCACCAGAAGCGGCCCCTCCGTGTGGAGCACGGCTTCGCGCTGCTCCGGATTCAGGCCGTTGAGATAGTCAGCCTCGTCCGCGGGCACCGGCGGCCTGGGCGCCGCCATCTGGCTGATCGACAGTCGATTCGGATTGGAACTCATCAGGAACGTATAGCAGGGAATGGTCCGAAGTGCAGGCTTTCCGGCAGGCGCTCGCTTGCGGAGGGCCGGGAATGCTGCAAGTTTTCGGCTCGTTGAACGCAGGATGCGCCCGGATGTCCCGATTTGTCCCCTTCAGCCTTGCGGCCATTGCGGTTCTTGCCACCCCGGCCCCGGCCGCCGCGCAATCATCCGACGACAACCAGCTGGCGATTGAACTCGCTTCCGGCACCAATCGCACGATCTTCGTGTCGGGCAACGGCGTCACCTCCCTGCCCATCTTCAATATCTGCCTCGACCGTGTGAACGGCAAGCGGGTGATCCTCCACATTGCCGACTCCACCGCGGACATGAAAGGCGGCCTGACCCAGGTGGTTCCGGAAGGCGGCTGCCTGTTTGCCAGCGGCCGCATTCTCTATCTCAGCGCCGAGGCCGCCTCCGAAGCCCCCGGCTTCGAGAACTCGACCGCCCTCGTCACGGTGATCCTCATTCCGCGCTGAACACTGGCAGGGTTCCCCAGCAAATTTTCCGGATGCGGGCCCTATCCCGAGTGATTGACTCTCGCCAAAACATGTAATTAGGTAATTACATGATTACTGATCGGGATACGTCTGCCATCTTTCACGCGCTCGCCCATGAGAGCCGGCGGGAGATTCTCGACATCCTGAAAATGCAACCGGGATGCGCGGTGGGTGAGCTCGCCCAGCACTTCGATGTCAGCCGGATCGCCGTGATGAACCACCTTTCAGTGCTGGAACACGCTGGCCTGATCGTCAGCCAGAAGGAGGGGCGTGTCCGCCGTCTCTGGCTGAATGCCGCGCCCTTGCAAATGATCCAGGACCGCTGGCTTGGCGGACACACCACGCACTTTGCAAGCCGGCTGACCAACCTGAAATACGCGGCCGAGGCGGCCGCACGCAAACAGGGTGAAAGCACATGACCGACTCAGACGACCAAGCCACCCTCGCAGAACGCGCGATCTACAAGGTTACCATCGACGCGCCGATCCATGTCGTATGGGACACGTTGGTGAAGACCGATGAAGTGCTCCCCTTCTTCTTCGGTGCTGTATGCGACGCGCCGGGTGGACTTTCGGCGGGCAAGCCGATGCGGATGATCTCGGCCAACCGCAAGTTCGCGATCGTTGCCGGGCAGGTCCTGGAATTCACGCCGCCGCACCGTTACGCCCACACAATGAAATTCACCCAGTACGACGACGCTCCCTGCACCGTGATCTACGAACTCCGGGAAGTGGAAGGCGGAACCGAATTCACCCTGATCACCGAAGGGGTCCCGGCCGGAAGCAAAACCGAGAAATCCATGGTTCCCGGGGGAAACTTCATTGTCGACAATCTCAAGTCCCTGGTCGAAACAGGTAAGCCTCGCTTCAGCGGGCAAATGGTCATGGCGCTCGGCCCGATCATGGCGCTGGCCGTGCCCAAGCGCTGCCGTATCGAGAATTGGCCTATCACCCCCTGAAGCGAGGAAATCCCCATGGAACAGAAACCGGATCCCATGCTCGACAGCCTGAAGGCAAACCTTCTGGCGAAAACCGGCCGCAGCCTCGAGGAATGGGCAGCGCTCGTACAGAAAAGCGGGATCGAGAAATTCAGCGATCAGGTCGCCATGCTGAAACAGACGCATGGCATAGGCCATGGCTATGCCAGCATGATCTGCCAGAAGGCCAAGGGCCGGTTCGAAGCCGATCCGGGTGACATGCTCGAGGCGCAGTACAAGGGCAAGGAGGTCCTTCGGCCGATCCATGATGCGATCGTCGCCTTCGCCGCAAAGCTCGGCAAGGATGTCTCGATCGAGTCCCAGAAGACAGCGGTCAGCCTTCGCAGGAACAAGAAGTTCGCCAACATCGTGCCCGCGACCAAAACCCGTATCGACCTTGGCATCAACCTCAAGGGAATGCCGGGAACCAGCCGCCTGGTCGAAGAGAAGCCGGGAGCGATGTGTACCCACAAGGTGAAACTGGAATCGCCTGCCGATTTCGATGCGGAAGTGAAAACCTGGCTGAAGGAAGCCTACGCCAAGGCGTGATCGGCTCGCTCCGCTGGCGGGGCGCTTCGGCTTGGCGGGAAAAAGAAAATTGCCCTGCGAGTGCGCGCGTACTGGTGCGAAACGCGCCCTCACAGGGCAAATAGGGACGCTGGTGTGACGGGCATCCCAAGAGTGTGGCGAACAGCATGTCCGCCATGGGATTTCAGCAGTCACCCGCCGTGGACCATCTGCGCAAAGTCTCGCGAAAGGTGTGTCCCCACCCAGCAAGTCTGTCTGGTCCGGCAGGGACGAGCCTGACGGCCACCCCATTTCCACGCAAAAGCTATCAGACGCCTGAAAAACTTCTACATGGAAATGACTGAACCATCTGCTTTTGCATCTGACAAGGGAAAATTTCTCCCTCTAGTGGAGAGTCGCGAGCGACGCCCCGTCATAGGTCTTGAGCTCATCCACGCGGCCTTCCTTGACCTTCCGGGCCCAGAGCGGGTCCTGCAACAGGGCCCGCCCCACCGCAACGAGATCGAACTCGCCCCGCGCCAGGCGCTCCTCCAGGTCGTCGAGGTTGCGAATGGCTGCCCCGTCGCCACGGAACGCCCCGATGAAATCGGAAGACAGGCCGACCGATCCGACCGTGATGGTCGGCAAGCCGGTCAGCTTTTTCGCCCATCCGGCACCATTCAACCCGTGTTCGCCGTCAATGTCCGGGAATTCCGGTTCCCAATAGCGGCGCTGTGAAACGTGCAGGATGTCCACGCCGGCATCGACGAAGACTTTCAGGAAGGATTCCAGCTCGTTCGGCGTCGGTGCCAGCCGGGCGTCATAGTCCTGCTGCTTCCATTGCGAATAGCGCAGGATGATCGGCATATCCGGCCCGACCTTGCGGCGGATTTCCCGGATAATGTCGGCGGCGAAGGTCGCCCGCTCCGGCAGGCTGCCACCGAACCGGTCGGTGCGCTTGTTCATGACGTCCCAGAAGAATTCGTCGATCAGATAGCCGTGTGCGCCGTGAATCTCGACACTGTCGAATCCCATCCGCGCGGCCTCGCCGGCTGCATCTGCATAGGCCATCACCATGTCGTCCACTTCAGCCGACGTCGGTTCGGGAAAGACCTGCTTGCCGGTATGCGTGACGCCGGACGGACCATCGGTCGGCGCATCGGGGTGCGGCCCGCTGCCCGGCTTGCGCATCATGCCCTGGTGCCAGATCTGGGGCGCGATCCTTCCACCCTTGGCGTGCACCCGGTTGACCACATTCTGCCAGCCCGCCAGCGCCTCCGCCTGGTGAAAGTTCGGCACATTGGGATCGTTCGACGCCCCGCCCCGACGCACGGTCGTGCCTTCGGTGACAATCAGCCCGACATCACCTTCGGCCCGGCGCTCATAGTAGGCTGCGACGTCCTCTCCGGGGATGCCGCCGGGGGATCTTGAGCGTGTCATCGGTGCCATCACGATCCGGTTGGGCAGGTTGAGGGACTTGACCTTCAGGGGCGTGAACAGGGGACGGGTCATCGGCAGGCTCCACATTTGGCTTCGGCCTCAAGTGGAGTTGCGGGTGTGCGGCGTCAACACTTGACGTAACGGCGTCCGGGCCAGGCAGTGTGGATATGAAATCGTGGAACTTGCGCCAACGCTCCGTACATCGCAGGTTCAAATTCGGCAGCTGATCATCGAATCTGTCCAAAGTGTCATCCAACCAGCCCGGGGCTACTCTTATGCGCATTCTCCTCGCCCTCCTCTCCTTCGCCGTCTGCGCCGCCTGCGCGACCCCCGGCTACGACTACGAGGCACGCATCGCGCCGAACATTCCAGTTGCCGCCGAGTACCGCGATGTCGGCGTCGGCAAGTTCCGCGGCCCGGGCGGCGATGTCGCCGAGGATGAGTTCGTCCGGATGATCAATGACGTGACACTCGACGGGGCCTACTGGTTCGGCGTCGGAGGCATCGACACGCGGCGGGGCGTCTACGAGGGCGACACGCAGATCGACAGCTGGTCCGCCGAGACCCGCTATGAGCGCGAGCGCCGCTGCACGGACTATGACGGCCTGTTCGATTGCGAGCATCGCAGCATTGTCGAAAAGGCCTGCACCGAGGAGACCGTGAACGTCACCGTCACCGCCACACTGATCGACACCGACACCAACCGGCGCGTGTTCACCCAGTCACAGGGCGGCGCGGCAACGCGGGATTCCTGCGAGGACATCGCCCAGTACGAGGATGACGGCCGCGACCTAGGCTCGTGGCGCGATCCGCTCCACTCCGACTACAACCCCTACAACGCGCCCTATGGCATGATCCAGGACGCGACGGTCGAGGCCGTCAACCGGTTCCGCACCGACATTGCGCCCTACATGCAGACGGTCCGCGCCGAAATCCTCACCGAGGGCCTGATCCCAGAGGAGCAGAACGATCCGCGCTTCAAGGCGGCCGTTGACGCCACCAAGAATGGCAGCTTCCTCGGCGCCTGCGCGCAATGGGACCAGCTTGGACGCGACTGGCCGCAGGCACCCGCCGTGCAGCACAATCTGGGCGCCTGCGCCGAGGCGCGAGGCGACATGGCGACAGCACAGGTGCGCTACGCCCGCGCCTCCGAACTTGCCAGTTCCATTCCCCTGCTGAAGGACAAGAAGGCCCAGCCGATCTTTGACGCTCTGGAGCGCATCTCAAACCGCCGGATCGATGAAAAATTGCTGGAAGACCGTGTACTGCCGGCACCGGAGTCAGACGGTGCCGGTTCCTGACGCGTTGGGTCTATATTTGAACGGCTAGATCAGAACTTGTAGGAGCGATCCGCTCGTGCCCGCAGCTTCTGCGACAACAGCCCATGTAACGCCCGCACCGAACGAAAACACGCAGAAAGCGAGCTTTGCAAAAATACCGCGCATGGCGAACTCCCGGTTTGGAACAATCCTGAACGGGGAATTGCAATCGCCGGGCCGGGGCCGGACCGGGTCAGTCCTCGTCTGTCTTGCCAGTATCCAGCCGGTGCCCGTCGACCTGGCTCGCCGCCTTGCTGGCACGGGCCGCTTCAAGCGCCTTGTCGAGCTTGGTCCGGCCGAACTGGGCGCGGTTTTCCTTGGCCGACTGCTGCTTGCCGGCGCGGGCCTTGGCCTTGCGGAACTTGTTGAGATTGACCGGTTCGGACATGGTGTGAGTGTATCAGGCAAATTCCGCCAGTCGAGCATCGAGCTTTGCCCGCACCTCTGGCCATTCCCTGGCGAGGATCGACAGGATCACCGTCGACCTCAGAAAACCGCTCGCGACAATCCGGTTGTCGCGCAACACGCCTTCCTGAACCGCGCCAAGCTTGCGAACGGCTGCCTGTGACCGAGTGTTGCGCTGGTCGATGTTGAACTGGACCCGCAGTGCGCCGGCATCGAACGCATTGCCAAGCATCAGGCGCTTGGCAGCAGGATTGATGGCCGTTCCCTGCGCTTCGGCGGTGTATATCGTCATGCCGATCTCGACATTCCGGGACGCCGAATCCGGGCCGAGATAGGATGTCATCCCGGCGAACCGGCCATCCGGCCACAGCACCGCAAACGGGATCAAGAGCCCTGCCCCCGCTCGCCGCTCGATATCGGTGAGCCACCCGCTGACCCAATCACGCTCCGGCGCATAATACGGCCATGTCGCAATCCGGTCGCCAAGAGCGACGGCCATCTGCCGCAAAGCGTCGCCATCGCGCGCCACGTCGAACGGCACCAGCGTCACATGGGAATCGGCCAGTTCGGCAGCGCGGAGATCCAAGCGCTACTCCTTGTGGCTGTCGCGCCATTGTTCCATCGCCAGCGAAATGGCGAAGGTTTCCCGGTATTTCGGGCTGGACGCCGGGCGCGGCGGTCGCGCGGCGGTCATCGCCATGATC
>JBGSKI010000317.1:0-7848 GCA_041741315.1 Hyphomonas sp. | reverse complement strand
GTGCGAGAGGTCAGCAGCATGGCGCCGAGCAGCACGGCGGTCGACATGCCCGCGCCGACGGCCGCCTCGGTGAAGGCCACGTCGACCGCGTCGACCGCGACATACCAGACCGCCGAGACGAGCGAATAGACGCCGGCCAGCATCACGATGGCGAACAGGCTGCGCATCCGCGCGATGGAAACCGCCACCACGAACAGGATGACGAGCAGGAAGATGTTGACGAGGCCGATGCCGAGATCGCCATGCATGGTGCCGGTCATTCGCCGTCCTCCCGGTCCTTGCCGACCGGTCCGATGACCGGCTGCAATCCTGCCGTGTGCGCGGCGTTGGCCAGCGCGTGCGAGGCGGTCGGGCTCGTCAGGAACAGGAAGATGAAGATTGCGCCGAGCTTGGTGACCACCAGCCAGCCGGGGGCGAGGAGCGCCATGCCGAGCAGGACCAGCGCCGCGCCCGATGTGTCAGTGATCGAAGCGGCGTGCAGGCGGGTGTAGAAATCCGGGAAGCGCAGCACGCCGATCGTGCCGACGAGGCAGAGCAGTGCGCCCGCAAGGCAAAGCGCGGCACCGGCCGGCATCCGCACGATGTTCCACACCGTCCAGGCCTGGTCGAGAAAATCAGCCATTCGACTTGCCTCCCTTGGCGCGCCGCGCCAGCGGCACCTGGAACGAGCGGTAGCGGAAGAATTTCAGGATCGCGATGGTCGAGACGAAATTGATCAGCGCGTACAGGATGGCGATGTCGAGGAATTCCGGCCGGCCCATGACGAAGCCGAGCAGGCCGAGGCCGAGCACCGTCTTGGTGCCGAACGAATTCACCGCCAGGATACGGTCATAGATGGTCGGCCCCATCAGGGCGCGGATCAGCAGCAGGGTCATGCCCGCGAGAATCGCAAACAGCGCAGCGGCGGTCATGCGGCGTCTCCCTTGCCGTCGGCGGCAATCCGGGAGCGGCGATCCATCTCGGCGAAGGCTTCCGGCTGGGCGTCCTGCTCATACAGGCCATGCACCAGCAATTTGTCGCCCTCGATCTCGACCGTCACCGTGCCCGGCGTCAGCGTGATCGAATTGGCGAAGGTGACTTTGGCGAGGTCTGAGCGGCAGGTCGTCTTGACCTTCACCAGCGCCGGCGCGATGTCGAGGTCGGCCTTCAGGCAGGCGCGGATCACCGTCCAGTTCGCCTTGACGATCTCCTTGACCAGCCACGGCATGTAAGCGGCAAATCCGAACAGGCGCACATAGGGCGAGCCCTCCCGGTCGATGATGTCGAGCCTGTACGCAACGATGCAGCAGACGAGCACCGACGCGGCGCCGAGCGAAAGAATCAGGGGCTCATTGTGACCGGACATGGACAGCCAGAAGGTGACCAATGCCGCTACAAGCCCGACTAAATACGCCACGCGCAGCCCTCGTTCGTATGACCCATCAGTAGGAGCCAATCGACGTAAAGCGCCGAGCCGGGTTTGAAAAGCCTTTTCGGTCAGAAACGGCAGCTAGCGTCCGAAAACGAGGCGGGCCGTGCGCTGGGCAGCCGAGAACTGCTCTTCATCATTCGCCACGTCAGCACCTGCACCCAGCGCGAGGTTCTGGGCAGGCGAGTAGGCCGCCGACAGCGACCAGTTCCAATAGCGTAGCGTCGTCTGCGCCTTGGCGACCGTCAGGATCTCGTAGGTTTCGGACACCAGCGCGAAGTCCGGGTTTATCACGCCCTCCTCCAGTTCGAAGGGACGCTTCAGCGCCGCCCACAGGACAGGAAGGAAATCCCGCTTCACGCCGGTCGCCTTGCACAGCACGGCCAGCCCCTCGCCGCCCGGATCGGTGAGAATCTTGGCGGCCGTCACCGGCTTGATGCCGCAGAGATAGCCGATCTCCTGCGCCAGCTCGGCGCTCATGCCTTCGATGGCAGCGGCGTTCAGCGCGCTTTCGAGACTGTCATACGGGCTCTTGTCCAGGGCGGCGCGGTTGCGCTGGCGCCGTTCGATCAGTTGCAGCGCCTTGCGCGCCACGGGATCGGCCCAGTTTTCTTCCGCCATCATCTCGAACACGTCCTTGCACGTGTCGATGACTTCCAGCCGGTCGGCAGCCTGACGCTGCAGGATCTTGCGGCGTGTCGCGCTGTCGGCCCACCAGAACAGGGCCATGGCCTGCGACGGCTTGGTCTCCAGCCGGTCGATCAGGAGCGGGCAGAGCGCCGGTTCGTCGCGCGAGCGCAACACCAACCGGTCGACGGTCTGCTCGGGCAGCACCGCCCCTTCATTCAGGATCATTTCGCGCACGACGGGAATTTCGGCATATTCGGCCAGGTAGTCCGACACACTGTCATGCACGATCTTGCGGCGGGCAATCGCCAGCCGGTGCTCGGTCGAGCCGGACATCGCGATGGCGCGCAGGTCGACTGCGTCGAAGGCCTCATTCTGCTCCAGGATCGGCTTCGCGATCTCGAACGAACACTGGGCGAGGTATCGCAGCAGCCGGCGCGGCGCATCCCGGCTCGTCGCGAGCCGAAGCGCACACTTGGCGCGGTCCGGGTCGTCGGCATGGAACAGCATGTCGAGCAGGATATCGGCGGCCATGTGCCGGTCCTGGTGCGCGATGCGATTGGTCGGCATCGATACAAGATCGACCAGGCGCCGGAACAGGATGTTCCGCGCCCGTCCGACCCGGGGAGGCTCATTCGAATTCAACGCGTCCATGCCTTGCAGGTCCGTAAAATCCTGCCGACACTCGCAGCAAACGGTTAACGGGCGGTGCAGCCGGAACTGTGTTTCCGCAGGGTTAATCGGACATCCGGCCGGGGTGCACCACCATTACCAGAAAGCTGGCGACCAGCATGATGATCGCCAACATGAACAGCGATCCGCCATCGGTCGCGGTATTCGCGGGATCCAGCGACACGGGAATTTCCCGGCCGAGATACGGCGACAGGTGCAGCGCCACCGCGCCGGTCATGATCAGGGCTGCGAGGAAGGCCCCGAACCGGCGCGTCATCGGCAGGATCAGTAAAAACGCTGCGATCAGCTCCAGCAGGCCGGTCACGAAGCGTCCGGCCGGCTCGGCGAGACTGATGCCCGACCGGTCGGCAATCGTCTGGAAGACGATGTTCTCACCCGGCGGGTCGAGGAACTGGACCGCGCCTTGCGGCGGGTCCGGCAGCGGCGAAATCGTCGCCTGCACGAACATCACGACGAGGAACAAGGCCAACAGCCAGCTGAAGAGGTGACGGATCAGGCGCATGGTGGTTCCCTGCTTGGTTTGCCCAGCCATCATACGCTACTGGCGTGACACGGACATGGCAACGGCCTGAAAACCTGCCGCGCTCCTCACTTGTGGTGGCGTTCCTGCCGGTTTTCAGCCCCTTCCCATGGCGCACCGCGCTCCATAAGGTCCGGCCGGAGCCGGGAGTGGCAATGACGGAACCCATCGACAAACTGGTCGACGAAATGGCGAAGGAGGCGGCGGGCGACGTCACTTCCCCGGTCAGCGGCGTCAGCGAGGCCCTGACGGCGGGCGCCTCGCTCCTGTCGCTCGCGACGCATTGGCGGGCCCGCAAGATCCGCCGCCGGGTCAAGATCGAACTGCCGGCCTACCTGCTCGTCCAGTGCAGCTGGTTCATGGCCTTCGGGCTGCAGATGGTGCTGTTCCCCTACCTGATCACCGGCCAGAACCATTTGCACATGGACGGCCTGGCGCTTGGCCTCGCCAACATGGCGCTGTCCGGCCCGTCCGTCGTGTTCCTGCTGCTCGGAGGCGTGGTCGCGGAACGGGCGGATGGCCGCCGGCTCCTGATCGTGTTGCAGCTGCTCGCCGCCGTCCCCGCGGTGGCGCTCGCCACCTTCGTCACCCGTGGCGCGCTCACCTATCCGGCGATGATCCTTTACGGCCTCGTCATCGGCACGGTCGGGGCCTTCATGATGCCGGCCCGCGACGCGATCGTGAACGAAGTGGTCGAGAGGCGCATGCGCATCGGCAGCGGTGTCACGCTGCAGCTCGGCGTGACGCTCGCCACGATGGCGCAGTTCGTCGCCCAGATCGCCGGGCTGATCATTGCCGGCTATGCCGACAAGGTGACCCGCATGCCGGGTTGGATGGGCGGGTTCGGTGTCGGCCCCATTCCGGCAGAACAGCTCCTGTTCGTGCAGGGCGGCATCCTGGCCCTCGGCGCGCTGTTCGCCCTCTGGCTCGGCAAGGGCAGGCAGGTCCGCACCGGCCGCAAGGGCTTCGGCGGGGCGTTTGCCGACATTGGCGAGGGCTTCCGCGCGGTGCGTGCCGACGGCAAGCTCTGGTCGATGACCGTCCTGATGTTCGGCGTCGGCATCTTCGTCATCGGGGCCTTCCTGGTCGTGCTGCCGATCATCAACCGCGACGTCTACGGCTTCGGCTCGGACGGCATCCGCGACATGTTCGTCACCTTCTGGATGGGCGCTTTTGTCTCGTCCGTCGTGCTGTCGATCTTCAAGCGCATCAAGCGGCAGGGCCGGCTGCTCCTGATCGCGCAATTCCTCGGGTCGACCAGCATCCTCGCGATGATGTGGGACATCCCGCACTGGGCCTTCCTCGCCATCGTCTTCGTCTGGGGACTCGCCGCCGGCATCTCGATCGCGATGAGCCGGTCGATCGTGCAGGATGCCGCGCCGAAGGAGAAACTCGCCCGCGTCCTGTCGATCTACCAGCTCGGCTTCATGGCCGGCGCACCGATCGGCGCGGCCCTGATGGGCGCGCTTGTCGACCTCTTCGGCCCACAGCGGATCGCCATCGTCCCTGCGGCCGGGATGAGTGTCCTGATCCTCTGGATGGTATTCTTCTCACCGGTCTGGAACATGAAGGGCTCGGCCTGGCTGGCGCATCGGGGAAAGGGTGGACCTGCCTGAAAACGGCCTTGATTGCAGGGCTGACAAGCAGGCAGAAGCCATCTACCGACTGAGCCCATGAGTTCCCTGCCCCGCGCCACGATCCATCTGTCGAACATCAGTGCGAACTGGCGCGCCCTCGACAGGCTGCACCCGGCGGCCACCACCGCCGCCGTGGTCAAGGCCGACGGCTATGGCCTCGGTGCAGGCCGGGTCGCCAAGGCGCTCGCCACAGCCGGATGTGACACCTTTTTCGTCGCCTATGTCGAGGAAGGCGTCGCCGTCCGCCAGGCCGTAGGAGCAGGCCCGCGCATCTTCGTCCTCAACGGCCCGTCGGCCAGTGACTATCGCATCTACAAGGCCGCCAACCTGACCGCCGTGCTGAATTGCGAGGACCACCTCGCCACATGGATGTCTGCCGGGCGTGGCCCGTGCGCCTTGCATTTCGACACCGGCATGAACCGGCTCGGCCTCAAGCCGGCGATCCTCGACAAGATGGGCGACGAGTTGCGCAAGCTCCAGCCAGTCCTGGTGATGAGCCACCTCGCCTGCGCCGACGACGCGGCCCATCCGATGAACGAGGCCCAGCGCCTGGCGTTCGACGCGGTGGCCGCCGCTTTCCCCGACACGCCGGCCAGCCTCGCCAATTCTGCCGGCTGCTATCTTGGCCGGTCCTATGGCTACGACCTGACCCGCCCCGGCATCGCCCTCTATGGCGGCTCGGCCCCGCCTGCCCGGGTCAAGCTCGCGCACGCGGTGACGTTGGAAGCGGAAATTCTCAGTGTCTTCAAGGTCAGCGCGAAGGAAACCGTCGGCTATGGCGCGACCTTCACGGCAAAGTCGGGCATGACGCTGGCAACGGTGGGACTCGGCTATGCCGACGGCGTACTGCGGACCGCATCGAATTGTTTCATCGGCTGGCTTGACGGCATCGCCTGTCCGGTTGTCGGCCGCATTTCGATGGACCTGATCACGATAGATGTATCGAAAGCACAGGCCGCTGCAAAAGCAGGTGTCCGCGTTGAATTCCTTGGTGCAAATGCCAAACTGGAAGATCAGGCGGCCCGGGCGAACACCCTCGGCTATGAATTGCTCACAGGTCTGGGGAGCCGTGTCCAACGTGTCTACAAGTAAGCGCCGCATTCCCAATCCGCTCGCGTGGATCGGCGCAGCAACCCTTGGCTTCTTCGCCGAGATCGGCCGGCTGGCGATCTTTGCCGGGCGCGTCAAGGCGGCGGCGTTCTCGCCGCGCTGGTACGTGTCCGAGATCGGTCGCCAGATGGTGCGGATCGGATTCTTCTCCCTGCCCGTCGTCGGCCTGTCGGCCGTCTTCATCGGTGCGGCGCTCGCCCTCAACATCTACGAAGGCGGTAGCCGCTATGGCGCCGAACAGTTCGTCCCGAACATCGTCGTCCTCGGCATCACCCGCGAACTCGGCGCGGTGATCACCGGCCTGATGCTCGCGGGACGCGTCTCGGCGGGCATCTCCGCAGAGATCGGCGCGATGCGCGTCACCGAGCAGATCGATGCGCTCGAGACCCTGTCGGCTTCGCCCTACCGTTACCTCTATGCCCCGCGCTTCCTCGCGGCGATCCTCACCCTGCCGCTGCTGGTCCTCGTCGCCGACATTATCGGCGTGATGGGCGGCTGGCTGGTCAGCGTCTACGGCCTCGGTTTCGACTCTACCGTCTACCTGCGCAACACGCTCGACTTCGCCACCGACAATGACGTCCTGACCGGCCTGATCAAGGCCGTCGTGTTCGGCGCAGTGATCGCGATCATGGGCTGCTACCAGGGCGACCGGTCCGAAGCAGGTGCAACGGGCGTCGGACGCGCCGCAACGCTCGCCATGGTCGGCGCCGCTGTGCTGGTGCTCGCCAGCAATTACGTGCTTTCAACCCTGTTCGTGGAGATCGGCCTGTGACGACCCCGATCCTGCGCCTCGAGAAAGTGGAAAAGCGCTTCGGCGACAATCACGTCCTGCGCGGCGTCGACATCGACGTCGCCCCGGGCGAGAGCCTGGTCGTGATCGGCGGCTCGGGCTCCGGCAAGTCGGTGATGCTCAAGAACGCGCTCGGCCTGATGACTCCGGATTCCGGCAGCATCTTCTTCAATGGCCGCGACGTGACCAAACAGACCGGCGAGGCCCGCGCCAACATGCGCAACCGCATCGGCATGCTGTTCCAGTCCGGCGCGCTGTTCGACTCGCTGACCGTCTGGGAAAACGTCGCCTTCCGCCTGCTGAACACCGACGGCACCTCCCGCGCCATCGCCAGGGAACGCGCCATCGAGACGCTGCGCAAGGTGCGCCTCGGCCCGGACGTGGCGAAGCTCTATCCGGCCGAAATCTCCGGCGGGATGCAGAAGCGCGTCGCCCTCGCCCGCGCCATCATTTCCGAACCGGACCTGATCTTTTTCGACGAGCCGACGACCGGCCTCGACCCGATCACCGCCGACGCGATCAATGACCTGATCCTCGAACAGGTGCGCGGCCTCGGCGCCGCCGCCGTGACGATCACCCATGACATGGCCTCGGCCCGCAAGATCGCTGACGAGATCGCCATGCTCTACGAAGGGCGCATCATCTGGCGCGGCCCGGCCGCGCATGTCGACTACAGCGCCAACGAATATGTCGACCAGTTCGTCAACGGCCGCGCCGACGGCCCGATCCAGCCGGCGCTTTAGGCTCCGGTCTTTCGTCCCGTTCTGACAACCGTCCGGACCTGAAACGCCTTGGCGCATGCGGTTCCGTGGCCTACGCTCTCCCCCAAGGGAGAAAACACATGTCAAAAATCACGATGGCCTTCGGCGCGTGCGCTGCACTGATCCTCGCGGCGTGCACGCCTGACGCCGCCGAAACGGTCGCTGTTACCCCCGAGGCCGCGCCTGTCGTGACGACGGCTCAGGGTCCGGTCCTCGGCGCAAAGCGCGACGACGGCTCGCTTGTGTTCCGCTCGATCCCGTTCGCTGCGCCTCCGGTCGGTGACCTGCGCTGGCGCAGATCG
>JBGSKI010000316.1:0-2308 GCA_041741315.1 Hyphomonas sp. | reverse complement strand
GCGATCTCACACAATGCGACGCTGCAGCAGCTCGGCATTCCCGCCAACACGGCCGGCGGCATCGGCTCGTCGCTGCAGCGGGAAACCGAGCGCCTGGTACAGTTGATCAATGCCAGCCCGCGCATGCGGCAGCTGATCGTTCTGGCCGCCCGCGCGCGCGCCCTGACCAGCCTTCCGGCCTTGCGCGGCTATGCCCGCGTCTATGACCCAAGCGTCTGGATCGCGCATGCGCGCATGACCAGGACCGAGACGGCGGGAACCGCCTATCGCGCCGTCTACTATGCCCTGCGCAACGACGACACGCCGGTCTCGATTGGCCGGATTGCCAACCTGATGTCGGTGGACCTGCGCCGGTTCGACCGGCTGACCGGTCAGATGGATCATGCGCCGTCCACGGAGGAGCGTCACGAGTCCCGGCTCGACCTGCACGTGCTGCATGCGGTGCGCCAGGCCCTGATGATGAAGGCCTTCGCGATTTCCGGCGGCCTGCCCCGCCTGTCGGAACGCCACGGCGCGAGCGCCCGCGACCTGTTGCGGATGGTCGCCGACCTGCGCATCGGCGAGGTCGTCAGCCTGCTGAGCGAGATTTTCCCGCGGTCGATGGACGAGAACACGCCGCTCGGAGACCTGTCCGAACCGGGCGGGGATTCCCGCGCATCGGGTGCCTATGGTTATGACCGGATCCACCGCGAGATCATCGCGCCGCTCGACGAGATCGACCGGGCATTGCACGGCATCAGCCTGGCCATCACCCATGCCTATGGGGCGTTCGGATAGGGCATTCGGGCCGGCCGACTCGCCCGGAACGCGATGACCGCTTGCCGCGCCGCTCCGTTTGCGGAATGGTTGCCCGCGGAGGACGCGGCATGGCGCAGGACGCCACTCTCGAAAAGGAAGCGCTCGACCTGTTCACCGAGGCGCTGGACCAGCCGTCCGGCGACCGGGTCGCATGGCTGCAGGCGCGGACAGGTGCCAACCCCGCCGCTCAGTCCCGCGCCTTGCAGCTTCTGGTTTCGGAAACCGAAGGCGGGCACAACCTGCGCACCGGCGGCGTGCTGCACGATACCGAAGAGACACCGATGCCGGAGCGGATCGGGCCGTTCCGCGTCACGCGCCTGATCGGCCAGGGTGGCATGGGGGCCGTTTATGAGGCGCACCGCGATACCGGCGATTTCGAGCAGAGGGTGGCAATCAAGCTGATCCGGCCGGGAGCGCTGGCGGAAGAACTTGTCACGCGGTTCCGGCATGAGCGGCAGATTCTGGCGCGCCTAAATCATCCGAACATTGCCCACCTTCACGATGGCGGCGAAATGCCGGACGGATCGCCTTACATCGTCATGGAATATGTCGAGGGCCAGCCAATCCTTCAGTGGGCGGACGAGCGCGGACTCGGCACGGCTGATCGCCTGTGGCTGTTCAACGATGCCTGTGCCGCCGTGCGCCACGCGCACCAGAACCTCATCGTGCACCGCGACATCACGCCAGGCAATGTGCTGGTCACCGACAAGGGCGCCGTGAAGCTGATCGATTTCGGCATTTCGCGGCCGAGCCAGCCGTTTCAGGGCGAGGCTGTCGCAGGGCCGTCAGCGGCACGGCCCATCCACACACCTGGCTTTGCCGCGCCGGAGCATGTCGGCGGGGCGGATGCGAATACGCTGTCGGATATCTATTCGCTCGGCAAACTGCTGGAAGCGCTCTGCCCGGACGCAACAGCAGATGGCGACCTCGCCGCCATCGCCGCGAAGGCCGCCGCGCTTGCGCCGGAAGACCGATACCCCTCCGTCGACAGCCTGATGGACGATCTTGCGAACCTGCATGCCGGGCGGGCCGTGGCGGCGCGCGAGGGCGGGCCGTTCTACGTGTTTTCGAAATATGTCCGCAGGCGGAAATGGCTGGTGACCAGTGTGGCGGCGGCATTCGTCGCGCTGGTAGGCACGGTGATCTATGTGACCAGCCTCTATACCATGGCCCAGCGCGCCGAACGGGCGGCGGAAGCGCGCTTCGGGGAGACCCGCGAACTTACGAGCTTCCTGCTCTATGGCATCTCGGACGATCTCCAATCTTTGCCCGGAACATTGAACGTGCGGCGCGACATTGCCGAGACGGCGGCGAAATATCTCGACATCCTGCGCAATGCTGCCGGGCAGAACGAGCGCCTTCTGTATGACTATGCCGTCGGTCGCGGGCGCCTCGGCGAAATGATGACCCAGTCGGGCGGCATCAATCTCGGCGCACCGGATGAGGGCCTTGCGCAATACGAACAGAGCCTGCCGATCCTGCGCACGCTGGCCGCCAAGCCCGGCGCGAG
>JBGSKI010000315.1:0-2967 GCA_041741315.1 Hyphomonas sp. | reverse complement strand
CCGCCGCCAGCCGCCCCGGCGGCATCGGATCCGGTGCGCCGGAGGCATTGCCATACGAGATCATCCAGCCGCGCTTCTTCAGGCTCGACAGCGACGCCTCGAAGCTGCGCTTGCCGACACTGTCGAGCGCCAGGTCGACGCCCGCGCCATTCGTCAGGGCACGCACTTTCTTGGCCACATCGTCATAGCCGACGACGACATCCGACGCGCCAAGCGCCTTCGCCTTGGCTGCCTTCTCCTCCGTCGAGGTCACCGCGATCACCCGCGCGCCAAGGCTTGCCGCCCAAGGTGTCAGCACGCTGCCAACCCCGCCGACCGGTGCCCAGACGAGGACCGTGTCGCGGTCGGTCACCGGGCGGATCTCGAACAGCAGCATCCAGGCCGTCAGGCCCTTCAGCATCACCGCCGCGCCGTCTTCCTCGGAAATCCCGTCCGGCAGTTTCACCATCCGGTCCGCCGGGCCGGTGAAGTGCGTCGCATATGTGCCATTGCCGAGATAGGCGACCCGGTCGCCCGGTTTCACGCCGGTCACGCCTTCGCCCACCGCCTGCACCGTGCCGGCCCCTTCGGACCCCTGCACGAAGGGCAGCTTCACCGGATAAAGCCCGGTCCGGAAATAGGTGTCGATGAAATTGACGCCCGACACGGCCTGCTTCACCAGCGCCTCGCCCGGCCCCGGCGCGCGCGGCTCCATCGGCTCGACCTTCAGCACGTCCGTGCCGCCGGTCTCGTGCATGCGGATGCAATAGGCGTCGGTCATGTCAGTGTCCTTTCGCGCCGGTCTTGTCGTCCCGCGCCTTGATGTTGAGCAGTTCCACCGCCAGCGAGAAGGCGATGGCGAAATACAGGTAGCCCCGCGGGATATGGAAGCCGAGCCCGTCGGCCACAAGCGCCACGCCAACCAGCAGGATGAAAGCCAGCGCCAGCATTTTGGTCGTCGGGTGTTTTTCAATGAATTTCGCCAGCGGGTCGGCCGCGACTGCCATAACCAGGGTCGACAGCACGACGGCGGCAATCATCACCGCCAGCTCGCTGGTCATCCCCACCGCCGTGATCACGCTGTCCATCGAGAACACGATATTGATCACGCACAGCTGCACCAGCACGCTCGCGAAGCTGCTTTTCGCCTCACTCGCTTCGTGCCCGGTCCCCTCCACCGTGGAATGGATTTCCTGTGTCCCCTTCCACAACAGGAACAGGCCGCCGCCGAACAGGATCAGGTCCTTCAGCGTGACGTTCTCGACATGGTGCATCACATCGGTGTCGCCCCCGGCAGCAAAGACGGCCAGCCAGTGCGGCATGTGGAACAAGGGGCTCTTGTCCAGCTGCAGGATCCAGAAGATCAGGCCCAGCATCAGGATGCGCAGCACCATGGCGCCCCATACCCCGACCCGCGTCGCGGTCTTCTTCTCCGCTCCTTCCAGCTTGGTTGTCGCGATCGAGACGAACAGGAGATTGTCGATCCCCAGGACGACTTCCAGGAAGGTCAGGGTCACCAGGCTGCCCCAGAAGGCCGGCGAGGACAGGAGTTCGGTCATGCATTTCCCCAGATTTGGCTGCCCGGACATCTGAACCGTGCTGCGCGCTGGAGCGCAAGCCCGACTCGCTGACCTTTGGCCGTGCCGCCCGGCCAGCTGATGGCGAAACGGTGGGTCCGGAGCACGTCCCTCCCCGCTTCCGTATTTTGCCTGTTTGTCACTTGTGTTGTGCGACAAATTCATTACGCGATGCACGCAGGAATACGGAGTTAAGTACTTTGCGCAAGCTTGAGGCAGCATGACATTCGACGGTGTGGATCGCACCCTGTACTTGCATGCCGGAACCGGAAAAGCGGGGACGACCAGTATCCAGTACGAGCTTGGCCAGCTCCAGGATGCGGCGCTCGATGTTCTGCCGGTCAAGGCCTTCGGCTTTCCCAACGCGACCCGGCTGGCTGCCGCTTGCGGCGGCGATGCCGCACGGGCCTATTTCGTGAATCAGTACAATCGAATGACAGCCGATCAATTCGTAAGGAATGCCAACGATATCTGGGACAGGGCCAAAACGGAGGTCTCGAAAACGGACACCAGGGCCTTCGTCGCATCGAGCGAGTTCCTTTGCGCGTTGGTACGGGGCCAAGACATTGACCGCCTCAAGCTAAACCTTGATGCGATGTTCAACCGTGTCGAAGTCATCTTATATCTCCGCGACCAAACGGAATTCCTGCGCTCGCTCTGGGCGCAACAAGTCAAAGGACCTTCGCGATCCACCGAGACCCTGGCCCGTTTCATGAGCGATCTCGAAAGACGCCGCCTCTATTGGGACTATGCCGCCTTGTTGAAAGACTGGGTCCGCGTCTTCGGGCAGGACTCGGTGTCGGCCACTGTCTTCAACCCCGCAGCATTGCATGGCGGCGATGTCGTACACGATTTTTTCCACAAGATTGGCCTCGGTCACGTACCGATCCACCCGGATCAGGAAAAAATGAAGAATGTCAGCCCGTCCATGGATGAACTTGAAAAGATCCGGCTTGAAAATCTGAAGCGCAAGAATCCGGAGTTCGCGGATGCGGACACGGGAGCCGATGCAGAGGCACCGATGTCGCCAGACGCCTACAAGGCAATCGTGTTGCAACATGTGTCTGACGGCAACCGGTGGATCAACGAGGCGGTGCTCCGGGGGCAATCCGCCGTGACGCTTCCGGTCCTCAAGGAATAGTGCTGGCGCGGACGTGGAGCGCAAGCCCGACTCGCGGTCTGTTTCCCCCATGAGCAGGCAGCCCTCTCCCCTTTGCGGCGTCGACGAAGCCGGACGCGGCCCCTGGGCCGGGCCGGTCACAGCGGCGGCGGTCATCCTCGATCCGCGCAAGCCCATCACGGGCCTCACCGATTCCAAGAAACTGTCGGAAGCGGCCCGCGACGCTCTCGCCCCGCTGATCCGCGACCGGGCGCAGGACTGGTGCGTCGCACATGCCAGCGTCGAGGAAAT
>JBGSKI010000314.1:0-4449 GCA_041741315.1 Hyphomonas sp. | reverse complement strand
GCCACCTTCGCTTTGAAAGCCGGACTGTGATTCCGGCGGGGTCGTCTGGGCATGGGTCGTCTCCTGTGCTCGGCAAAATAGCCGATCTGCAGGCAGAAATCTCACCTAACCTCGCTGTTCAGAATTCCCGAGCCACCTCTTACTTTGAAACATGCTGCAGACTCGCCTATAGTGTACAAGCGGTTTCATACTGCACTGGTTTTGCTGGTTTTTCTTGGCAGAGATCCCGTAGCTCAGCAGGATAGAGCGACAGATTCCTAATCTGTAGGTCGTGAGTTCGAATCTCGCCGGGATCGCCAGGGTTGACTCAGCAATGGGCTGCCATGCGGCACGCCCGCAGCAAGTCCGGCGAAGTGCCTTGCCGATATTGTTGATCGCGCTGGCTTTGGCCGTTGACGGCCCGCCGATCGGACCGTATTACCCCGCCTTCCAAACCCGTGCCCAGATGGCGGAATTGGTAGACGCGCACGGTTCAGGTCCGTGTGCCGCAAGGCGTGGAGGTTCGAGTCCTCTTCTGGGCACCAAATTGGACCGCGTGTCCCGGCGGGAGCCGGTGTGTTAGCGGGTCGGGACGGGGTGGTCGCCGGAATAGTCGTAGAAGCCGCGGCCGACTTTCTGGCCGACCCAGCCGGCTTCGACATATTTCACCAGCAACGGGCAGGGGCGGTACTTGGTGTCGGCGAGGCCATCGTGCAGCACCTGCATGATCGACAGGCAGGTATCGAGGCCGATGAAGTCTGCAAGCGTCAGCGGGCCCATCGGGTGGTTGGCGCCGAGGCGCATCGCCGTGTCGATGCTCTCGACCGTGCCGACGCCTTCGTACAGCGCGTACACCGCCTCGTTGATCATCGGCACCAGGATGCGGTTGACGATGAAGGCGGGATAGTCTTCGGCATTGGTGGTCGTCTTGTCGAGCCGCTTGGCAAAGCCGATGGCGGCCTCGTAGGTGGCCTGGCTGGTGGCGAGGCCGCGGATGACTTCCATCAGCTTCATCAGCGGCACCGGGTTCATGAAGTGCATGCCGATGAATTTCTCGGGCCGGTCGGTGACCGAGGCGAGCCGGGTGATCGAGATCGAGGACGTGTTGGTGGCAAGCAGGGTGCTCGCCGGCACGATTTCGCAGATCGAGCGGAAGATCTGTTCCTTCACTTCGCGCTTTTCGGTCGCCGCCTCGATGACGAGGTCGGAGGCTTCGTGCTGCTTGATCGAGGTGGATGTCCTGATCCGCGCCTGTGCGGCCTGCATCTGGTCGAGCGTGATCAGGTCGCGCGAGACCTGGCGGCGCATGTTGCGGTCGATCGCTTCGAGGCCCTTGGCCAGTGCGGCATCGGAAATGTCGGTCAGGATGACGTCATAGCCGGCGAGCGCGCTGACATGCGCAATGCCGTTGCCCATCTGGCCCGCGCCGATCACGCCAATCGTCTTGAGGTCTGTCATCCGGTCCTGCCCTGAACTGCCGCGAAGCTACGGACATATCCTTTTTGTGCGGTGCGTCAAAGATCAAGATTACCGCACAGTGAAAGCTGAAAGCGGTGGCAAGCTGTGTCGCGACGGGCACAGATGGCCGGTTACAGGTTGGATTCTGCCGGACGTTGGCTGGACTTTGGCCGGACCCTGACGGGCAGCAGGCATGAAAACGCCCCGGACGTGACGGTCCGGGGCGTGATTCAGGCGGGTATGACCGGCCGGATCAGAGCGCGTCCGTCAGTTCCGGAACGGCCTTGAAGAGGTCTGCCACGAGGCCATAGTCGGCGACCTGGAAGATCGGGGCTTCCTCGTCCTTGTTGATGGCGACGATGACCTTTGAATCCTTCATGCCGGCGAGGTGCTGGATGGCGCCGGAAATGCCGATGGCGACATACAGTTCCGGGGCGACGATCTTGCCGGTCTGGCCAACCTGGTAGTCGTTCGGGGCGTAGCCGGCATCGACCGCGGCGCGCGAGGCACCGACCGCGGCACCGAGCTTGTCGGCGAGCGGGAAGATCACGCGCTTGAACTCGTCGGCCGAGCCGAGGGCGCGACCGCCGGAGACGACGCGCTTGGCGCCGGCGAGTTCCGGACGGTCGGACTTGACCATCTCTTCGGAGATGAATTCCGACTTGAACGGGCCGGCCGGGGCGGCGATCGACTCGACTGCTGCCGAACCGTCAGTGCCGGCGGCGGCGAAAGAGGTGCCGCGCACGGTCAGCACTTTTTTCGCGTCGGAGGATTTCACCGTCAGGATGGCGTTGCCGGCATAGATCGGACGCTCGAAGGTCGAGGCGTCGAGGATGGCGGTGACTTCCGACAGCTGCATGACGTCGAGCTTGGCGGCGATGCGCGGGGCGATGTTCTTGCCGGTCGTGGTGGCGGCGATGACGACGGCATCATAGTTCGCCATCAGGGGCACGACGAGGGCTTCCATGGCCTCGGCGGTCTGCTTGCGCAGCGTTTCGCCTTCGGCCTGCAGCACCTTGCGGACGCCCGTGATCTTCGCGGCGGCCGGGGCGACGGCACCGGCATTCTCGCCGGCGACCAGAACGTCGACGTCAACGCCGAATTTCAGCGCGGCCGTGACGACCTTGTGGGTCGCGTCGGCGAGCGCGCCGTGATGATGTTCTGCAATAACGAGGACGGCCATTACACGATTCCTGCGGTTTTCAGTTTGGACACGAGCGCGGCGACGTCTTCGACCTTCTCGCCGGCCTTGCGGACCGGCGGTTCGGTGACCTGGACGACGGTCAGGCGCGGCGAGATGTCGACGCCGTAATCGGCGGGCGACTTCTCGGCGATCTCTTTCTTCTTGGCCTTCATGATGTTCGGCAGCGAGGCATAGCGCGGCTCGTTGAGGCGCAGGTCGACCGTCACGATGGCCGGCAGGCTGAGCGACACGGTCTGCAGGCCGCCATCGACCTCGCGGGTGACTTTCAGCTTGTCGCCATCCTTGTCGAGCTTGTAGGCGAACGTGCCTTGCGGCCAGTCGAGCAGGGCGGCGAGCATCTGGCCGGTCTGGTTGGAATCGTCGTCGATGGCCTGCTTGCCGAGGATCACGATGTCCGGGCTTTCCTCGGCGACGACCTTGGCGAGCAGCTTGGCGACAGCCAGCGGCTCGACCAGTTCATCGGTCTTGATCAGGATGCCGCGATCCCCGCCCATGGCGAGCGCGGTCCGGATCGTTTCCTGTGCCTGTTGCGGCCCGATCGAGACGATGACGATTTCCGTTACCGTTCCGGCCTCTTTCAGGCGGACGGCCTCTTCGACCGAGATTTCGTCGAAGGGATTCATCGACATCTTCACATTGGCGAGATCGACGCCGGTCTTGTCCGGCTTGACGCGGACTTTCACGTTGTAATCGATCACGCGTTTGACGGGCACGAGGACCTTCATGGGCAGCGGCTCCACACGTTACGAGGGGTTGGACTTCAGATGCGGTGTGCCTACAGGCCCTGCAAAAAATGCGCAACATTTACGTTGACGTAAGTGTCAATTTGGCGCGCCGGAGCAAAAGCTTTGTTGGCAGCCGGTTTCCTGATATGAAACGGCCAATCGCGGGCAGCCCGGCTGCCCTGACGTGCCCTGAAGCCCGGAAAGGAGACCGAGCCATGACCCTGCCCCGTTTCCACTTCCAGCTTTCAGGTTCCCATGAACAGATGTCTCGCGCTGGCGCGCCTCGCCAGCCGGTTTTGGCCCTTTGCCCGTAAACCAAAAGGCCCTGTAGACCCGCAATCGGATAAACGGCGCGCGCACGCGAGCCTTCAGACAAAACTGCCGCCCCACCTTCTGAAGGATGTGGGGGCTGATGACGGCTGAGTCTCGCTGGCCCCTGCCTACGCAATTGAACCGGGGCGCCCTGAGGGGCTCATCCTGAGCGAAGTCGAAGGACGAGACCCGGGGGGGGGGAGACAGGCGGTGGCGGCCCGCGCTCGTCCTTCGACTTCGCTCAGGATGAGCGCTCCGGCGGGCCTTAGCGATCCGCCCCCTTTGCCATCAGTTCCGCAAGATCCTTGCCAGAGGCGGCACCTTTCAGGAAGCCGAGTGTGCCGCTGGCGAGGAGTTCCCTCGCCGCGGAGACCAGCGCGCCATAGGCCGTGTTCGAGAGGGCCGAGCCCATCGACACGCGCTTGACGCCGGTCTCCGCCAGTTCGGCCATCGGCACGAAGCCGGCGAAGGGCCCCATCAGCACGTTGACCGGCCGGTCGACCGAGGCGATCACGGTCCTGATATCGTCCAGCGTCATCAGGCCGGGGGCGTAGAGTACGTCGGCCCCGGCCTCCTGATAGGCCTGCAGGCGGGCAATCGTGTCGGCAAGGTCTGGCTTGCCGTGCAGGAAGTTCTCCGCCCGGGCGGTCAGGATGAAGTCGTGCGGCAGGGAGCGGGCGGCCTCGGCGGCGGCGCGGACGCGGTCGGCGGCTTCGGCGATGCCGTAGTGCGGGCTTGCCTTGTCACCGGTGAAGTCCTCGATCGAGCCCC
>JBGSKI010000313.1:0-5720 GCA_041741315.1 Hyphomonas sp. | reverse complement strand
GCGCCACGTCCACGGCAATCGTCTTGTGCATCGAGTTTGCCGCCCCGCCGACCTGCGCATTC
This sequence comes from Hyphomonas sp., assembly GCA_041741315.1. Taxonomy (GTDB): domain Bacteria; phylum Pseudomonadota; class Alphaproteobacteria; order Caulobacterales; family Hyphomonadaceae; genus Hyphomonas. The sequence continues at coordinate 5,658 of JBGSKI010000313.1, read as the reverse complement.
CACAGAGCGCACCGGTGCCCGGACGTAATCGCCAGCGGCCGGCCCGCCTCCGCCCGCAGGGCTTCCAGCGCATCGAGGAAATCCGCATCATGCCAGTATTGCCCCCGGCAGAACCGCCCGCCGCACCGGCAGGCAAGTTCGCGCGGCGAGAAGTGCGGCCAGCGCCACTGGCCCGTGTCAAAACGCGTAAAGGACTCGATCAGCATGCGTACAATCTCGCACGCCGCCGCATGGGTCGAATTGATTCAGGGTTTCATGCCCGAAAGGGCCTGATGCGGCTGGCAATTGCGCTCGGCGAACCTGCGGACAGGCCCGAGTCTCTCCCCCGTCTGGCCCCCGTCTGCTTCGTTCGACCATGAACCGGAAAAGGTTCCCCGCCAGAACCCGGCCAAAATCCGGCCAGAATCCTGCACGCATCACGCACTCTTGCGGCCAGTCTGCCCCCTCAATCGCGCCGCCAACCGTCCATGATCCGGCACTCCAGCGCGCAGCGATGGCCCGCTAGCCCGCAACGCTCTCGGCCGCGACGAACGGCTTGCGCTTCGCCAGCGAGGCACACGCCGCCTCATATTCGCGTGCCAACTTGTCGACAAACTCCGCCGTCGACATCCGCGCCTTGACCGCGCCAATGCCCTGGCCACAGCCCCAGATATCCTTCCAGGCCTTCGCTTCGGTATTGCCGCCCGAGCCAAAATTCATCGCGCTCGGATCGCTTTCCGGCAAATTATTCGGATCGAGCCCCGCCTTTGCGATGGACGGCGCAAGATAATTGCCGTGAACGCCCGTGAACAGATTCGAATAGACAATGTCGCCAGCCTTCGAGTCGACGATCATGTCCTTGTAGCCCTCCACCGCATTGGCCTCGTGACAGGAGATGAACGCCGAACCGATATAGCCGAGATCGGCCCCCATCGCCTGCGCCGCCGCCACCGCCCCGCCCGTCGCAATCGACCCCGACAGCGCCAGCGGCCCATCGAAGAACTCCCTTATCTCCTGAATCAACGCAAACGGCGACAACGTCCCCGCATGCCCGCCCGCGCCCGAGGCGACCGCGATCAGCCCGTCGGCGCCCTTCTCCAGTGCCTTGTGTGCAAACACAATATTGATGATGTCATGCAGAACGATGCCGCCATAGGAATGGATGGCATCATTCACTTCCTGCCGCGCGCCGAGCGATGTGATCACCACCGGCACCTTGTATTTCACGCACATCTCCACGTCATGCATTAGCCGATTGTTCGTCTTGTGCACGATCTGGTTCACCGCGAACGGCGCCGACTTGCGGTCGGGGTTCTTCTCGTCCCATTCGGCCAGTTCCGTCGTGATCCGGTCGAGCCATTCGTCCAGCACGTGTTCCGGCCGCGCGTTCAGCGACGGGAAACTGCCGACCACGCCGGCCTTGCACTGGGCGATCACCAGGTCCGGCCCGGAAATGATGAACAGGGGCGACCCGATCACGGGTACGCGCAAATTCTGCAACACGGGCGGCAGGGCCATGGATTACCTCATCAAAAAGTGAACAGTGTACACATTCGTAAATCTAACGCCCCCCGCTGACACTTCAAGCCATGACGTTGGGGCCGCACGCCGCCGCATCTGGCCTGATGAACGTGACGCCGCTAGTCTGCTTCCCAGCACACTGCTGGTTCCAGCCCTTTCGAGGAAAGGTGATCGCGCCATGACAACCAAACCGTCAAAGCCCGGCACTGGCGCAGACGACGCCTCCAGCCTTATCGACGCGCGGATTGCCGAACTCGGAGACTGGCGCGGCGAGACGCTGGCACAGGTGCGCCGCGTCATCCATCAGGCAGACCCGGCCGTCACCGAAACCTGGAAATGGCGCGGCGTCCCGGTCTGGGAACATGCCGGCATCCTCTGCACGGGCGAGACCTACAAGGACAAGGTGAAGCTGACCTTCGCCAAGGGGGCTTCGCTCCCCGACCCGTCCGGCCTGTTCAATTCCAGCCTCGACGGCAATGCCCGCCGCGCCATCGATTTCCTCGCCGGTGACAAGGTCAACGAAAAGGCCCTGAAGGCGTTGATCCGCGCCGCCATCGATCTCAACACGTCAATGAAGAAGCCTGCAAAGGCCAAACCCGGAAAACCAGCACTTCTGACCGGCGGCAATCCGCAGATCGCAAAATCGGACGGCGATGCGCCGGTACAGGCCTACATTGCCGCCATGCCGGGATGGAAAAGCGATCTCGGCAAGCGCATCGACGCACTGATCGTGGAGACCGTGCCCGGCGTCCAGAAGGCGGTGAAGTGGAACTCGCCTTTCTACGGAATGCCCGGACAGGGCTGGTTCCTGTCCTTCCACGTGTTCACCCGCTACGTGAAGGTCACCTTCTTTGCCGGCCGGTCCCTGCGGCCGATGCCGCCGGGCCACACGGAAAAGAGTGGGGAAGCCCGATGGATTGATATCCACGAAGGCGACACTCTGGACGAACCCCAGTTCGCGGCATGGGCAAGACAGGCCGCCAAACTCCCGGGTTTCCTGAGCAAATAGGCCGGCAGCCAGCGCCTCAGAGACCCTTCGCCTTGACGCGGTCGCGGCCTTCATTCTTCGCCTGGTAAAGATACAGGTCCGCCTGCTCGATCAGTTCGCGCGGTGTCATTCCGGGCAGGCAGGACGCCACACCGAAGGACGCCGTCAGTTCACGGATCTTGCGGCCGCTCCGCCCGCAGGCAAGTTCCGCTTCCTTGAAATTGCGTTTGATCTTGATCAGCAGGTTGTACGCGGCAAATACATCCGTCTGTGGAAGGATGATCGCAAACTCCTCGCCACCGATCCGGGCGACCATATCCTGACCCTTGACGTTCTTGACGATGATCGAGGAAAACATCTGCAGCACAGCGTCGCCGGTCTGATGGCCGTATGTGTCGTTGACTCGCTTGAAATGGTCGATATCCGCCATGGCCAGGCACAGCTTGGTACCGGTCGCCTCGGCCTTGCGCACTTCCTCGTCCAGCCGCTTGTCGAACGCGCGCCGGTTCGACACCGAGGTCAATGGATCGCGCATCGACTGATATTGGACCTCCTCGAGTTCGAGGTTCAGCGTGGCGATCTGCTTCTGGGATTCCTTGAGACCATCATTGAGGGCCTTGGTCGTCTCGGTCATCCGCCGGTTCTCTTCGACCAGGCTCGCCAGAAGCACGGCCACGTCGGCACCTGTCAGGGTCTTCGGCAACAGCTTGCCGGCATCGTTGAGCTTCGCATTGAACGTGTCGGTCTGCTTCACTCCGGCCTGCACGATCTGGAGAACGCCTTCGATCTCGTGCTGCATCGCCTGTCCGATCGACTGGCGCGCGGCGTCCTCATCGACCTTCGGTGCCAGCTCCTGGATAAGCATATCGATTTCGAATTTGCTGAGACTGCCCTTCGCTACGAGCAATTCTTCGACTTGCGCCACGAGGTGCGAATCGGTTCCTGCAGCATAGGCGTACCACAGCGAATAGGTTCCGGGGTCCGGCGGCGTCTGGTATTTCTCGATCAGATGGAATGCCTTGCCCGCCGTTTCATAAACGTGGCGTGCATCCCTCTCGGAATCCTCCGGCAGCGCCGGCCCGTTCCTACCTGCGATTACGGTCTGCATGATGGTGTACGCAGGCTTTCGGCTGTTGTCCCCGGCGAAATCTATGCTGCGCATGCTTTCCTGCCGGTTAACGGAGCTAAAAGACCTTGATTTGCAGGGGCTTTTGTTCTGTTCACCCGGACCATTGCCCCGTGTCGCCGGCTATTGCATCCTGACGGCCAGGGGAAATTTGCCATGAACGCAGTCGAAATTGCCGGATTTGCCACCGGCGCCGTCTGCGTCTGGCTTCTGGTGCGGCGGAACATCTGGAATTTCCCTGTCGGAATTGCCAACAATCTCCTGTTCCTGTCGCTGTTCGCCCTGTCGGGCCTGTATGCCGATGCCGGGCTTCAGGTCGTCTATGTCTGCCTCGGCTCGTATGGCTGGTACGCCTGGTTGCGCGGCGGCAGCGACCGTGCCGGCCTGACCGTGTCGAACCCGTCGCTCCGGATGCTTCTCGGCTGCCTGGTGGCTGTCGGCTTGATCGCAGCAGCGATCCAGTTCGGGCTCGACCGTTGGACCAATTCGACCGTGGCCGGCTGGGACGCCCTGACCACGGCGCTCAGCCTCGTCGCCCAGTTCATGCTGTCGCGAAAATGGATCGCCAACTGGTGGTTCTGGATCGCCGCAGACCTCGTCTATATCCCGCTCTACGCCTACAAGGGATTGTGGCTCACGGCCCTGCTCTATTTCCTGTTCCTGGCCATGTGCATCGCCGGCCTGATCCAGTGGCGCGCTGCGCGCCGGGCCGCCTTGCCCACCCCGGATCATTGACACCTGACCGCAATCCGGGGATCACTCGGTCCCAGAGGATCAACCCGAAAACCTGTCCGGAGGAAACCCATGTCCCGTCGCACAATGAATTATGTTAGCGCTATCGCGATTGCCGCCGCGCTTGCCTCCTGTACTCCCAAAGCGGCCGAGCCCGCACCGGAGGCCGCCACGGCCCCTGAACAGGCTGCCGTTGACCCGAGCGCCGCCTATCTCAGCCAGCCGCTCGTCTCGGAAATCTACACCGCAGACCCCTCCGCGCATGTCTGGGCCGATGGCCGCATCTACATCTATCCCAGCCACGACTATGAGGCCGGCGTGCCGGAAGACGATCTCGGCAGCCATTTCGACATGCGCGACTACCAGATCCTTTCCATGGACACGGTCGGCGGCCCGGTCACCGTTCATCCCGTTGCGCTTGACAAGGAACAGGTGCCATGGGTCGGCCGCCAGATGTGGGCGCCGGACGCCGCCTTCAAGGACGGCACCTATTACCTCTATTTCCCGGCCAAGGACAAAGACGACATCTTCCGCATTGGCGTCGCCACGTCAGACTCCCCGACCGGTCCGTTCACGCCGCAGGCCGAGCCGATGAAGGACAGCTATTCGATCGATCCTGCCGTGTTCCGCGACGACGATGGCGCCTACTACATCTATGTCGGCGGCATCTGGGGCGGCCAGCTGCAGCGCTGGGCGACCGGCGAATACACACCCGGCCCGGAACTCAACGGCGACCTCGGCGACGACAGCGCCCCGGCCATCGCCCCCTACGTCGCCAGGCTTTCGGGTGACATGCTGCAATTCGCAGAGCCGAAGCGCGACGTGCTGATTCTGGACGAGGCCGGCAACCCGATCCTCGCCGGCGACCATGACCGCCGCTTCTTCGAGGCGCCCTGGGTGTTCAAGAAGAACGGCGTCTACTACTTCACCTACTCGACCGGCGACACGCATTTCCTGCAATACGCCACCGGCGACAGCCCCTATGGTCCGTTCACCTACAAGGGCAAGATTCTCGACCCGGTCGAAGGCTGGACCAGCCACCACTCGATCTTCGAGAAGGACGGCAAATGGTACCTCGCCTATCACGACACGCAGCTCTCGGGCAAAACCCATTTGCGCAACGTGAAAATGACCGAGCTCCACTTCAACGACGACGGTTCGATCCAGACCATCGACCCGATGCCGGGGAAGCAGGAATAAGGCCCGCCTAACCCACCCTCGCGCTGGCGCCGCCGTCGACGGGCAGGATCGCGCCGGTGATGAACCGGGCCTCGTCGCTGGCGAGGAACAGCGCGGCGTGGGCGGTATCCCA
>JBGSKI010000312.1:0-5748 GCA_041741315.1 Hyphomonas sp. | reverse complement strand
GGCGGCGGCCTCGGCAAGGGCCGTGCCTTCGGTCCAGGCCCCGCCGGACCAGATCAGCGTCGAGACCTCGTCCATGAAGGCCCAGCCTTCGGCGTCGCCCGCCTCGCAGGCGAGGATGCCCAGGCGCGTCAGGCGGTGGATATAGGGCTGGTCAGGCGAAATCTCGCGCGTCAGCATGTTCATGACGACGGGGTCGGGGTTCAGCGGGCCGAGCGGCAGTTTCAGGTATTGCGACAGGCGCACCACGTCCCGCATCAGGTAGGGCACCCATTGCGGGCGGACCTCCTGGAAAAAGAGCGGCGTGCGGATGGCGATCGGGTAGACCGGACGCGGGCGCACCCGGACATCCCATTTCGACCCCAGGGCCCGGAACCGCTTGGTCGCGAGGTAGGAATAGGGTGAGCGGAAAGACCAGAAGATATCGACAGTTCTCATGCCATTACTTTGGCGGCATTGTGATGCCTTCACAAGACCAAATTTCGTGAGCATGTAGGCGCCATGTCCATCGACCAGTCCATCCGGCAATTCATCGAGAAGTTCCAGCTCCCGGAACTCCCCCAGGTCGACTGGAAGGCCGGCGCGGACCGGCTGCGCCACCAGTTCTTCCTGGCCAGCCGGGCCATAGAGAAGGATGCGCCGGAACTGGCCGACATTTCGCACCTGACGGTGCAAGGTGGGGCAGGACCCCTGAAGGCGCGGCTCTACACGCCGCTCGGGGCCGGCATGCCGCCGGGGCCGGGCATCGTGTTCTTCCATGGCGGCGGCTTCGTGATCGGCGACCTCGAAAGTCATGACATGCTGTGCATGCGCCTCGCCGATGCTTCACGGTGCCGGGTGATTGCGATCGACTACCGGCTCGCCCCCGAGCACAAGTTCCCGGCCGCCCACGAGGACGCGCTGGCCTCGTGGCGGTGGATCGTGATGCATGCCGCGAAGCTGGGCATGGACCCGGAGCGGCTGGCCGTTTGCGGCGACAGCGCGGGCGGCAATCTCTGTGCGCACCTCGCGCAGGAAATGAACCGCACGCGCGGGCCGGCCCCGATGTTCCAGCTGTTGCTCTATCCGCTCGTCCAGTTCGCCGACATCCGGGCGAAGAAGATGCCCCTCCAACAGAGCGGGTTCTTCATCTCGGCCAACCTGTTCGAGTATTTCCGGGATTCCTATCTCGATGGCCAGGCCGACCGGATGGACGTGCGCGTGTCGCCGCTGTTTTCCCCGCCGGAGACCTTCCGGGGCCTGCCGCCGGCGCATTTCGTTCTGTGCGGCTGGGACCCGCTGCGCGACGAGGGTCTTGCCTATGCCGACAAGATGGCAAGCTTCGGCGTGCCGGTAACGGTGCGCGAGCATGCCGGCATGGTGCACGGGTTCATGAACCTGACAGCCCTGTCGGAGCCTGTGCGCCAGGCGATCCGCGATGCCGGCAAGGTTGTCGGCACGGCGCTTGGCGCGCTCTGATCCTGAAAAAGAAAAAGGGCGGCCCCGAAGGACCGCCCCGATATTGACGATGGCGGGTTCTATTTGCCGCTGCCACCGAAGCGCTTGGTTACACTGATCTTGAATGTGCGGCCAAACGGATTGTGTGTGTAGGGATCGTAGTTGACGTCGAAGGCCGCGAAGGGCGGATCTTCGTCGGTCACGTTGACCACGGACAGACCCAGGTCGAACCCGCCGAGGATTTCGGTCTGCAGGTTGTAGAACAGGTCGAACGTGGTCTGGCTGTCGATCGTCTCGCCGACATTGCCACGGGCGGCCGCCGAGCGTTCGTCCTTGTAGCTGTCGATGTGGCGCATGACAGCGCGGAAGTTGTGGTCGCCGAGCGCATAATTGGCGAACAGGTTGGCCTTCCATTGCGGCATCGAGCGGTTGAAGTTGCCCCGGTTGAACTGTCCGACATAGTCGCCGCCGCCGATGGCAACGCCTTCCACGAAGTACGGATCCACCTGGTATTCGATGATATAGGTGGCGTCCGCGCCGACAGCGAATTCGCCGGTTCCGATATCCCACGTATCCTGGACCCGCACGTCGAAGCCGGAGGTCTGGATGTCCGGTCCGTTCACGATGTTGGTACGGACCCGTGCGATCTGGCTTGCCGCGACGGTTCCGCCATTGAACGTGATCCGGTTCAGGATGGCATCATCCGACGTATCGGCGGTCGCGATGGCCGCAACGGCAGCGTTCACAATGTTCGACTGCTCTTCCACGATGATCGGATCGGAGAAGTCGAAATTGTAATAGTCGACCGATGCGTAGAAGCCGCCTTTTTCATAGATGCCGCCGAAGTTGAAGCTGAAGGCCGATTCCGGCTTCAGGTCCGGGTTGCCATACTGGTCGATTGCCTTGAACGCCGAAGCCGCCGAGACGAATTGCAGCGTTGTACCGATACCGGACAACTGGTTCAGCGTCGGGCCCCGGAACGAGGTCTGGGCCGAGCCGCGCAGTGCCAAATTATCGGTCAACTGCCACTTGGCCGCGACCTTCGGGTCGAAGGTCGACCCGATTTCGCCGCCGTAATCCTCGTAACGGACAGCGAACTGCATATCCAGGTTGTCATAGAGCGGCACCTGAAGTTCGCCGAACAGGGCGAAGATCGTCTGGTCTTCGTCGGATGGCGTCGTGCCGGCGAGGAACGAGTAGGGGCCCGTTCCACCGGGGCCCGGCGTGACCGTAAGGTCGGTCAGGTCGGACGGATCGAGCTTGTAGGTTTCCTTGCGAACCTGGAAACCGGCCGCCCAGCCAACCGCGCCGCCAGACGCCTGCACGTTGCTCTGTCCGGAAACAACCCCGTCGATCACGGCGAGGCTGGTTTCCGCGACGGTCTGGCTGGCATCGGTCATCCAGTCTGCCAGCGTGGTCGTGTTCTCCAGTCCGGCAACATAGTTCGGGTTGGCAGCGCCGGTCACGGCATTGGCCGGGATCGCGTTGGAGAACGGGTTATAGTATTCGCACGAGCCGCCACCGGCAGTGAGCGTCCCGGCATATCCGGCGGCCCAAGGCTGGGTTCCGGTTGCCGGATCGAAGCCGGTATTCGGATCCGTACACACACCGAACCCGCGCAGGGCGGCCGTCAGGCCGGTGATGTAGGTATCGTTGGTCAGGCGCTCACTGGATGTCGTCGAATAGGTGAGGCCGAGATCGTAGTGGACGCCATTGTCGAAGTCGCCATTGAGCGAGCCGGCACCGCGCCAGGTTTCGCTGGTGCGATAGCCTTCCTGTGTGCCACCGGTGAGCGGGAAGCCGCCCCAGCCGAATGTCCGGCCAACGTACAGCGCACCGATCGACGAGGCAGGAAAAGCACCCGGATTGTCGGCAATGTATTGCTGGAAGCCCGGGGCGCTGGCGGGCACGAACTGGTTGGTCAGCACCTGTGGAGGATAGGAAGGCGATGTCTTCCAACTCGGAACGTCCGAATGCGCATACATCAGTTCGAGATGCAGGCCGGCGCCGTTCGACAGGTCGCGATTGTATTCGGAGAAGAGCTGGTAGCGTTCTTCCTCTTCGACGAGATTGTCGAAATTGGTGAACTGCAAGCGGCACGTTCCGGCGACGACGAGGCCGCCGACATCGGTGCAACCTGTGTCATTCGTCGCACCCTGGATCGGTGTGCCTGTTGCGCCGATCGGCACGAAATAGCCGGGGTTCGACAGTCCCGACCAGCCGCCGACCGGGTTGTCGGCATACGGAAGGACAGCCCAGTCCTTCGCGTTCAGCGGCACTTCGGCGCGCTTGTTGTAGCCGACCGATGTGACCCAGCTGAAATTCTCGCCCTGGAGGCCATAGGCCGCCGACAGGTCGTAATCGCCGTCCGTACCGTCGAATTTCGAGAACGAGCCGGTGACGTCGAAACCTTCAAGGTCCTTGTTGGTGATGAAGTTCACAACGCCGGCAATCGCGTCGGAACCGTAGAGCGCGGCGGCACCGTCCTTCAGCACTTCGATGCGGGCGATTGCGGCGGTCGGGATGGTGTTCGTATCGACGAAAAGCTGTGCCTGCTCGCCGATCGAATAGGGGTGGTAGGTTTCGCGGTGGCCGTTGATCAGGACCAGCGTTCGCGCCGCGCCGAGGCCGCGCAGGTTGATGTTCGAGGTGCCTTCGAGGCCGTTGGAGGCGAACTGGTTGGTCTGGCCGTCAACGCCGGAGGACGGGCCGAGATTGCGGATGAGTTCGGTGATCGAGGGATTGCCTTCGAGTTTCAGGTCGCCGGCGGTCAGCACGTCGACAGGCAGCGCGGCATCTTCGGGCGTGCCGGCGATGAACGAACCGGTGACCGTCACCGTGGCCTGGCGAAGATCCGATCCGTCCGATTCCTGGGCGAGGGCCGAGGGCAGCGATGCCAGAAGCACCACCGAGGCACAACCCATCAAGAGCGAGCGGGATAGTTTCATTCTACTTTCCTCCGTTATGCATTTTTTTGTGTCCGGTCGTTTCCCGGTCCTGCAGGATGTGCGGACAGGAAATGCGCCTGATGGAACCATAACGGTGATGTGACGGGGGGGTAGGGCCCACGTATGTTGCGGTGCACAAAATAGTAGCGCTAACATTCGCGCTTCGAATTCTGCAATGACCGTTCAAATGCGAAGACACTGAAAAATGCCAATAAAAACAAACGACACACCGATTCTGCAGATCGCGTCCACCTTCGCCGATGCAGTAGAGCCCGCAAATTTTCCAATGAAAGTGTTGCGCTATCGCAATACAAAATGGGCTCAATTGGTCGAATTGGGCTGCTTGAGCGAAGAATACTGGCTCAAATACTTCGCAGACTTCTCGCCCCTGCCGGGAAACTTGCCTCGTCCACTCGCGCTCAGGTATCATGGGCACCAGTTTGGCGTGTACAATCCACAACTTGGGGATGGGCGCGGATTCCTGTTTGCGCAGGTCCGCGACGCGACCGGCCGCCTGCTCGACCTCGGCACGAAGGGCTCCGGCCAGACGCCGTGGAGCCGGCAGGGCGACGGCCGCCTGACCCTGAAGGGTGGCGTGCGCGAAGTGCTGGCGGCGACATATCTCGAGGCGCTGGGCGTCAACACGTCAAAAGCATTCGCCCTGGTCGAGACGGGCGAGCAGTTGCACCGCAATGACGAACCCTCGCCGGCGCGCTCGGCCGTGCTGACCCGTCTGTCGCACAGCCATATCAGGTTCGGCACCTTCCAGCGCTGCGCCTATCTGGGGGACCGGGAGGCGATGATCCTTCTGGTCGACTATTGCGTTGCGCATTTCCATCCGCAGGCCGGCGATCCGGACATGGCCCGCAAGGCCTGCAACCTGCTGGGTCGCATCGCTGAGGCGACCGGGCGGATGATCGGCCAATGGATGGCGGCGGGGTTCGTGCATGGTGTGATGAACACCGACAATTTCAATATTACCGGCGAGACCTTCGATTTCGGCCCGTGGCGGTTCCTGCCGGTGTCCGACCCGAATTTCACGGCGGCCTATTTCGATGAGCGGGGGCTCTACCGGTTCGGCCGCCAGCCGGTTCAGGGTGGCTGGGCCCTGCAGCAACTCGCCTCGGCATTGCTCCTCCTGGCGGAGGCGGAGAACCTTGCCAGGGCGCTGGCGCCTTACGAAGCGGCCTACCGCGAGAGCTTCATTGCGCACACGCACGCGCTGCTCGGGCTGGAGCCGCTGGCGGAAGAGGGCGAGAATCTATCCTTCCTGCAGGCCTTCTATGGCTGGATGACCGAAAGCGAGGCGGTCTGGCCGCAGGTCTTCCATGACTGGTTCTGCGGGTCCGCCAGTGCCGCGCGCGCG
>JBGSKI010000311.1:0-1514 GCA_041741315.1 Hyphomonas sp. | reverse complement strand
CGGCAGCAGCGTCAGCACCGGCACGCCGTCCACGTCGAGTTCGTACACGGCCCGGTGCGCGCCATGGCGGCCAATCGCGATGTCGGCGATGCGCCCGTCACCGTCGAGGCAGTCCCCCGCCATCTCGTCAAGCAGATGGTGGATATCCGTCGCAAACGGATCGCTGATCGTGTCGCCATCCCAGCTCATGCCCGGCCCGTAGCGAAGCGCGAGGAAATCCGCGTCCGGCGGCAGCGGCGGATCGAAGGTCCAGACCGGCTGGCCGTCTGCATCCTCCTGCCGGGTCGCCACGCGGTCGCCCAGCAGGGTCAGCGAAGACAGGGCGACAGTATCACCCGGCTGTGCGTGCGGCGCTCCGGAATCGTCATCCGGTTCGGTGTCGGCCGCATTGTATTTCCCGGTCAGCAGGAAATACGCCGCCCCGTCGAGGGTCGGTTCATGCACCAGGACTTCATCCATGAACTCGCTCAGGTAAAAATACACGTCACTCACAACAGGCTCCTTTGCGGGGGATGGTTTTCGAGGATCCAGTCACGCGCCACGCGCGCGGCCTGGACATATTCGGGCGAAGGCGTCTTGGTGATTTCCTGTCCCGGCACATAGGCGGCGAGGATGCCGGCCCGGATCGCCGCCGGCAGCTTGAACCAGTGCGACTTGCAGCCCCAGAGGCGCGGCGGCACCGCCTTGTCACAGCCCGGCCAGTGGCAATGATGCTCAGCCATCGGAGGAAACCTTCGGCCCACGATCCTTCCGGTCGAGGCGTTCGATCTCGGCAAGGATCAGCGCGCCGGCCTTCACCAGGTTTCTCCGGCCGTCTACCGGCTTCCACCAGTTCATGCCGAACGCCATCGGCCAGACGTGCGGAATTCCGGAGACCGACAGAGGAAAGATGCCCTGCCACACCCGGCCGAACAGGGCATAGGCACTCGCGGCGCAGGCCAGTTCCCCTTTGACATACTGGTCATCCTGTTCCGGCAGCCAGCCTTCGACCAGCTGCTGGCGCTCCCGTTCGGCCAGCACATCCTTCGCCGCCTGATTCGGGGGCGCATGAGCCGCCGCCGGCAGGAGCGCCGGAAGATCCGTGAACAGAACCTGTTCCAGCAGGTCCATGCCATCGGCCGAGGTGCGCCAGCCCTCCCAGTGCAGGTTCGCCTGCGCCTCAAGCATCCGGTCGCGCATCATATCGAGTTGCGTCTTGTCCATGGCTCACACCCTCAGCGGCATGATCAGCTGGCGCAGTTCGTCGCCGGCCTCGACCCGGATCGCCGAGGCCGGATCGATCACCACCAGCTCGACCTGTTCGCCGGCCATCCGGTCGAGCGCCTGCAGCAGGAACTTGCCATTCACGCTGAACGGCTCGCAGGCCGGAATGTCGACGGCCTCGACAATCCCTTCAGCCCAATGGCCAAGGCTCGACCGGGCCGAGACGGTCAGGCGGCCTTCGATGCAGGCGATCCGCACCGCCGCCGATTTTTCCGTGCTCGCCGACACGGCAAGGCCGACCGCCTCGATCA
>JBGSKI010000310.1:0-6623 GCA_041741315.1 Hyphomonas sp. | reverse complement strand
GGCCACGCCCGCCGCCGCTCCGGTCTCCGACGTCGACAAGGCGGTCGAAATCCTCGGCGCGGCCGTCGCCTTCGACACGGTGGAAGGACGCGGCAAGGTACCCACCTTTGCAGCCTACCTCGCCGGAGAGCTGCAGGCCGGCGGCTTCGCGCCATCCGACATCACGGTCACACCTATGGGCGAGACGGCAACCCTCGTCGCGCGCTATCCCGGCCGCACGCCGGGCCCGGCGATCGTGCTCAATGCCCACATGGACGTGGTCGAAGCCGATCCCGCCGACTGGGTGCGCGACCCGTTCACGATGGAAACCGACGGCACCTATTTCTACGGGCGCGGCGTGCTCGACAACAAGTTCGGCCTGACCATGCTGGTTACGTCCCTGATGCGGCTGAAACGCGAAGGCTTCGTCCCCGAGCATGACATTCTGCTCGTCCTGACCGGCGACGAGGAGACCCTGCAGGACACCACCGCCGCGATTGCCCCTGGCCTCAAGGGCGCGCGCTTCGTACTCAACGCCGATGCCGGCGGCGGCACGCTCGGCGATGACGGCACGCCCCTCTATTACAGTCTTCAGGCCGGCGAGAAGACCTATGCCGACTACGAGATCGTCATCACCAATCCTGGCGGCCATTCCAGCCGCCCGACCGGCACCAATGCGATTGTCGACATGTCGGGCGTGCTGGAACGCATCGCCGCCTATGAGTTCCCGGTCCAGACCAGCGACGTGACGCTCGGCTATTTCCGTGCATCGGCCGAACAGACGCCCGGCGATCTCGGCGAAGCCATGGCCACCTTCGCGGCCGACCCGGCCGATGCCGCCGCGGCTGCCCGCCTCTCGAAGGAGCCGGAATATATCGGCCAGATCCGCACCACCTGCGTCGCCACGATGATCAATGGCGGCCACGCCCAGAACGCCCTGCCGCAGCGTGTCACCGCCAACGTCAATTGCCGCATCTTCCCGGGTGTCTCGCCGGATACAATCATGGTCAAGCTGCAGGAACTCGCCGGCCCCGGCGCGACGGTCACCCTGCCGGTCGCCAGCCACTACAGTGACTCCTCCCCCCTCGAACCGGTCCTGATGGCCGCCATCCGCAAGGCCGTCGACGCCCGCGCACCCGGCATCCCGGTCGTCCCGAACATGTCCGCCGGCGCCACCGACAGCCTGTTCTTCCGCGCCGAAGGCATCCCGAGCTATGGCGTCTCGGGCATCTTCATGAAGCCTTCGGACGACTTCGCCCACGGCCTCAACGAGCGGGTCCCGATCGACGCGGTTCCCGGCGCGCTGGAGCATTGGCACAGCCTGCTGACCGATCTGGCCAGGTAGGGCCACCTGACCGCCGGCCATTGCCAGCGTGCCGCCATTCCGGCAGTGCGGCGGCAGAGACAAAGAGGATACAGCCATGACGGAGCGTCGAGAGACGGGCCGCCCAACCCGGAACCCCACCGGATCGCGCCCCAAACCATCCAGCAGCCCCCGCAAACCGGGCCGGAAACCAGTCAACAATCCGCCAACGGACGCCGAATGGAGCGAGGGGGAACGGATCGCCAAATACCTCGCCCGTGCCGGGGTTGCGTCCCGCCGCGAGATCGAGCGGATGATCGAGGACGGCAAGGTCATCGTCGATGGCAAGAAGCTCACCTCGCCGGCCTTCAAGGTCACCGGCCGGGAACTCATCAAGGTCGGCCGGCGCACGATAACTGCACCAGAACGCACCCGCCTCTGGCGCTATCACAAGCCATCCGGCCTGATCGCCACCAACAGCGACCCGGACGGCCGCCGCACCATCTTCGACGAACTGCCCAAGTCCCTTCCCCGCGTCGTCACCGTCGGCCGCCTCGACCTGACCACCGAGGGCCTGCTGCTCCTCACCAATGACGGCGAACTCGCCCGCGCCCTCGAACTGCCGAAAAACGAACTCCCCCGCACCTATCGCGTCCGGGCCCACGGCACGGTCACCGATTTCAAGATCGCCGACCTCGCCAGCGGCCTGAATGTGGAAGGCGTGCAGTACCAGCCGATCACCGCCGTGTTCGAACGCGAGAACGGTGCCAATTCGTGGCTGACGGTCACCCTGTCGGAAGGCAAGAAACGCGAAGTGCGCCGTGCCCTCGAATTCGTGAACCTGCAGGTCAACCGCCTGATCCGCGTCGCCTATGGCCCCTTCCTGCTGGGAGACCTGAAGCCCGGCGTCGTCGAGGAAGTGCCGGAAGCCGAACTCCGCGCCGCCCTCGGCCATCTCTATTCCGGTATCGCTGCGCCGGAAACCGCCCGACCCGCACCGGCAACCCGGCCCGCCTCATCCGGCAAGCCTGTGCGCAAGGGAGCCGGCAAACCCGGCGGCCGTCCTCCGGGCAAGCCGGAACGTCCCGCCCGCAAGCGCAATCAGGAAGACTGGGTCACCGGCCGCGGCGAGAGCAATGCAGAGCGCCCTTCCCCCAAGTCACGCCTTGGCGCGCCGCGCGCTTCCGGTAAACTCACCCCGAGGAAACGCCCCAAGCCGAAATGACGGACGGTGCCGGAATTTTACCGGACGCCGGGCTCCTCAAGGGAGAACAGCATGTCGGCACAACGCACACCCATCATTGTCACTGGCGCGACGAAAACAACCTCTTCGCCTTCGCCAATCCCCGCACCATGGGCGTCAACGACATCGTGATCCGTCCCACCGAACAGGAAATGTGAGTGCCGCCATGACCCTTCAGAATGTCACAGACACCTATCAGGAAGAATCCCCGTCGGCCCCGCCGAAGCGCAAGCCGGTCTACGATCTTGCCCCGCCGGTCGACCTGACCGACCCGGAAGTCTTTTCCTCGCGCGGCGGCTACACGCACGAAGCCTTCGCCACGATGCGCGACAAGGCCCCTGTCATGTGGCACCCGGAACAGGTCGGTGCCGGCTTCTGGGCGGTCACGCCCTACGAACTGGTCAAGCAGGTCGAACTCGACCCCACGACCTATTCCAGCCAGCGCGGCGGCATCCTGATGACCTATGGCCTGTCGGACCATCCGCGCCATCCGCTGCTGCATTCCTCCAGCCTCAACAGCCTGATCAATCTCGACCGGCCCTACCACACGCCCCTGCGCATGGAGCACATGCAATTCTTCCGCCCCGGTTTCGTCGCCGAACTACGGAAGCGCGTCGATGCCTATGTCACGACCCTTCTGGATGCGATGGAGAAACAAGGCCCCGTCGTCGACATGGTCGAGATGTTCTCCGCCGAATTGCCACTGTTCACGCTGTGCGAAATCCTCGGCGTGCCGGCCGCCGACCGCCCGAAACTCGTCCACTGGATGCACTTCCTCGAGCGCTCGCAATACCAGGCCCAGCAGGAAGGCCTCGGCAATGTCACGCCGGAACAGATCATGGCTTTCATGATGGAAATCCAGGCAATGTTCGAATTCGGCCGCCACCTGCTGGAGGAACGCCGCAGGGAACCGAAGGAAGACCTGCTCTCCGCCATCGCCAATGTGAAGATCGACGGCCAGCCGCTGAGCCCCGAATTCCTCGACGGGTCGTGGCTGCTGATCGTGTTCGCCGGCAACGACACGACGCGCAATTCCCTGTCCGGCACGATGAAGCTGCTGACAGAGTTCCCGGACCAGTGCGCCAGGCTGATGGCAAACCCGGACCTCTTCCCCAACTTCGTGCACGAATCCATCCGCATGGTGACGCCGGTCACCTATATGCGCCGCACCGTCACGCAGGATACCGAACTCGGCGGCCAGCCGCTCGCCGAGGGCGACAAGGTGGTGATGTATTATCCCGCCGCCAACCGCGACCCGGCAAAGTTCGCCAATCCCAACCAGTTCGACATCACCCGCGAGAACGCGAAGGAACACCTTTCCTTCGGGCAGGGACCGCATGTCTGCCTCGGCCAGCGCGTCGCCAACATGCAGCTGGAATCAGCCTTCCGGCAGATCCTGTCGCGCTTCCCGGACGCGAAGTGGACCGGCGAACAGGTGATCGGCCCGAACAACTTCGTGCACGCCATCTCGTCCCTCATGGTCGATCTCGGCAAATGACGGATGCGCTCGTCACCCGTCAGGACACGGACGGCCTCGCTACGCTGACGCTGAACCGGCCGGACAAGCTGAACTCACTCACCGTCGGCATGTTCCGTGAACTGCGCGACCATGTGTCGGACCTCCACAAGGACGACACCGTGGGCTGCGTCGTCCTGCGCGGCGCGGGTAAATGTTTCTCTGCCGGGCATGATCTTGCCGACATCGCCGAGGGCGAGAAAGTACCGTCGCGCGGCTGGCATTCCGAAACGCTGCGCCTGATGGAAAAGCTCCCCAAGCCCGTCATCGCCGCCGTGCACGGGCATTGCTATACCGGCGCGTTGGAAGTCGCCCTCGCCGCCGATTTCATCATCGCGGCGGAAAGTGCCCGCTTTGGCGACACGCATGCCAAATGGGCGCTCACTCCGATCTGGGGCATGAGCCAGCGCCTGCCCCGCCGTGTCGGCATCGCGACAGCCAAGCGCCTGATGTTCACCGCCGAAATGATCCCGGCACAGGAAGCCCTGCGCATCGGCCTTGCGGAAATGGTCGTGCCCGATGGCGGCTTCGATGCGGCCATCCTGAAGCTGGCAGGCCAGATCACGGCGAACTCGGCCTTCTCCCACGCGGCCAACAAGCGCCTCCTGGAGGCCACCGATGCCCGCGACATGGACAGCGGCCTGCAATGGGAAATCCTCAATAACGAAGGTGTGGGGCCTGACATGCACGCCCGAATCGCGGCTTTTACGGGGAAAGCCAAGAAAGAGACCTGATGAGCGATTTCCTGATCCGGCGGGACAATCTGCGCGATGTGCATTGGGCGGGTTCCAAGGCCGCTCCGCTTGCGCCCGGCCACGCCCGCCTCAAGGTCGAGGCATTCGCCCTGACCGCCAATAATGTCACTTATGCGACGTTCGGCGTCGCGATGAAATACTGGGACTTTTTCCCCACCGAAGACGCCGCCATGGGCCGCGTCCCGGTCTGGGGCTTTGCCACGGTCACCGAGTCCAACGTCGACGGCGTCGCCGCAGGGGCCCGCGTCTATGGCTATCTTCCGGTGTCGGATCATTTCGACGTCCAGCCCGTGAGAATAGGTGCGGAAAGCTTCATGGACGGCACCGCCCATCGCCAGGGCCTCGCCCCGATCTACAATACCTACGTCTTCACGGCGGTGGACCCCACCTATGACCCGGCCTTCGAAGCCCAGCAGATGCTGTTCCGTCCGCTGTTCACCACCGGCTGGATGATCGACGACGCGCTGATGGAAACCGGCGACCCCGTGCCGGAAACCGTGGTCATCTCGTCTGCCTCGTCCAAGACCGCCCTTGCCCTTGCGCATTGCCTGAAACTGCGCGGCGGCGTCGACACGGTCGGCCTCACCTCGCCGGGCAACAAGGACTTCGTCGAATCCACCGGCCTTTACGGACGGACTCGCACCTATGGCGATGTCGACCGCCTGCATGCGCGCGGCCTGACAGCCTATGTCGACTTCCTCGGCCGCCCGACGCTGACCGCCGACATCCACAATGCCCTGCGCGACCGTCTGGCGCGCAGCATGGTGATCGGCGTCACCGACTGGGAAGGCAATCGCGCGCCCATCGCCGTGCCCGATCCGCAGCCGGAATTCTTCTTCGTGCCGACCTATGCCGCCGAACGGGCGAAGCAACTCGGGGCCGACGTGCTGAACGCCCGGCTCGGCAAGTCGCTGACCAGCTTCTACCGCGCCTCCTCGGCCTTCATCACGCCGCAGGCCGGCAAGGGACAGGACGCGATCAGCAAGGCCTGGGCCGAAACGCTCGACGCGACTGTCAGTCCGGCGACGGGCCTCATCCTGTCGCCCTGATCCGCCTTGACCGGCGCAGCAGAGATCATCCGGCAATTCCGGCAAGCCGCCGGCGGCCCGCCGCGCCTCTATATCTCCGGCGGACCGACCGAATCCGGCCTGCTGCGGGACACATTCGCGGCAGACCCCGACCTCGCCGAAGGCATCACGTTCGTCGGCATCTGGTTGCCCGGCATCAATCGCACCGACTGGACCGCCTTCCACCCGGCCTCCCGCGCGGAATCGACCTTTCTGGGGCCTGACCACCGCGCTGCGTGGGAAGCCGGACGGCTACAGGTCCTGCCGCTGCATTATTCCTCCGCCTGTGAATGGATCGCGCGCACGCCCCTTGATGGCGCCTTCCTCCCCGTCTCCGCCCCGGATGCACAGGGCAGCGTTTCTCTCGGCCTCGCCACGGATCTCGCGCCTGCCCTGGTCAAGCGCACCGATGTCCCGCTCGTCGCCCTGATCCGCCCCGGCATGCCTGCCCCGCCGAGCGCCCCGAAAGTGCCGCTCGCCCGCTTCGATCATGTCCTGGAAGACCCCTCGCCCCTCATCACGATCGCCGATCCGCCCCTCACGGACGATGCCGCCGCGATCGCCGCGCATGTCGCGACCCTGCTGGCAGATGGCTTTACGGTTCAGTCCGGCATCGGCAGCGTGCAACAGATTGCAATGGCCGCCCTGTCCCACCACCGGCACATGCGCGTCCATACCGGCATGCTGACTGACGCGGTGCTTGCCCCGTTGCGGTCCGGCGCGATCAGTGCCTCGCCCGGCACGGTGCTCACCGGCACCG
>JBGSKI010000309.1:0-4164 GCA_041741315.1 Hyphomonas sp. | reverse complement strand
GGCCTGTTCGGCGAGGCGGAGCCAGCGCTGCGTCCGGCGCTGCCTGCCGCCAAGCCCTGGAACGGCCAGCAGAAGCTCGACGAGGAATTCCGCTCGATCGGGTTCTATTTCTCCGGGCACCCGCTGGACGATGTCCTCTCCGGCATCGACCGCGAACGGGTGACGCTGGCCATCGAGATCGCCGACCGTGCCGCCGACGGCAAGCCGCTGGAAATGATCGGCATCGTCCGCCTGCGCAGCGACAAGCCGGCCCGCAATGGCGGCAAGTTCGCCTTCCTCACCCTGTCGGACCCGACCGGCGAGGTCGAGATGATGGTGTTCCCGGAGACGCTGTCGCAGAATTACGACCTGCTGCAGGTCGGCAATGCCGTGGCGATCACGGTCGGGGTCAAGCGCAATGGCGAGGAAATCCGCCTGAATGCCGAGCGGGTGGTCCAGCTGGAGGCCGCGCGCCTCGGCAAGGCCGCCGGTGCGCTGCGCGTCCGCCTCGCCCTCGGGGCGAACGCCGGCGACATTGCCGGTGTGGTCCAGCACCTGGCGAAACTGCCGGACAGCGAACGGGGCGAAATCCTCGTCGAACTGCCCCTCGAAGACGGACGGATCGTCACGCTCAAACTGCCCCAGACCTACACGATCAGCCTCAAGGCCCAGCGGGCTCTCAAGGACGTTCCCGGCGTCGAAAGGGTCGAACCGCTCCGCGCGGCGTGACTCTGTTCCGATCTTCGGGACTCTTTGGCTGCTTTATGGACACTTTCGGTACATTCTTATGTACAGTTTTGACCTGCCAAAACCGCTTCGGGAGCGCTTGCCGCCTGCTGCAATATCTGTATAAGCCGCCTCATCAGAAACCATGTCGCGGGTGCATCCGGTGCAGACGGCCAAACGGCTCGATGTTCCACCTGCGACGGCCAACCGGATGGAGAAAATCGATGGCCCTACCTGACTTCACCATGCGTCAGCTGCTCGAAGCTGGCGTTCACTTCGGTCACCAGACCCACCGCTGGAACCCCCGCATGAAGCCGTATATCTACGGCGAACGCTCGGGCATCCACATCATGGATCTCTCGCAGACCGTTCCTTCGCTTCACCAAGCCCTTGTTTTCGTTCGTGATACGGTTGCCAAAGGCGGCCGCGTCCTGTTCGTGGGCACGAAGCGCCAGGCACAGGACCCGATTGCGGAAGCGGCCCAGCGCTGCGCCCAATATTACATGAACCACCGCTGGCTCGGCGGCACGCTGACCAACTGGTCGACCGTGTCGAACTCGATCCGCCAGCTGCGCGAACTGAATACCATGTTCGATGGCGGTGGCAGCTCCGGCCTGACCAAGAAAGAGCTGCTCGACCTGCAGCGCCGCCGGGACAAGCTGCAGAAATCCCTCGGTGGTATTGCCGACATGGGCGGCCTGCCGTCGGCCATGATCGTCATTGACACCAACAAGGAAGCCATCGCCGTCCAGGAAGCCCGCAAGCTCGGTATCCCGGTGATCGCCGTGCTCGACACCAATTGCGATCCGTCCGACGCCGATTTCGGCTTCCCGGGCAACGATGACGCCGCCCGCGCCATTTCGCTGTACTGCAACCTGTTTGCCGACGCGATCCTCGACGGCCTGGCCGAGAACAGCGCCGGATACGGCGACGATCTGGGTGCCCTGACGGATGTCGACGCCCTGACCATCGCTGATGTTGCTGCAGCAGACGAGACCGCCACCGAAACCGGTGCCTGATCTGCCTCCAAGGACCACAAAGAAGGAATAGAGCCATGGCTGAGATTACAGCTACGCTTGTGAAGGCGCTCCGCGAGAAGACGGGCGCCGGGATGATGGATGCCAAGAAAGCCCTCGTCGAGAACGCGGGCGACGAAGCTGCGGCCATCGAATGGCTGCGCGCCAAGGGCCTGTCGAAGGCTGCCAAGAAGTCCGGCCGCACTGCGGCTGAAGGCCTTGTCGGCGTTATCGTCTCTGCAGACGGTAAGTCCGGCGCGATGATCGAACTGAATGCGGAAACCGACTTTGTCGGCCGCAACGAGCAGTTCCAGAAGGCCCTATCGACAATCGCCCAGACCGCCCTGAAAACCGACGGCACTGTCGAAGCCGTTGCAGGTGCGCCGTCGCCGGACGGTGACGGCACGATCGATGACATGGTCAAGCGCCTGATCTCGACGATCGGTGAAAACATGGCCCTGCGCCGGTCCGTCAAGCTGACGGCGGGTGGCAAGGTCGCGTCCTACATCCACAACGCTGAAGCGCCCGGCATGGGCAAGGTCGGCGTCCTGGTGTCGCTCGACGGTACGGGTGACCTTGACGATGTCGGCCGCAAGGTCGCCATGCACATCGCGGCAACCTCGCCGGCTGCTGCCACCACGGCAGAACTCGACCCGGCGCTGATCGAGAGCGAAAAGCGCGTCCTGACCGAACAGGCCCGCGAAAGCGGCAAGCCGGACAACGTGATCGAGAAGATGATCGTTGGCCGCATGCAGAAGTTCTACAAGGAAGTCGTTCTGCTCGAGCAGCCCTTCGTGATGAACCCGGACCAGACGGTTGCCGACTACCTCAAGGGCGTCGGTGCCAGCCTGAACGGCTTTGCCCACTTCAAGCTCGGCGAAGGCATCGAGAAGGAAGAATCCGATTTCGCGGCCGAAGTCGCATCGATGACAAAAGGCGCCTGATCGGCCCTTGCCTTTCCGCCCGCCAGAGGCTTTGAACATCCCGGCCGCCCATGACAGGCGGCCGGGAATCTTTTAGGGGGTAACATTGCCCCCAATACAAGGAATGCGCGCATGCCTAGCGAGGACCCGGAACCCGGTCAGTTGAAGTACAAGCGCGTGCTACTCAAATTGTCCGGCGAGGCGCTGATGGGGCTTGGCCAGTTCGGCATCGACATTCCCACCTGTGAAAAATTCGGACGCGACATCGCTGATGCCATCGAGGCAGGCGCAGAAATGTGCCTGGTGATCGGCGGCGGCAACATCTTCCGCGGTGTTGCAGGTGCCGCCAAGGGCATGGAACGCGCCCAGGCCGACTCGATGGGCATGCTGGCCACCGTGATGAACGCCCTCGCCATGCAGAGCGTGCTCGAGAACATGGGCGTCCCGACGCGCGTGCAGTCGGCGATCACCATGGAAGCGATCTGCGAGCCCTATATCCGCCGGCGGGCCCAGCGGCATATGGAAAAAGGCCGGGTCGTCATCTTCGCCGCCGGCATCGGCAACCCGTTCTTCACGACCGATACAGGCGCTGCGCTGCGCGCCATCGAAATGAACTGCGACGCCCTGCTCAAGGGCACGCAGGTCGACGGGGTCTACACAGCCGACCCGAAACTCGACGCCAATGCGACCCGCTACGAGGAAGTCAGCTACCAGGAACTCCTGTCGAAAGACCTCCGGGTCATGGATACGTCTGCAGTGAGCCTCATGCGTGACAACAACATCCCGATTGTGGTGTTCTCGCTGAAAGAAGAAGGATCGTTGCTGAAAGTGCTCCACGGACAGGGCACTTCCACGACGGTCGCCAACAAGGGAGCATCCCCCAAATGAGCTATAGCAAGCAGGACCTCGAACGCCGCATGGACGGCGCGCTGACATCCCTCGCCTCGGAATTCAGCGGCCTCCGGACCGGCCGTGCATCCGTGAACCTGTTGGATTCCATACAGGTTCCGGCGTATGGCTCGACCGTACCGCTGAGCCAGGTTGCCTCGGTGACGGTGACGGACACGCGCATGCTGTCGGTGAATGTGTGGGACAAGTCCGTGGTCGGCGCGGCTGACCGCGCCATCCGCGATTCCGGGCTTGGCCTGAATCCGGTTATGGACGGCCAGACGCTGCGCATCCCGATTCCCGCGCTCAACGAGGAACGCCGGGTCGAACTGACCAAGGTCGCCGGCAAGTATGCAGAGGCCGCCCGCGTCGCCATCCGCAACATCCGGCGCGACGGCATGGACAGCCTGAAGAAGATGGAAAAGGACGGTGAGATCAGCGAAGACCGCCACCGGTCCCTGTCCGATGAGGTGCAGAAGCTGACGGATTCCTACGTCTCGAAAGTGGACGAGGCGCAGAAATCCAAAGAAGCCGAGATCATGCAGGTCTGATGAACCGTCCGGCCGCTCCTGAGTTTCCAGGCGCCGGGGCAGGTCCGCTTCCGGGCCCTCAGCATGTGGCGATCATCATGG
>JBGSKI010000308.1:0-5718 GCA_041741315.1 Hyphomonas sp. | reverse complement strand
CCGGACCATCAGGTCGCTGCTGATGGCATCGATGCCGAGAAGATCGAGATCCTGCGCGGACCGGCGGCGCTCGCCTATGGCGGGCAGGCGATCGGCGGCGTGGTCAACGTCATCGACGGGCTTCTGGCCGAGACCCTGCCGGACCGGCCGGTCTCGGTGGACCTGATGACCGCCTATAACAGCGTGAGCGAGGGCACCGAGGCGGCTGGGCGATTCCAGGGCACAAAAGGGCCGTTCGTCCTGACGCTGACGGCATCGCAGCGCGACTTCAGCGACTACGACATTCCGGGCCTGTCCGAATCCGCCCGCCTGCATGCGCAGGAAGAGGCCGAGGAAGGCGAGGCGCACGAAGAGGAAGAGCACACCGACGGAACGGTGGAGAATTCCTTCGCCGACACGAACTCTTATGCCGGCGGCCTCAGCTGGGTGGGCGATACGGCCTTCCTGGGCGTGGCCGTGCGCCGGCAGGAAGCGCAATACGGCCTGCCGGGCGCCGCGCATGAACATGCCGAGGAGGAAGGCGGCGAAGACGGGGCAGAGGATGGCGAGGAAGAAAGCCCGTTCATCGAGCTGGAGCAGACGCGCTACGATGTGCGCGGCGGCATCAAGTTCGACAATGAGTTTCTGAAGGAAATCACCGCTACGGTTTCCCGCGCGGACTATTCGCACACGGAGTTCGAGGCACCCGGGGAGCCGGGCACGATCTACGAGACGGACGGCACGGAGGCGCGCGTCGAAGCGAGCCACGAGCTGGGCCTGCTGAAAGGCGCCTTCGGCTTGCAGTACACTGACAAGTCTCTGGATGCGCATGGCGATGAGGCCTTCATCACCAAGACGGACTCGACGAGCTTCGGTGCTTTCATCTACGAGACGGTGGACTGGGATAACGGCTTCGGCCTGGAAGGCGGGGCGCGTGTGGAAAGTGCCAAGCGGGAAAACATCTCCGGCGATACCGATTTCGACCTGTTCAGCGCCTCGGTGGGCGCGCACCAACACTGGGACAATGGCTGGTTCGTCGGCCTGCAGGCGTCGCACACGGAGCGGGCGCCGAACGAAAGCGAACTGTACGCCAACGGTCTGCACCTTGCGACCGAGCAGTATGAAGTGGGCGACATCGATCTGGACAAGGAAAAAGGCCTGAACCTGGAAGCGACGGCTCGCTGGGAAAGCTCGAATGCGAGCTTCGGTGTGAACCTGTTCCGCACCTCGTTCGACGGGTTCGTCTACCTGGCGCCGGGTGCGCTGGAGGGCGAGACGGTGGTCGAGGACCTGCCTGTCTACCAGTTCCTGCAGCAGGATGCGACGTTCACCGGCGCTGAGATCTATGGCGAGGCCTACATGCCCGAAGGCGTGCTGAAGGCGGACTGGACGCTGGATGGCGGCATTGATGTCGTTTCCGGCGAACTGGACGATGGCGGCAACGTGCCCTACATGCCGCCGCTGTCGATCAATGCCGGGGCCAAGGCCGATTGGCGGCTGTGGTCTGCCGGGGCGCATGTGACGTGGGCGGACGACCAGACCGACACGGGCAGCGCCGAACTGCCGACGGACGGATATACGCAACTCGACCTGCGGGCGGACCTGAAACTCTCCGAATTCGGTTTCGGGCGCGAGGGCACGACGCTGTTCGTGGACGCGCGCAATGTGACGGATGAGGAAATCCGCTATTCGACCAGCGTGCTGAAGGACAAGCTGCCGGCACCGGGCCGCAATATCCGCGTCGGTGTGCGGGCGGTGTTCTAGCGACCTGCCTGGCCCTCACCTCCCATCGTCCGCCTCTCCTCCTCCCTGAGACGATGTGCCCCGCGGAGGTGAGGGTTCAGGCAGCGCCCGTGAGCCGCCTGGCAGATCGGGCGAACAGGCCGTCGAGGAATTCACTGACAGCGCGGATGCGGGCCGTACCGTGCACATCTTCGTGAATGGCGAGCCAGAAAGCCCGCTCGATCCGGACCTCGTCCTGCAGCACAGGAACGAGATTCGCGTCGTTTGCGGCGATAAAATGCGGCAGCATGGCGATGCCGGCGCCTTCACGGGCCATCTGCCATTGCGCGACGATAGAGGGGCTGCAGAAGCGTGGCGTGAGGCCCGGCGCGATTTCCTCATGATAGCGCAGCTGGGTCGAGTAGATCAGGTCGTCGACATAGCCGATCAGGGAATGCTCCGCGAGGCTGGCCACATTCGTGATCGGGCCGGTGCGGGCGAGATAGTCGGTATGGGCATAGAGGTGGAGGACATAGTCCGACAGTTTTCGTACCCTGAGGCGGCCGGCCTTCGGGCGGGTCAGCATGATCGACATGTCTGCCTCGCGTTTCGGAACGCTGACAAAACCGGACAGGGCGATCAGGTCGAGCCCGAGATGCGGGTAGCGTGTGGCGAACTGGCCCATGGCCGGCGCGATGAGCAGGCTGCCCAGGCCTTCCGGCACGCCGAGGCGCACCCGGCCGGCGGCGAGAGGACCTTCGGTTTCCGACAGCGAGGCGATGTCCGAGGCGGTGTGTTCGAGACTTTCGGCCTTGTCGGCGACGGCCTGGCCGGCGGGGGTGAGGATATGACCCTTGGGCGTGCGTTCGAACAGTTCGAGGCCGAGATCGGTTTCAAGGCGGCGCAGGCGCCGGCTGATCGTCGTGGCGTCGAGCCCCGTCCTGGCGGCGACGTCGGCGAGGCGCGGATGGCGGCTGACGTCCAGCAGGAGGCGTAGGTCGTCCCAGTTCATGTGCATCTACCTGCAAATTCGCAGCCATTGCCTGCATTATTGTCCATTTACCGGAATTTACGCGCACGATACGGTTCCGTCAAAGATCAAGGGAGTAAAGCATGCGCGAAGTGCATCATTTCATCGGCGGCAAGAGCGTCGCCGGCACGTCGGGCCGTTTCGGCGATATCTACAATCCGAACACCGGGGCCGTTCAGGCGCGGGTGGCGTTGGCGACGGAGGCCGAAATGTCGGCGGCCGTCGCTTCGGCGCAGGCGGCTTTCCCGGCCTGGGCGCATACCAATCCGCAGCGCCGGGCGCGCGTGATGTTCGAATTCAAGCGCCTGCTGGAAGCCAATATCAATGAATTGGCCGAACTGCTCTCGTCCGAGCATGGCAAGGTCGTGGCCGACTCCAAGGGCGACGTGCAGCGCGGCATCGACGTGGTGGAGTTCGCCTGCGGCATCCCGCACCTGCAGAAGGGTGAGTATACCGAAAGCGCCGGGCCGGGCATCGACGTCTATTCGATGCGCCAGCCGCTGGGCGTGGTGGCGGGCATCACGCCGTTCAATTTTCCTGCGATGATCCCGTGCTGGATGTCGGCAGTGGCGATCGCTTGCGGCAACACGTTCATCCTGAAACCGTCGGAGAAGGACCCGTCTGTGCCGATGCGGCTGGCCGAATTGCTGATGGAAGCCGGGGCGCCGGCGGGCGTGCTGAACTGCGTCAATGGCGACAAGGTGGCGGTCGACGCGATCCTGACGCATCCGGACATCAAGGCCGTCAGCTTCGTCGGATCGTCCGACATCGCACAATATGTCTACGCCACGGGCACGGCGCACGGCAAGCGCGTGCAGGCGATGGGCGGGGCGAAGAACCATGGCATCATCCTGCCGGACTGCAACATGGAGCAGGCGGTGAAGGACATTGTCGGGGCAGCTTATGGTTCGGCCGGCGAGCGCTGCATGGCGCTGCCGGTGGCGGTGACCGTGGGCAAGAAGACGGGCGATGAATTCGTCGAACGGATGGTGGAAGCGGCACAGGCCCTGCGTGTCGGTGCGTCGACCGATCCGGACGCCCATTACGGGCCGGTGGTGTCTGCCGCGCACCGGGCGAAGATCGAATCCTACATCCAGATGGGTGTGGACGAGGGCGCTGACCTTGTGCTCGACGGGCGGGGGCTCAGCCTGCAGGGGGCCGAGAAGGGCTTCTTCATCGGGCCGAGCCTGTTCGACCATGTGAAGCCGCACATGAAATCCTACCAGGAAGAGATCTTCGGGCCGGTGCTGCAGGTGGTGCGCGCCGAGACGCTGGAAGAGGCTGCGGCCCTGCCGAGCAATCATCAGTACGGGAACGGATGTGCGATCTTCACCAGCAATGGCCGGGCGGCGCGCGAGTTTGCGGCGCAGGTGAATGTCGGCATGGTGGGCGTGAATGTGCCGATCCCGGTGCCGGTGAGCTATCACACGTTCGGGGGCTGGAAGCGCTCGGCCTTTGGCGATACGAACCAGCACGGGCCGGAAGGCGTGCGGTTCTGGACGAAGATCAAGACCGTGACGCAACGCTGGCCGGACGGCGATGTCGGCGATCAGGCGTTTATCATTCCGACGATGGGGTAACGAGTATGAAGTATGACGATGCCTCCTGGCACTATGGCGGAGAATGGCCGGAAGGCCTTCCGCCGGAGGCGGCGTCTACTCACATCGGCATGTTTGTGACCTGGTGCTGGCTGAATGGAATGGCCGGAGAGGAACAACTCATCGATTCCCCGGATATGATCGAGCGCATCACATCGCGCTCTGTCACGCCGGGTGGGCTTTTCATTGAGATGTGCGATGAGAAGTTCATTGCCGCTGACTTGAACGATGAAGGAAATGCCTTCGCCCAAGCTTACTACAACGAAGAGTCAAAGGGCATGCGCCACAAGTACTACGACGATCTGGACACGGTCGTGCCTGCGGATTTGCCTAGCGTGTACCATCTTCCAGATACATGGGAGACGTTTGACAAGATTGCCCCGGTTCTGGACGAACGGTTTAAACATTGGCGAAAGAGCCTCGGGACCAAGAAAAAGAAATTCAAGTGGAAGTTCTGACCTATGACCTACAAAACCATCACTTTTGAACATTCCGACCGCATTGCGCTGGTCACGATCAACCGGCCGGAGAGCCTGAATGCGCTGAACCAGGAGGTCATGGGCGAAGTTGCCCATGTCTTTGCCGGGATCGACCGCAATCCGGATATCGCCGTCAGTGTCCTGACGGGGGAGGGCCGGGCCTTTGCGGCGGGGGCGGACATCAAGGAGATGCAGAAGCAGAGCTTCTCCGACATGTATGTCGAGGATTTCTTCGGCCTGTGGGACCGGTTCGCGGCCTGCCGCAAGCCGGTGATCGCGGCGGTGAACGGGTTTGCGCTGGGGGGCGGTTGCGAGCTGGCCATGATGTGCGACCTGATCATCGCCTCCGACAAGGCGAAGTTCGGGCAGCCGGAAATCAAGCTTGGCGTGACGCCGGGCATGGGTGGATCGATCCGCATGACCAAGGCCATCGGCAAGGCGAAGGCGATGGACATGGTGCTGACCGGGCGGATGATTGATGCGGCGGAGGCCGACCGGATCGGGCTCGTCAGCCGCGTCGTGCCGCACGAGCAGCTGATGGAGACGGCAATGGCGGCGGCGAAGGAGATCGCGGCCTATTCGATCCCATCGCTGATGGCGGCGAAAGAGATGGTGGGCCGGGCGCTGGAGCTTCCGACCACGGAGGGCGTGAAATTCGAGCGCCGCCTGTTCCAGGGCCTGTTCGGTACGGCCGATCAGAAGGAAGGCATGAGCGCCTTCGTCGAGAAGCGCCCGGCGAAATTCGAGGACAAGTGAGATGACACGGATTGCTTTCATCGGCCTGGGCAATATGGGCTCCGGCATGTGCGCAAATCTCTGCAAGGCGGGGCATACGGTGCGCGCGTTCGACCTCAGCGCGGACGCGGTGAAGGCCGCCGTCGCCAAGGGGGCCGTCGCCGCGCCGACGGTT
>JBGSKI010000307.1:0-2576 GCA_041741315.1 Hyphomonas sp. | reverse complement strand
GCTCATCGCGCGGCTCGGCGAACGCGGCGTGTCGCGCCTGACGCTGGATGTGGCCGAAGACAATGCCGCCGGGCGTGCCCTCTACAAGGCCCACGGCTTCACGGAAGACGGTCGCCGCCCACGCTACTACGCAACCGGGCGCGACGTGCCCGTCGACGCGGTCCTGATGTCGCGGAAGCTCGGAGTATGACGACGCGGGCGATTTTGTGATCGCTCCGCACCTGTCCAAATCCCGCTACTGCGCTACCATCCTCCGAAACAGGAGGAACGCCCATGGCCGACGTAACCAGACCCACCGACATCCCGCAAGGCGTGTTCGACCTCTACGATGCCTACTGCCATGGCCAGGTGTCGCGACGCGCCTTCTTCGATGGCCTCGCCAAATATGCCGTGGGCGGATTGAGCATCGCGACGCTCGCCGCCTGCGTCATGCCCGACTATTCGAAGGCCCAGACCGCCGAAGGCGCCGACCACGACCTGGTCGAGGAAACGCTGCTCTACGACTCCCCGGACGGTGCCGGCGAAATGCAGGGCTATCTCGTCCGCCCCAAGGGAGTCGCCAAGGCTGGCGGCGTGGTCATCGTGCACGAGAACCGGGGTCTCAATCCGCATATCCGCGACGTCGCCAGGCGCACCGCCAAGGCCGGCTATGTCGCCTTCGCGCCGGACGCGCTCTATCCGCTTGGAGGCTATCCCGGAAACGATGATGACGGCCGCGCCCTGCAGGTCCAGCGCGACGGCGCGGCGATGCTCGCCGATTTCATGGCCGCGGCAGAGTTCCTGCGCGATCATCCCGCCACCACCGGAAAGATCGGCACGACCGGCTTCTGCTTCGGCGGCAGCATCACCCACCTGATGGCGGTGAAACAGCCTTGGCTTGCCTGTTCGGTGCCCTATTATGGCGGCTGGCCGAGCGCCGAAGAGGCCGCGACCCTGCAGGTGCCGCTGCAGCTCCATCTCGCCGGGCTCGACGACCGCGTGAATGCCGGCTGGCCCGCCTACAAAGCAGCGCTGGATGCGGCCGGCAAACCCTACGAAGTGTACATTTATGAAGGCGTCAACCACGGCTTCAACAACGACACGACGCCCCGATACGACCCGGCCGCCGCCGCGCTCGCCTGGGGCCGGACCCTGGATTTCTTCGCCAGGCATCTGGCTTGAGGCGGTCCCCCCTCTCTCCCCCTTTAGGAGGAGGACAGGTGGGGGAACCGCCAAGGGCACATGGGTCTGGACTCTTCCGGGATTCTCCCTGATGTTCCCCGAATGTTCGAATCTGCCTGCCTCTTCGACACCGCCATCGGCACCTGCGGCCTCGCCTGGTCCGAGGCAGGCCTGACCGGTGTCCAGCTGCCGGAGGCCACGCAAGCGAAGGCATTCGCCAGGATCACCCGCCACGGCGCGCAGATCATATCGGAACCCGGCATTCCGGCACACATTCGCAAAACCATCGACAGGCTGCGCACATTCGCTGGCGGCACCGTCACGCATTTCGACGGCATCGCGCTCGACATGCACCGCCATTCCCCCTTCGAACGCGCCGCCTACGAGGCCCTGCGGCAGGTGCCCTGGGGCGAGACGGTGACCTATGGCTGGCTTGCCCGGGCGATTGCCGAGCCGGGCGCCTCCCGCGCCGTCGGCATGGCGTTGGGCCGGAATTCCTGGCCGGTCATCGTGCCGTGCCACCGCGTGCTCGCCTCCGATGGCCGGCTCGGTGGATTCTCGGCTTATGGCGGCGGCACGACCAAGATGGCGTTGCTTGCTGCAGAAGGTGTGCGTCTGGACGGCGGCCAGATGGCCCTGTTCGAATGAGCCCGGCCCCTCTCGAAATCCGCAACCGGGACGCCCGGCGTCTCTGGCTTGACGCGCAGGGCCTCGCCACCACACCGACCGGCCCGCTCGACCTCGCCCGCCTGATCCGAGACCTTGGCTTCGTCCAGCTCGACTCGATCCGCGTCGTCGCCCGCGCCCACGACCACATCATCTGGTCGCGCAACCAGAATTACCGCGAACCCATGCTCGCCCGGCTTCTCAAGGAGCATCGTGGCGTCTTCGAGCACTTCACGCATGATGCCTCGGTCATCCCGATCGAATTCTATCCCACCTGGCGCCGGCAGTTCCGCCGCATGGAAGAGAAAGTGCGCGGTTGGGAATGGCATCGCGGCATGCTGGACGAAAAGGGCCGGGCAGGCATCCGCCAGCGCATCCTCGAGGAAGGTCCGCTCTCGACCAAGGCATTCGACACCAAGGTTGAAGGCCCGCGCGAAATGTGGCGCCGCCCGCCGCACAAGCTGGCGCTCGACTACATGTGGTATGCCGGGGACCTGTCGACCTCCCACCGCGAGAACTTCACCAAATTCTACGATCTCACTGAGCGCGTCATCCCGGGATGCCACCTGTGCGACGAGCCGCCGGAGCATGAACAGGTCGACTGGCTCTGCCGCGAAGCGTTGCAGCGCCTTGCCTTCGGTACAGAGGGCGACATCTACCGCTTCTGGGCCGCCGCCGACTTGGCCGAGGTGAAGGACTGGACCGCCGCGCAGGCCGATCTCGTGCCGGTTCGCATTGAGGCCGCCGAT
>JBGSKI010000306.1:0-1559 GCA_041741315.1 Hyphomonas sp. | reverse complement strand
GGCATCCGGGCGGGAGCCGCCGTCCGGAGATTGCGAGCGGATGAGCGAGGGTGGTGCCTGGCGGAACCAGGCCGATTCTTCCGGTGCGAAGAGCTGGCGCAGCCAGTCGAGCGTCAGCACGCCGCGCGAAATGCGCCGGGTCCGTTCCGGGAAGGCGATCCAGATGTCGGCGCGCACTTCCGGCAGGAGGCAGATGCGCTGGAGATCCGTGCAGGTCTCTTCGATGAAAGTGGGCAGGGCGCAGAGCGCGGCGCCCGCGCGGCATTCGGCGAGGGCCGCAAAAAAGGAATTGGTCTGCGGCGAGCGCTCGCAGAACTGGCGCAGCGGATCGGCCGCGCCGAGCTGGGACGAAATCAGCGCGGCGTGGGATTCGTGGAACAGGCAGCGATTGGTGAACAGGGCCGCCATGCGCGAGAGGCCGCCGGAGGTCGCCGGGTGGGCCGGATGGGCATAGATCGCGTAGTGAACCTTGCCGGCGCGGCGGGTGACCATGTCGGGATGGGCCGGGCGGTCGAGCAGGATCGAAATGTCGGCGAGGTTCAGGCCCTCGACGGTCGCGACCTGTGCGGCACGCGTGCGCAGATCGATTTCCGGGTGGAGCTTCAGGAAGTCGGCGAGACGCGGCGCGATCCAACCGGCCAGCAGGCTTTCTTCCGCATCGAGGCGCAGGAGGCCGGCGTCTGAGGGCTGCTGGTTGGCGACATCGAGTTCGACAGCCGCGATCACGTCGAAGATGACATGCGCGTGCCGCAGCAGGATGCGGCCGGCATCGGTGAGTTCGATGCCGCGGGTCGAACGGACGAAGATCTGGGTTTTCAGTTCGGCTTCAAGTTCGGTCATCCGGCGGCTGATCGTCGGAACAGATCCGCCGAGGCGTGCGGCCGCTGCGCTCATGCTGCCGAGTTCAGCGACCATGCGAAACACACGCAGCAGGTCCCAGTCAAAGGTCTCGATCCGCATACGGGCCCCTTGCAGTCGTGAAATGCCCCATTTCAGCCAAACCCAAAGCCATCAGCGCGCAAGTCTGGAACACTTGGATTCAAGGTGTAATGGAGCCGCCAGATGAACGCAACGACAAATAGAATCATGCCGGGGATTGATGTCGATCTCTCTGTGGTAGAGCGCAGGGCGGCAGATTTTGGCTTCCGGAGGGCACACGGAGAGGATCTTCGGGCGGGAATTGCGGTCGCCGAATCGCTCATGGGCTCGAAACTCGCGACGGCTGAGGCAGTGACAGAGATGGACCGGATCACGGGCATGACGGCCTGGGTGTGCGGAGAGCCGGTGGACGGAATTTTCCTCACCCTGCCGCTTACGCAGGCAGGCGAACAGGCCGTGCGTGGCGGCACCTATGTGCCGGCCTCTCCCGATCCGGCGCATCTGGCGCCGATGGGGCGCGGTGTGGCGGCGGTCTATATCGGCGTCTATGCCGGTGCGACCAAGGAGGCGCGCAAGGCGGTGATGATGGCGGCGGCGGTGATGCGGGTCGAATTGTTTGCGCCGTGTCCGAGCTTTGCGCGCGGGGCGACGGAGGATGGCCGGCGGTCGATGGCGTCGCT
>JBGSKI010000305.1:0-1890 GCA_041741315.1 Hyphomonas sp. | reverse complement strand
AACGAGCGGCGCGACCCGTCGGCCTGCGCGCTGACCCAGCCGAGATCCAGCAGCGCTTCGAGCGCCGGATAGATGACGCCCGGGCTCGGCACATAGGCCCCGCCGGTGCGCGTCTCGATTTCGCGGATCAGGTCATAGCCGTGCCGGGACTCTGCCCCGATCAGGTGCAGCAACAGCAGGCGCAGGTCGCCATGGTCGAGCGCCCGGCGGGCCCCGCCCTGCCCGCGTCCCTTTCCATGTCCATGGCCATGTCCGTGCCGGTGTCCATGCCGCATGTGCCATCCCCTGCGGCCATGGCCGCCTTCATCTGTGTCCGTATGTCCGCAGGCCGAGGGCCCGCCATGTCTGTTGGTGCGATACACGATATTGTCTCCTTTCGATATATCTGAATGTCATGTAGAATAGATATATCGAAAATTCAAGATCAGATATATCTAAACTCCCCGGACGGCTCACGGCAGGCCTCTGGCGCCGGCCGGTTCCCGGCACTAGGTTGACCCGATGCGCCTCCTGCTCGCCTTGCTGGTCCTTGCCCTCCTGCCCGCCTGCCGGGGCGAGGCCGAGCCGGCCTGCCAGGACATGAGCTTCGACTCGCAACCCTTCACCGTCTGCCGGGCAAACGCCCGCGACGCCTCCAATATCCGCCTGGTCCTGACCCATCCGGACGGCGTCCCCGTCGGCCAGTTCGACCGGCTGGCAGGTCTCGCCGGGGATAGCGGCGGCGAGGTCCTGTTCGCCATGAATGCCGGCATGTACCACGAGGACC
The DNA here is from genome assembly GCA_041741315.1 of Hyphomonas sp. GTDB lineage: Bacteria > Pseudomonadota > Alphaproteobacteria > Caulobacterales > Hyphomonadaceae > Hyphomonas. The sequence continues at coordinate 1,124 of JBGSKI010000305.1, read as the reverse complement.
GCCGCCCGGTCGGCCTGTATGTCGAAGACGGCGTGGAGATCGCGCCGCTGGTCACGCGCGCCGGGCCGGGCAATTTCGGCATGGTGCCGAACGGCGTGTTCTGGATCGGTACGGACGGCACCGCCCATGTCACCGAAACCCTCGCCTACAAGGCCCTCGGCATCGCACCCGCCTACGCCACGCAATCCGGTCCGATGCTGGTCACCGGCGGGGAATTGCACCCGGACTTCAACGAGAACGGGCAAAGCCGCAAGCGCCGCAACGGCGTCGGCCTGAGCGCGGACGGCGAAACGATTTACTTTGCCATCAGCAATTCGCCGGTCAATTTCCACACCTTCGCGCGCCTGTTCCGCGACGGGCTGGACACGCCCGAAGCCCTGTACCTTGATGGCACCGTGTCGCGCCTCTACAGCGCCGAACTCGGCCGCAGCGAACCCGGCATCGACATGGGACCCATTGTCGCCGTGTTCGCTTCCGGTTCCTCAAACTGAACAATTGCTGCGATGCGGCGCAGATCGCCGGTTGAACGCAGGCGAATTTACCTCTAGGGACTCGCCTCTTTCGAACCGGAGAGAGACCATGCCCGGACACTCCGTCGCGCTCTATGGGCTGAAGAACTGCGACACCTGCCGGAAAGCCAGACGCGACCTCGAAGCCGCCGGCCACACCGTGCGTTTCATCGACGTCCGCGAAGACGCAGACCTTGAGAAAAAGCTCCCGGTCTGGTTGAAGGCGGCGCCGCTGAAACTCGTCAACAAGAGTTCCGCCACATGGCGCAGCCTGTCGAACGGCCAGAAGGCGAAGGCCGGCACGCAGGGCGAAGCCGCCCTGCTGGCCGCCCACCCGACCCTGATCAAGCGCCCCGTCATCGAGATCGGCGGCGCGATTCATGTCGGCTGGGACAAGACCGTCCAGGCCCTTGTCCTGACTTGAACAGCAGGGAACGCGTGACAGGGTCGCCCCGACTCGGCTATGGCGGCAGGTCTGCTGGGAAAGAGAAAATGCCGATCACCGTGGTCCAAGCCGATTATGCCGAGCCGCTGCATGCAGCTGCCATCATCGACCTGCTCGACGCCTATGCGCGCGACCCGATGGGCGGCGGCAAGCCCCTGTCAGCGTCGACG
>JBGSKI010000304.1:0-3987 GCA_041741315.1 Hyphomonas sp. | reverse complement strand
GTTTTGCCGCGCCGGTGGCGGGCCTGTTCGGCCTGCACGCGGAGGCGCTGGAAGACGAGACCCGGCGCCGCGCCCTGTTCGTCCTCATGCTGAAAGTGTGCGAGGCCTGGCAGGAAGACGCGGACGACGCCTGCGAGGATGGCGCCCTGTGGCGGCGCTTCGGCGCGACCTTCCAGCACCGGGTCCTGGTGTTCCGCGACGTTCTGGAATTCCTGGTCGAGGATTTCGACGTGGAGACCCTGTTCCTCCGGATCGAGGAGGCGGTGGAGCGGGGCTTTTTCAACGGCTTCAACACACGGGTCCGCGAGCTTGCGGCGACCGCCCGCGCGGCTGGCGAGACAGCCTTTGTCGAGCGGCTGGAGGGGTTCCTCGAGGGCGAGGCACGCGCGCTTGCCGGTTACGAGGCATTCGACTGCGAACGCGGCTTGCCGAGGGCGCAGGCCTAAAGCGTCGAGCTGATTCCAGGAATCAGCTCGATGCTTCAGGTCTATTGTCTGGTCGCGGCGTGTACCCGAAAACCGGGTCCACTTTTCGGCACGCCGCTCTAGGCGGCCTCGGCGCCTCCCGCGCCCGTGCTTCGACTTCGCTCAGCATGAGCGCTCCGGAGCGTGCGGAGAGAAACGGGCCTCTTCCTGAGCGAAGCCGAAGGATGAGAGGGGTGCGGCAGGGTGTGGGCCTCTATGTCGCCCTCCGCGTCGCGCCGGCCCCGGTGCGGCGGCGGTCTGGCCGACGACGCATTGAGCGGAGAGAAAAAATCCTTGCGGTGCCATTGAAAGTTGACGGAGATGGACGCCTGCGTCCGCAGTCATCATCGGAACGAGGACGATGGCGTTTTACGTTTACCTCCTGGCGAACCGGAAGAACGGCGCGCTCTATTGCGGGCATACGGACGATATTGCCCGCCGGGTGTGGCAGCACCGGGAAGGAAAGGGCGCGGCCTATACGCGAAAGCACGATATAAAACGGCTGGTCTGGTACGAAGCGCATGACACGCGCGAGAGCGCCAAGGTGCGGGAGTACCAGATCAAGAAGTGGAAGCGGGACTGGAAGCGGGACCTCATCGAGGAGACCAATCGGGACTGGGACGATCTTTGGTTCACGCTGAACCAGTGAGCGGGGGCACCTGCCTTTTGTCCGGAGATACCTGCGCAGGCAGGTATCCATCTCCCGCTCGCTCCCCACGCGCTTGAGGCCCATCCGGGAGTTGGACCCCTGCGTTCGCAGGGGTCTTCGGGGGGGAGGGATTGGGTAAGGGTGGGGAAGCGCGGTGTTGCGGCGCTTCCACCCGCCGCCTGTCTCACCGCTTCCCGCTGAAGACGCCAACATCCCGTCCCGAGGATACCTGCGCAGGCAGGTATCCATCTCCTGCAATTTCCCCAAGCGCATGAGGCCAATCCAGGAGATGGACCCCTGCCTTCGCAGGGGTTTTCGGGAGGAGGGATTGGGCAATGGAAAGAAGAAATCCGCCAGCGAAACCGTGGAATCGGAATTGGCGATGCCTCAACTCAAGCTATCAGTACGGAAAGTTGTGCCTGCAGTGACGCAAATCAAGTTTCAGCGGTCACAAATTAGTTTCGGGTTTCTTTGCACACGTTGGTTTTCCACTCAGTATCCCAGCGGCACATGTATCCACATTCATAATCGCCAGCGTCGGGGTCTGGATAGGTTCTAAGCTTTTCAATTGCAGCAGACTGGCAGTCTTTGAACGACTTGAAACCAGTTAGCGAGTCAGTCGTACTCAGTGTTTCAGCGTCGGCATAAATCCAAGCCGTCCATACTTTTGGTCGGTCATCACAAGCAGCGACCGCCAACAAGCCGAAGATGCAAAGCTGCTTTGTGAATTTTAGAAACATTAGCTTTTGATCCCCCTTTCCCAACTCAAACGCCTCTGCAGCAATCACTGAAATCAATTCAGCCCCAGCTCCAACTCCCGCAGCCGCTTCACCTCGTCCCGTAGCCGCGCCGCGTCCTCAAACTCCAAGTTCGCCGCGGCTTCGCGCATTTGTTTTTCGAGGTCGGCGATGGCGATCTTGAGATTGTGGCCGGAATCGCCCGCAAGTGGAAGGGCTTTTTCCTCGGACATGCCGCGGCGGCGGTCCTTGTCCTTGCCGCGGCCGCGGGCCTTGGGGACGCCGTCTTTCTTTTCGCCGAGTTCGCCGAGGATGTCGGAGACGTCGCGGATGATGGTGGTCGGCGTGATGCCGTGTTCCAGGTTGTAGGCGTGCTGTTTCTCGCGGCGGCGGGAGGTTTCCTCCATCGCGCGTTCCATCGAGCCGGTGACACGGTCCGCATAGAGGACGACGCGGGCCTCTGAATTGCGGGCGGCGCGGCCGATGGTCTGGACGAGGCTGGTTTCCGAGCGCAGGAAGCCTTCCTTGTCCGCATCGAGGATGCCGACAAAGGCGCATTCGGGAATGTCGAGCCCCTCGCGCAGGAGGTTGATGCCGACGAGGACGTCGAACACGCCCAATCTCAGGTCACGGATGATCTCGATCCGCTCGATCGTGTCGACATCGGAGTGCATGTAGCGCACGCGCACGCCGTTCTCGTGCAGGAAGTCGGTCAGGTCTTCCGCCATCTTCTTGGTCAGCGTGGTGATCAGCGAGCGGAAGCCGGCGGCGGCGACGGCCTTCACCTCGGCCATCACATCGTCGACCTGGTTGGCACCGCCGGTTGACACGGGGCGGACCTCGACCGGCGGGTCGATCAGGCCGGTGGGGCGGATGACCTGTTCGGTGAACACGCCGCCCGTGCGCTCCATTTCCCACTTGCCGGGCGTGGCGGAGACATGGACGGTCTGCGGGCGCATGGCGTCCCATTCCTCGAACTTGAGGGGGCGGTTGTCCATGCAGGAGGGCAGGCGGAAACCGTATTCGGCGAGCGTCGACTTGCGGCTGAAGTCGCCCTTGAACATGGCGCCGATCTGCGGGACGGTCTGGTGGCTCTCGTCGCAGAAGACGAGGGCATTGTCGGGCAGGTATTCGAACATGGTGGGCGGCGGCTCGCCCGGCTTGCGGCCGGTGAGGTAGCGCGAATAATTCTCGATGCCGTTGCAGGAACCGGTGGCGGCGAGCATTTCGAGATCGTACTGGACGCGCTGGCCGATGCGCTGGGCCTCGAGCAGTTTGCCGTGCTTTTCGAAGTGCGCGATCGTGTCTTTCAGCTCCGCCTTGATCCTGTCGATGGCCTGGTTGAGCGTCGGGCGCGGCGTGACGTAGTGGGAGTTGGCGTAGATCTTGATCGCCGGCAATTTCTGCTGGGTGCGGCCGGTCAGCGGGTCGAACTCGGTGATGGCTTCCAGCTCGTCGCCGAAGAAGGAGAGCTTCCAGGCGCGGTCTTCATAGTGGGCGGGGAAGACGTCGATGACGTCGCCCTTCACGCGGAACGAGCCGCGCACGAAATTGATGTCGTTGCGGGTATACTGGTTGGCGACGAGGCGCTCGGCGACCTGGCGCGGGTTGATGCGCTGGCCGGTCTCCAGCTTGAAGGTCATCGAGGTATAGGTCTCGACCGAGCCGATGCCGTAGATGCACGAGACCGAGGCGACGATGATCACATCGTCGCGCTCGAGAATGGCGCGGGTGGCCGAGTGGCGCATCCGGTCGATAGCCTCGTTGATCGAGGATTCCTTCTCGATGTAGAGGTCGGCGCGGGGCACGTAGGCCTCCGGCTGGTAATAGTCGTAATAGGAGACGAAATACTCGACCGCATTGTCCGGGAAGAAGGACTTGAACTCGCCATAGAGCTGTGCGGCGAGGGTCTTGTTGGGGGCGAGGATCAGGGCGGGGCGCTGGGTCGCCTCGATGATCTTGGCCATGGTGAAGGTCTTGCCGGTGCCGGTGGCGCCGAGGAGGACCTGGTCGCGCTCGCCGGCCTCGATGCCTTCGACGAGTTCCGGGATGGCGGTCACCTGGTCGCCGGCGGGCTGGTAGTCCGCCTGCACGCGGAAGCGCCGGCCGCCCTCGAGCTTCACCCAGTCGCGGTCCG
>JBGSKI010000303.1:0-5204 GCA_041741315.1 Hyphomonas sp. | reverse complement strand
GCGCCTCGCGCTCGGTCAGTTTCCCGGCGGGGTCGGAGACGGCGGGCGACCGCAAGGCCTGGCAGCAATGCGTCGCCGCTGCGATTACCGGCGCAAGGGAAGAACTGCGCGGCGTCAACATTCCCGCCTGAATTCCTTTCTGACGCCGGGCACGTGCCGCTCCGTCAAGGCTCGACAATGCGCCCGGAAGGTCTAGGTTCCGGCGAAACTGGCGGCGCAAGACCGCTCACACATCCATGGGAGAGGAAACAGTCATGGCTTATTGGCGTTCAGCGATTCTGGCCGTATCGGCCGCCGCCCTGCTGGCGGCCTGCGCACCGAAGGAAAAGGCGCACGGGCCGGACGAGGTCCCCCCCTTCGCCGCCGTCGATACGGACCGCATCAAGTCGGCATCCGGGGGCGAAGAATGGCTGACCTATGGCGGCACCTATGACGAGCAGCGCCATTCCAGGCTGACCGCCATCGACACGTCGAATGTCGGCAGTCTCGGCGTTGCCTGGACCTATGACCTTGCCACCAATCGCGGGGTTGAATCGACCCCGATCGTGGTCGACGGCGTGATGTATGTCACCTCGGCCTGGTCGATCGTCTACGCGCTCGACGCGAAGACCGGCGCGGAACTCTGGGTCCATGACCCGGAAGCGGACAAGGCGGTGGGCGTCAATGCCTGCTGCGACGTCGTCAATCGCGGGGTCGCGGTCTATAATGGCAAGGTCTATGTCGGCGTGATCGACGGCCGCCTGCAGGCGCTCGACGCCAAGACCGGCGGCCTCGTCTGGGAAACCGTGACGGTCGACCAGTCCCTGCCCTACACGATCACCGGAGCGCCGCGCGTGGTGAACGGCAAGGTCCTGATCGGCAATGGCGGCGCAGAGCTTGGCGTGCGCGGCTACATCACCGCATATGACACCGAATCCGGCGACCAGGTCTGGCGTTTCTACACGGTGCCGAACCCGATCAAGCAACCGGACGGCGAAGCCTCCGATTCGGCCTTCGAAAAGGTCGGCAACGTGACCTGGGGCGATACCGGCGCATGGACCACGGATGGCGGCGGCGGCACGGTCTGGGATTCGATCGTCTATGACGATGTCAACGACCAGATCATCTTCGGCGTCGGCAATGGCTCGCCCTGGAACCGCACGTTCCGCGACCCGTCCGGTGGCGACAACCTGTTCCTGTCCTCGATCGTCGCGGTGGACGCCAGTACCGGCGAATACAAGTGGCACTTCCAGACCACGCCCGGCGACAACTGGGACTATACCGCCACGCAGACGATCATCCTGGCCGACCTGCCGCTCGGCGAGAATGGCGCACCACGCCGCGTCGCCATGCAGGCGCCGAAGAACGGCTTCTTCTACGTGATCGACGCCAGGACAGGCGAGTTCCTGTCCGGCGATGCGTTCGGCCCGATGAACTGGGCGACCGGCCTCGACGCCAATGGCCGCCCCATCGAAGTGCCGGATGCCCGCTACGGCACGGTGCCCTATACGCAGCTGCCCGGCCCGCTCGGCGCGCATAACTGGCAGCCCATGGCCTACAATCCCGACCTCGGCCTTGCCTACATCCCGGCGCAGGAAATCCCGCAGGCCTATGTCGAGGATCCCCGCTTCCAGTCCAAGGCGACCGGCTGGAACACCGGCGCGGACTTCTCGGCCGGCGTACCGCCGATTGCGCCGCCGGAAGTCGCCAAGTTCCTGCGTTCGACCCTCAAGGGCCGGCTGATCGCGTGGGACCCGGTTGCCCGCAAGGCGCGCTGGACCGTCGAACACGGCAATGCCTGGAATGGCGGCGTCCTGTCGACCGCCGGCGGCCTCGTGTTCCAGGGCAAGCTGAGCGGCGATTTCGTCGCCTATGACGCGGCCACCGGCGACAAGCTGTGGAGCCAGAACGTCAAGTCCGGCGCGGCATCGGGTCCGGGCACCTACATGATCGACGGCGAGCAGTATGTCACGATCACCACCGGCTGGGGCTCCGCCTTCGCTCTCGTTGCCGGTTACGGCTATGACGAAACGGTTCGGTCGACGGTCGGCAAGGTCGTCACCTTCAAGCTCGGCGGCACCGCCGAGATCGCCGATGCGGACCTGCCGGCGATCGAACGCACGCCGAAGGCCGAAGCGTTCGGCACGGAAGCCATGCTGGAGCAGGGCACCATCGCCTACTCACGCAATTGCATGGTCTGCCATGGCGCACTGGCCGAAAGCTCGGGCGTGCTGCCTGACCTGCGCTGGTCGTCGATCACCGGCAATACCGAGGCCTTCAAGGGCGTCGTGATCGACGGAAACCTCGCCGCCAATGGCATGGTCTCGTTCGCCGAATACCTGACGCCGGACGATGTCGAAGCGATCCGCGCCTATGTGCTTGCCCAGGCCCACGCCACGACCCCGGCAGACGGCGGGCAATAGAAGAATTCTGCTTGCTGACTGATCCTGCTGCAGCTTAGGTTGCAGCAGGGTCAATCGGGGAAAGAACATGAAACGGCTGTTGCTCAGCGTGCTTGTGCTGGGATTGGTGCCAGTGGCTCAGGGACTGGCACAGCAAGACGAAGAGGCCTCGATCTCCGGGGAAGAGGACGCGGAAGCCCAGTATCGCGCGTTTGCGCAAGAAGTCCTCAAGGATGTTGCCCCGGAACATGGCTCCGTCGCCCTCAACGGCGCACCGGTCAGGCTGGAAGTACCCTCCTATCTCGATTTCTATGACGGCCGCGAAAGCCGGAAAATCCTTGAGGATCTCTGGGGCAATCCGCCGGATTCGAGCGTGCTCGGCATGCTGTTCCCGGCGGGCGAGTCGCCGGCTGAAGCCATCTGGGGCGCCGCGCTCACCTATGAGGAATCCGGCTATGTCAGCGACGCCGATGCCGCCGACATGGATTTCGACAAGCTGCTGCGGGACATGCAGCGCGACACGCAATCGGTGAACCCGGAGCGCGCCAAGCAGGGCTATGCCACGATCGAACTGACCGGCTGAGCCGCAGAGCCGCGCTACGATGCAGAGCACCACCGGATGGATTGGGCCAAGGACCTGCTCTTCTCGGATGCGGGCGGTGCCCATACGCTCAACTATGACATGCGCGTTCTCGGACGCGAGGGCGTCCTGTCGGTCAATTTCATCGCCCCCGCCGAAGCCTTGGACGAGGTCCGCGCCATCGCGGCGGACGTGCTGGCCGTGCCGGATTTCACCGAAGGCCACCGCTATGCAGACTACCAGAAAGGCGACAAGACCGCCGGCTATGGCGTTGCCGCGCTGATCGCCGGCGGCACCGGGCTGGTGGTCGCCAAGAAGGCCGGCCTGGCAACGCTCGCCATCCTCTTCCTGAAGAAGGGCTGGATCCTGCTGGTCGCCGGGTTTGGCCTTCTGTCGACCTTGTTCCGCAAGATGTTTGGCAGTGGCAAGAAGTCCTAGCCTGCGTTAGGGTCAGACATGCCCTTCCTGATCACCCTCATCGGCCTGCTCGTGACGATCGCCGTGTGGTCGTGGCGGATGCGCATCGCCAGGCAAGGCGCGAAGGAAGCGCTGGACCTCGCCAAGACAGCCGCGAACCTGCCCCGCCGCATGTCGTTCCGCTACAAGGCCGCAAAGAACGGGCTCGACCTGATTGAGGACCCGCGCGAGGCCGCCGCGATCATGCTGGTCGAAATGGCCCGTGCGCGGGGCGGCCCTTTGACCGAACGCCAGACAACACAGATCGAATCCGAAATCCGCCAGACGTTCCAGTTCTCGGAGAAGGACGCCGGGGATCTCGCGGCGCACGCAATCTGGGTGACCAATTCGGCCCCGCCGCCGACCGAATCCATGCGCCGCCTGAGCCAGATGATTATCGCGTCGACGGCGCTTGGTCCGAAGGAAATTGTCGATCTCGATTCCATGCTGGTGGCCGTATCGGAGGCCGAAGGCGCGCCGACGCGCGACCAGATGGCCCTGCTGCAGGTGTTCCGCGACAAGGCCGGCCTGAAGACCTGAGTTGCGCGCCGTCAAATCTCCGCTTACCCGATTGGCATGACACAGCCGCTGCCCGCCGCGTACCGCACCAAGGTCCTGAACGAGAACTGGACGAACTTTTCCGTCCTGCGCCACGGCGCCTTCGACGGCGTGCTTGTGACATCGAAGAATTCAGGGACGCACTGGCTGAAATACATGCTGGCCGTGGCGCTGGCCGATACGCATGGCATTCCGCGTCCGGAATATTTCTCGGAGAACGCGGTGCGGCCCTATATCGGCTGGCCGAAGGATGCCGCGGTGTTCCCGCAACTGCCCCGGCTCGCGTTCAGCCATACGATCCCGCATGTGCTGGCCGACTGGGGCTGGGCGCGGGGCTTCGCGCACCTGCCGCCCTATGTGCTGGCGGTGCGGCATCCGATGGCGATCCTAGCCAGCCATCATGCCAAATGGGAATACGATATCCAGGTCGACTGGCTGACTTATCTGAAGGGCGATCCCGGGGGCACGCAGTATCGCTGCGATCTTTACTGGCTCGCCCGGTTCTGGAACCGCTGGGGCGAGGTTGCCGCCCGGCATGGCGGGTCAATCCTGACATTGCATTACGAGCAGACCCAGAAGGATCCGCGCGGCAGCCTTGAAGCGATCGACCGGCACTGGGGCCTGAACCTATCCCCGTCCGCCATCGATGCCGCGCTCGCCGCCGGCACCAAGGACGCGATGGCCCTGAAGGTCGATCCGGATGCCGAGCCGAACGTCCTGCAGAACCGGCAGACGCCCCTGGTGGACTTGTTCACCGGTGAGGCGATGGACATCTACCGCACCCGCATTAGCGAGCTGTTCCGCCACGATCTCGGCTACGACCTGCTCAGCCTTCCGGCTTGAGATAGCCGCTGCTGCGGCCGTCCGGCCCGTAGCGGATCCACCATGGCTCGGCTTTGGCCTGGTCTTCGAGCGTCCGGAACAGGGGGTCTTCCAGCACGGCGGCGGCATAGTCTGCGGCCGCGCCGTGGAGCGGCAGGCCGTAGGTGCGGAATCGCGTGACGACCGGCGTATAGAAGGCATCCGCCGCGCTGTAGGCGCCGAACAGGAACGGCCCGCCCTTGCCGAATGTCTCGCGAAGGCCCGACCAGAGGGCCTGGATGCGGGCAATGTCTGCCTCCAGTTTTGCGGTCATGTCCGGGGCAGGCTGCCGCCCGCGAATGTCCATGGAACAAAGGTTGCGGAGTTCCATGAAGCCGGCATGCATCTCGCTCGCCGCCGCGCGGGCG
>JBGSKI010000302.1:0-4715 GCA_041741315.1 Hyphomonas sp. | reverse complement strand
GCCAGCGCGGCAAGGAAGCACAGCGCGCCGACAACGAAGAACAGCGCCGCCTCGCGCGCATCCTCGACCGGCAGGAGGGGGGTTTCGCGCGCCATCAGTCTTCCGCCACCTGGATCGGGTCGGTCCGCCGCCGCCCGGCTGCGCCGCCATATTCCACATCCTGCACCAGCAGGCCTTTGGTCAGCCGGTAAACCGGCGCCTCGACCTGCCGTACCAGGCCAAGATCATGCGTCGCGATGATCACCGTGGTGCGCCGCCGCTTGTTCAGTTCCATGAACAGCCGCATCAGGCGCGCGCCCATTTCAGGATCAACGTTCCCGGTCGGCTCGTCGGCAATCAGGATATCGGGTTGCGTGACAACCGCCCGGGCGATCGCCACGCGCTGCTGCTCACCCCCGGACAGGGTCGGCGGCTTGGAATGCAGGCGCGCACCCAGCCCGACCCAGGCCAGCAATTCCTCGACATCGCCCTGATAATCCGATTCCCGCTTGCCCAGAACGCGCAGCGGAAGGGCCACATTTTCGTAGGCGGTGAGGTGTTCGAGCAGCCGGAACTCCTGGAAAACCACCCCGACCCGGCGGCGCAGCGCCGACAGCTGGTCGCGCGTCAGCCGGCTGGTCGGCCGCCCGAACAGGGAAACCTCCCCCTGTGTCGGCTTCAGGGCCAGGTAAAGCAGCTTCAGGATACTGGTCTTGCCGGCCCCCGACGCACCCGTCAAAAAGCTGAAAGAACCCGGTTTCAGGGTCAGATCAATGCCGCTAAGAATATCGTCTGATGTGTCGTAGCGGAGCGACACGGCATCCAGACGCACAGCGACATCGTCGAAGAGGTCGTGTCTCGAAAGGGTCATGGGCTCCCGGCGCTGGCTCGGATGGCTGGATTAATGGGGCGAATTGCGGGAAAGACCAAGCCATGATCCTCACCTGCCCAAGCTGCGACACCCAGTATTTCGCCGATGACTCAACAATCGGTGAAAGCGGCCGCACTGTGAAGTGCGCGGCCTGCGGTCATTCCTGGTTCGTGCCGCCTGAGGGCACTGTGGTCGCGCCCAGGGTCGCCGCCATGCCGGCCCACGAGGTCTACCGCGAACGGGTGCGCGAACAGCGCCGCCGCAAGAGCCGGTTTGCCGCGCTCCTGTCCTGGCTGGTCACTGCCGGGGTGTTTTTCCTGCTCGGCCTCGCCGCGATCATTTTCCGCAATGACGTGGTCAAGGTCTGGCCGCAGGCCGCTGCCGCCTACAAGATGGCCGGATTCTCGGTCAACCGCTTCGGAATCGAATTCGAGGCCATCGAACGCAGCCGCACATTCGACGACACGGTGCCCGTCGTCACTGTCTCCGGACGTGCCGTCAATGTCGCCCGTTCGACCGTGGTCACGCCGCTCGTGAAGGTCGACCTGCGCGACGAGCGCGGCAAGATCGTCGCCACGCGCTATGGCACGATCACGCCGGCCCGCCTGCCCCCGGCGGCGCGCGGAACGTTTCATGTCGTGCTGGAAGACGCGCCGGTCGAAAGCTTCGAGATCGAACTGACCCTGGTCGACAAGGCCGGAACCCCGCCCTCTGCCCCCGCTGCGGCGCAGACAGACGCATCGGACGGAGACGCCCAGGAATGACCGGGCTGCCAAAAATCGACGTGATCGTCCCGGAGGATGAACTGATGGCCCGGGTCGACGATCTCGCCGACCGGCTGGTCCCGCGGCTCGCCGGCGACTGGACCGTGGTCTCGATCCTGATCGGCGCAACACCCTTTACCGCCGACCTGATGAAGGCCCTCGCGCGGCGCGGCATTCACCCGATGCTCGATGTGATCTGGCTCGAAAGCTATCACGATGCCCGCGAAAGCTCCGGCCGTGTGGCCATCCGGGCCGACTTGTCGCGGCCCGTCAAGGATCGCGGTGTGCTGCTGCTCGACGATGTGTTCGACACCGGCCGCACCCTCGCCTTCGCCAAGGCGCATCTCCTGGCGCAGGGCGCGCGCGAAGTGATCACCTGCGCCCTGACGCAAAAGCCCTGGGCCCCGCGCGGCGCCGACGGGGTCGATTTCTGCGCCTTCGATTCGCCGGGCCGCTACCTCGTCGGCTACGGCATGGACGATGCCGGCAAGTATCGCGGCCTGCCCTATATCGGCGCCCTGGACTGATCCTTACGGCAACAGCGCCTGTTTGAAGATCGGGTCCTTGATGAGCCGGCCTCCGTACAGTTTCATGCCGGCGACCGACCAGTGCTGCGCATCCGTGTATCCAAGCTCCGAACCGATTACCATGTCGCAGGCATTGCCCGGACACACCAGGTCCCATTTCGAGACGAACCTTGCCCCGGCTTCATCGGCGATACCCGAAAGGATGGAATCGAAATCGTCAAAGGTCTTGTAACGCCGGTTCCAGGCAAACTGGTTCACCTGCTGGAGCGTATCGGCGTCACGGAAAATCACGTCGGGTGAACCGGCGAATTGCGGCACCCGCCCAAGTACGAGGATCTGCGCCGGCACCGCCGCCTGAATATCTGCCAGCGTCCTGCCGAGATAGGGCAGCGCATCGGCCCGCCACGCCTCGGAAAACACAATGAGGTCCGGCGAAGCCTGCTCGATCTTGTTCAGAAGGTCCGCATGCTGACGATAGCAGTAGCCTTCCTCCCGCGTCTCGTCCTGCGAGTGCGACTGGTAGAGCGCCTCCATCGGGATGGTGATGCTGTCGAGCGTCAGCGGGTCGCAAATGCTGTGGATCAGGACGACATTCGCATTGTCGTCGCCGAGCACGAGGCGAAGCGCCAGTGTCAGATCCACCGCATGTGAATCTCCGAGAACGACGATCGTCTTCCGGTCAGCCGCCAGGGTTCCGGTCGCCGCGCCTTTGATCTCCTGCTCCGCCTCTTCCAGAACGACGCGCCGGTCCTTGATCTGGTCCAGCACCTGGCCGACGACCTGCGGATCGGAGCCGGCAGACTGGCTCGCCGCCATATATTGGCGGATCGCCGGGTAACCCTGGTTGAACCCGAGCGCACCGATCAGCATCACTGGCGCCATGGCAATAATTGCAAACCGGAAACGCGGCAGCTGCACCCTGGATGTCGGTTGTTCGACGAGCCGGTATAGGATCTCCGCAAGTAGCAGCGTCGCGACCAGCATCAGGACGGACTCGGGCCAATTCAACGGACCGGGGCGTGTGATCTTGTAGAAGACGACCAGCGGCCAGTGAACGAGGTACGCCGAATAGGACGTCAGCCCAATGCGCAGGAAGGGCCGGAAGATGGACCAGTCCCGGTTCAGCAACGGGTGCTGCACGGCGATAATCGCGGCCGTTCCGGCAATCACGGCCCCGCTGCCCCATCCCGGAAATGCCGAATGCTCGTTTGTCGCCACCAGCCCGTAGGCAATGGCAAGGATTGCTGCGAGCAAAACACCCGTGCCAGCCCAGCGCGGAAGGCGCCCAAGCGAGATACCGCTGACCAGCGCACCAATCGCAAACTCGTGCACACGGAACGGGAAATGGTAGAAGACGGTTGTGTGCAAAAATCCGGGATACAGACCGCCCAGGATCGAAACGATCCCGGCGAGGGCAATCACGATATTCAGGTGCCGCCTGTGAAACAGGACCACGGCCAATGGCCAGAAAATGTAGAATTGCTCCTCGACCGACAAGGACCATGTATGCAGGAGCGGCTTGTAGACGCTGTCTGTGTCGAAATAATCCGCAACCGACCAGAAATAGACGTTTGAAATGTAAGCGGACGAAGCAATCGCCGAATAGGCAAATTTCTGGAGCAGGCCCGTCGGTAACAGGATCAGGGCTCCGATGGCGGACAGGACGAGCGTCACCGCCAGCGCGGGGAAAAGCCGCCGGATACGCCGCGCATAGAAATTCACGAACGAAAACGTGCCGGCGGCAAATTGCTGGCGAATATGCAGGGTGATCAGGTAGCCCGAGATCACGAAGAACATGTCCACGCCGAGAAAGCCGCCGCTGAGGCCCGGCACGTCGAAGTGAAACAGGATCACCGCAAGCACGGCGACCGCCCTGAGCAGGTCTATGTCGATGCGCCGGCCGGTGGGGTGGTGTCTGTCAGAACGGACTGTGGAAGCGCCGCGCCGATCCATCGACTCGCGCGCGTCTGCTTGTTGCACCATATTGCCGTCCTGACCTGGGGCCTCAGAGAATAGCGGGAATGACCCGGTCCGGCGGGCGGTGGCCGTCGGCGAAGGTCTTGATGTTGATGATCACCTTCTCGCCCATTTCGGTGCGGCCCTCGATCGTCGCCGAGCCCATGTGCGGCAGCAGCAGCACGTTGGGCAGGTTCAGCAGTTCCGCGTTGACCGCCGGCTCGCGTTCGAACACGTCGAGCCCGGCCCCGGCCAGCTTGCCGGCCTTTATCGCCCGCGCCAGCGCCGCCTCGTCGATCACTTCGCCGCGCGCCGTGTTCACGATGAATGCCTCGGGCTTCATCAGGTCGAGGCGGCGGGAATTCATCAGGTGGAAGGTGGCCGGCGTGTGCGGACAATTGATCGACACGATGTCCATCCGCGCCAGCATCTGGTCGAGACTGTCCCAATAGGTTGCCTCGAGCTGTTCTGAAATGCGCGGATTGACCGGCTTGCGGTTGTGATAGTGGATCTGCAGGCCGAAGGCCCTGGCCCGGCGCGCTACGGCCTGGCCGATGCGGCCCATGCCGATGATGCCGAGCCGCTTGCCCGACAGGCGGCGGACCATCATCCAGGTCG
>JBGSKI010000301.1:0-4809 GCA_041741315.1 Hyphomonas sp. | reverse complement strand
TTTCCCTGTTTTATGGACAGGTTCGGACCTCTTTATGGACACGTTCACCCCGCCGAAAGCACCTCCCTAGGTCCGCCCAAACCCGAATCCAGACCCGCACACCGGACGGCCCCGCCGCTCCGGCCGCATATGCTGGCGGCGGCGGGTCACATGGCGCTCCATAGTGCCTTGTATTTACATGATTATCGGGCCAAATCCCGCCGACCAGATTGCTATTCCTGAACGGCGAACACCCGGGCCGGTTCGAACCGTCCGGCGCGCACTTCGCCGAGCGCCACCGCTTCGCCATTGCAGGTGATCAGGGCCGTGCGGTCCTCGCCCACCCGCTCGCCGCGCCACCGCTCGACCAGGTGCGGCATCAGC
Source organism: Hyphomonas sp. (assembly GCA_041741315.1). GTDB lineage: Bacteria > Pseudomonadota > Alphaproteobacteria > Caulobacterales > Hyphomonadaceae > Hyphomonas. Next base: position 4,446 of record JBGSKI010000301.1, on the reverse strand, counting down.
AGGATGCCCTGCCCCTGGCGGACCTGCGCCGCATCGCCGGCCGGAACGGACAATTCGGGAATGTTCTCCAGCACAGACTGTACCGGCAACAGCAGGGCCCGCAATTCTGCCGGGTCCCCGGTCTCCTCGACCCGCGACAGGGGCACCGCCGAGACCGCATCGAAATTGCCGACCCGCATGCGCCGCAACTGGCTGATGAAGCCCTCGCAGCCAAGGTCGAAGGCCAGGTCCCGGGCCAGCGCACGGACATAGAAACCCTTGCCGGAAGTGACATGGATCACTGTATGATCCGCGTCCGGCATTCCTGCAACGGCGGCAGCGTGAACGTCCACCTCGCGCGGTTTCAGATCGAATTCCTCGCCCTCGCGGGCGAGGTCATAGGCGCGCTGGCCGTCGACCTTGATGGCGGAGAATTTCGGCGGCACCTGTTCGATGCGCCCGACATAGGCCTTCAGCGCCCGCTCCACCGCCGCCCGCGTGGGTCGCGCATCGGAGGTCGCAATGATCGCGCCCTCGGCGTCCTGGCTGGCGGTCGACGTGCCCCACTGGATGGTGAAGACATATTCCTTGCCGGCATCCATTGCCCACTGGACGGTCTTGGTCGCCTCGCCGAACGCAATCGGCAGGATTCCGTCGGCCAGCGGGTCGAGCGTGCCACCATGGCCGACCTTTTCGGCATTGTACTTGCGCTTCAGGATCGCCACCGCCTGGGTCGAGGTAATGCCCGCAGGCTTGAACAGGTTCATCCAGCCGGTAACCGGATCGCCCTTGCGTTTGCGCTGTCTTGCCAAATGGGGCTCCCTTGCACCGGCCACGGCGGATCGAACGCCGGGGTGCTGTGTCTGGCGGATGAAAGCGTGGGCCTTAGGCTGCGGTGCAGGGGCCGTCAACCGTTCTGGATCAGGACGAGGCCGACTTGACCACCGCCGGCAATTCCTCGTCGAACAATTGCTCATGCGCCGGGGCAGGCGGGGCAGCGGTCGCGCGGGCTTCAGTCACGGCCTTCATGCCGCGCAGGTTGACGATATCGAGGTTCAGGTCGAAATCGCCGACCACTTCAAGGTCTCCGGTATCCATCTTGTGGCGCACGGCGTCACGAATCTTGATCAGCACGGCGCGATTGTTGTCGACCACGGGGATCTGGCGGCTGTCCGAAGTGCCGATGGTCAGCCGGTAATACGGCTCCTGCTTGTTCAGCATCCAGGCGATCACCGCTGCGCGCAGGCCGAGGAACATTGACAGCAGGAACAGGATCCCGCCAATCGACAGGGCTGTCATCTTGGTGCCGTAGGCCGGGGCGAACTGCCACCAGGCAAGGCCGACCAGTGCGAAGAACAGGCAGCCGACAAAGGTGGTTGCATAGATGCGCTGGGTCTGCCGGTTGCGCGGCGTATCCCATGGGGCAAACATCTGCTGTTCCACCGACATCGTCGCAATCCGCTGGATCGCAATCGTGTCATTGCCGAGCTGGAGCGAGGCCGCAGAGAGTTCTCCCTGCCGGGCACCTTCCATGTCGAGAGTCTGTCGGTCCATTCCGGCCTCCCCTGAGTACGCCCAATAAAGCCTCGGAATGTGGCCACATGAAGTCAATGACAGGTTCCGGCCTTTCCCGGAGCGGAAGGCGCAGGGCCTATTGCCCTTCGACGTCCCGGCGGACCTTCGGGTCCATCAGCAGCCGGTCGATGGCGGTTGCCTCGTCATAGGATTTGTCTGCGATGAAGTGCAGTTCCGGCGTGAAGCGGAGGTCGACGACCCGGCCGAGCTTGCCGCGCAGGAACCCGGCAGCCCGCTGCAGGGCCTCGGCGAGTTTCTGGCGGCCGGCGGCGGAATCGTCGCCGAGCGGCGTGACGAATATATTGGCGTGTTTGAGGTCCGGCGAGCAGCGGACCTCGCCGACCGTGATCATCACACCGGTCAGGTCCGGGTCGCGCAGGTCCTCGCGGGAAAGAATGTCCGACAGCGCGTGCCGCACGATCTCGCCGGCGCGCAGCTGACGCTGCGACGGCATTGCAGAGGAGGCTGGCTTGCGGGCCATCAGGCGTTCACCTTCTCGTTCAGGCGGGCCATGAAATCCTTGCGCGCAACCTTGTCCTTGCCGAACCAGGAGTTCGGGATCAGGACCGGGCTCGCGCCTTCGAGCTGGACCGTGATGCAGTTGCGCGAGGCCGATACGTCAGACACGCTCGCCCAGTCGGCGCGGGTTTCGACGCCGCCGCGCTTGATGATGAATTGGTCCGGGCCCAGCGTCACGAATGTTTCCTGTGTCGTTTCGTTTCCGCGGCCATGGCTGTGCCGGTAGGACCAGCGGATGAAGATGAGATACCAGCTGATGCCCGCAAAGGCCGCCACCAGCGCCGCAATGAACCATTGCCAATAGGGCGAGGCCCCGATGTTTTCCAGCGTGTTGCGCACCATGACAGATATGCTGGCCGAGATTACCGGCGCCGTGACGCCCGCATAATAGACGGCCGTCGGCCCGACGGTTCCGCCTCGCGAGAGCTTGGTCAGGCTCTTGACGTCCTTCTCGGAAAGAAGGCCGGAGACGGAAACGGCGTCAGACATGTATCGTCAATCTAGGCGAGAGTTCTTGCGATTTCCTCTACCTGGAAGCATTCAATTTTATCGCCCTGGCGAATATCGTCGTAACGCTCGAACGCCATGCCGCACTCCATACCGGAATTGACTTCCGCCACTTCGTCCTTGAAGCGCTTCAGCGTTTTCAGGCGGCCTTCGTGGATGACGATGTTCTCGCGCAGCAGGCGGACTCCGCAGCCGCGAAGGACCTTGCCCTCGGTGATCCGGCAACCGGCAACCTTGCCGACCTTGGTGATGTTGAAGACTTCGAGGATTTCCGCGTATCCGATGAAGGTCTCGCGTTTCTCCGGAGCCAGCATGCCCGAAAGGGTTGCCTTCACATCGTCGATCAGGTCGTAGATCACCGAATAATAGCGGATCTCCACGCCTTCCTTCTCGGCCATGTCGCGCGCCTGCTTGTTGGCGCGGACGTTGAAGGCAAAGATCGGAGCGCCAGACGACTTGGCCAGCAGCACGTCGCTTTCGGAAATACCCCCGACGGCACCGTGAATGACCCGTGCACGGACTTCTTCGGTCGAGATCTTGTCGAGCGACATTGAGATCGCTTCCACGGACCCCTGCACGTCGCCCTTGACGACAATCGGCAGTTCCGAGGTTTCGACCGTTCCGTCCTTGAGGCGGCTGAGCAGCTGGTCGAGCGAGGCACGCGCCGCAGCGCCAGCCTTGCCGGTCAGTTGCCGCTTCGTCCGGATACGGTAGTCCGTGATCTCGCGGGCCCGGGCTTCGGTATCGACCACGACCATGGCTTCGCCCGGATCGGGCGCACCATCGAGGCCAAGCACTTCCACGGGGAGCGACGGACCGGCTTCCGGCAATTGCTGGCCGCGCTCGTCGACCAGGGCACGAACCTTGCCCCATTGGGTGCCGGCAACGACGATGTCGCCGCGCTTCAATGTGCCGCGCTTGACCAGAACCGTAGCCACCGGGCCGCGACCCTTGTCGAGTTGGCTTTCGATCACGACGCCATCGGCGGCGCGGTTCGGGTTGGCCTTCAGTTCAAGGATTTCGGCCTGCAGCGAAATTGCGTCGGTCAGTTCGTCCAGACCGATGCCGGTCTTGGCGGAAACCTTCACGGCAATCGTGGTGCCGCCCATGGCCTCGACCTGGATATCGTGCTGCAGGAGGTCGGTGAGGACCTTTTCCGGGTTTGCATCGTGCAGGTCGATCTTGTTGACTGCGACGATGATCGGAACGCCGGCCGCCTTGGCATGGTTGATCGATTCGATCGTCTGCTGTTTTACCGAATCATCGGCGGCCACGACGAGGACGGCAATGTCGGTCGCATTTGCGCCGCGCGCCCGCATCGCCGTAAAGGCCGCGTGGCCCGGTGTGTCGAGGAAGGTGATCCGGTCGCCGGACTTCAGCTGAACCTGGTAGGCACCGATATGCTGCGTGATGCCGCCGGATTCGCCCGCCACGACGTCTGTCTTGCGCAGCGCGTCGAGGAGCGAAGTCTTGCCGTGGTCGACATGGCCCATGATCGTCACGATGGGCGGCCGGGGTTCGAGATCGCCGTCGTCGTCACTCGTGCCTTCAAGGCCGATTTCAACGTCGGCTTCGGACACGCGGCGCACCGTGTGGCCGAATTCCTCGGCGATCAGTTCGGCCGTGTCGGCATCGACAATGTCATTGCCGCGCAGCATCTCGCCCTGGCGGATCATGAACTTGACCACGTCGGCGACGCGCTCGTTCATGCGGCCTGCGAGGTCCTGCAGCGTGATCGTTTCCGGCAGCGTGACTTCGACGGAAACCTTGTCCCGGTCGCCGCTCCCGCCGGTACGGCGTTCGCGTTCGCGTTCCCGCGCCCGCTTAAGCGACGCAAGCGACCGCTGGCGGTCGGCATCATCTCCG
>JBGSKI010000300.1:0-3064 GCA_041741315.1 Hyphomonas sp. | reverse complement strand
CGTATCGCGCCGATCAGGACGCCTCCGGCATGCAGCGCGGCCACGCCAAGCGCCGCGTTCAACTCGTCCACCGTGCCATAGGCGGCGACGCGCGGATGCCATTTCGGTACCAGTTCGCCGGTCGCCAGCCGTGTCTCGCCGGTGTCGCCCGCGCGGGTATAGATCTTGTCGAGCTTCACCATGTGGGGGCTTTCATCCGAACTTGATCGCGCCCATCGCAAAGCCCATTGCCACCAGCAGGGCGATGGCGATGGCCTGCACGAATATGCGCAGCCGCATCAGCTTGTTCGAGCGGCTCGCCTGCTTGTCGTCGGTGCGCGCCAGATTGGCGATGCCGAGCCCCAGAACGACGATCAGCGCCGCGAGCGCAACGTAGAAGGCAATCGAGAGGAATGCTTGCATGTCATGGCCTTTCCGGCAGCAACCCTGCCTAACATACGCCGCCTTGGGCCGCGCGCCATGCGCAAAGCGTCGCGTCCCCGGAGCGGCGTGCCGAAAAGTGGCCCCGGTTTTCGGGAACAGGTCGCGACCAGATAATAAACCTGAAGCATCGCGCTGATTCCTGAGAATCAGCGCGGTGCTTCAGTTGCCGGACTCGAGCTGGGTGGCCAGTGCCTCGATCCGCTCGGCCACGCGGGCAATCGCCTGCGCCGCCTTGATCTCCACTTCCGGCGACGGCGCGGCGCTACGCCGGGCGGCGTCCAGTTCGTCCAGCAGGGCGAGCGCGGCAATCAGCAGGAGGCGTTCCTCGCCAATGTCGCCGACCGCCCCGGCAATATGCATGACGCGTGCGTCAAGTTGCTCGGCCAGCTGGGCGATCCGCGCCTCGGCACCGGGCGCGCAGGCAATCGAATACGACCTGCCGCGCAGCATGATATCCGCCCGCGCCATGCCTATTCCTCCGGTCCGAGCGCGGCCCGGACCTCCTCGATGGCGGCGCCCAGCGCGCCGCTCGCCTCGTCGGCAAGGGCCTGCAATTCCTTTTCGCGGGCAAGGGCGGCATCGAGGTCTTCGGCCATGCGCTGGCGGTCCGTCACCAGCGCGGCGATTTCGGCCTTGATGGTTTCCGGGTCGCCGGCGCGCGCCAACAGGCCCTCCACCACCCCTTCGAGGCGTTTCAGGGCCGCATCGAGGCGGGCAGTCTCACGGTCGATCTCACTCATCTGTTAGAAGGATTAAACTCAATGCCTCCATACGCCAAGCGGCTTGACGCCACGGCGGGAGTCTGGCCTAGCAGCTTCCGAAGTCGATAGGAGACCAGCAGGATGCCAGCTACGAACCGGGACATGGCGAATGCCGTTCGGGCCCTTTCCATGGATGCCGTCGAAGCCGCCAAGTCCGGCCATGTCGGCCTGCCGCTCGGCATGGCCGACGCTACGACCGTCCTGTTCCGCAAGTTCCTCAAGTACGACCCGGCCAATCCGCTCTGGCCGGACCGTGACCGCTTCGTCCTCTCGGCCGGCCACGGCTCGATGCTGATCTACTCCCTGCTGCACCTGACAGGCTACAAATCGGTCAGCCGCGACGATATCCGCAATTTCCGCCAGCTTGGTTCGAACACGCCCGGCCACCCGGAGAATTTCGTCACCGAAGGCGTCGAGACGACCACCGGCCCGCTGGGGCAGGGGATCGCCACCGCCGTCGGCATGGCCATCGCCGAACGCCACCTGAACGCCCGCTTCGGCGACGATCTCGTCAATCACCGCACTTATGTGATCGCCGGCGACGGCTGCCTCATGGAAGGCATCAGCCAGGAAGCGATCACGCTTGCCGGCCACCTGAAACTCAACCGCCTGATCGTCCTGTTCGACGACAATTCGGTCACCATTGACGGCTCGGTCTCGATGTCCGACGGCACCGACCAGTGCGCCCGCGTCGAGGCCTCCGGCTGGATCAGCCGCCGGGTCGACGGCCATGACGAGAAGGATGTCGAAGCCGCGCTCAAATGGGCGCAGAAGCAGTCGAAGCCCGTCTTCCTCGCCGTCAAGACGGTCATCGGCTACGGCGCCCCGAAACTCGCCGGCACCGGCAAGGCGCATGGCGGCCCCTACGGACCGGAAGAAATCGCCGGCATCCGCGAAAATCTCGGCTGGCCGCACCCGCCCTTCGAAATCCCCGCCGGCATCGAAACCGCCTGGAAGAAGGCGGGCGAGCATGCGCAGGCCGAACACGCGGCCTGGTCGGCACGCCTCTCCGCCTCGCCCCACAAGGGCGAGTTCTCCGCCGCCATGGCCGGCCGCCTGCCTAAGAACCTGTCCAGGGCGGTGATCAAGCACAAGCAGGCCGTCATCGAGGGCGGCGCCAGGAAGGCGACGCGCGTGTGGAGTGGCGACGTGCTGGAAGTGCTGACCGGGCTCGTCCCCGAAATGGTCGGCGGCTCGGCCGACCTTACCGGCTCCAACAATACCCGCACCAGCCACACGCCGGCCATGAACCCTGACAACTGGGCCGGCCGCTACGTGCATTACGGCGTGCGCGAGCATGGCATGGCCGCCGCGATGAACGGCATGGCCCTGCATGGCGGCATCATCCCGTATTCCGGCACCTTCCTGGTCTTCGCAGACTATTCCCGCGCCGCGATTCGCCTCGGTGCCCTGATGGGCACGCGGGTCATCCATGTCATGACCCACGATTCCATCGGCCTCGGCGAGGACGGCCCGACCCACCAGCCGGTCGAGCAGATCGCCAGCCTGCGCGCCATGCCGAACATGTGCGTCTTCCGCCCGGCCGACGGCGTCGAGACGGCGGAATGCTGGGAACTCGCCCTCGAACGCGCTGACGGCCCGTCGACCATGGCGCTGACCCGGCAGAACCTCGTCCAGGCCCGTACCACGCATACGGACGAAAACCTCAGTGCACGGGGCGCCTATGTGCTCTCCGAGGCGAAAGGCAAGGCGCAGGCAACAATCCTTGCCACCGGTTCGGAAGTCGAGATCGCCCTGGCGGCGCAGGCCGCTCTCGCCGGGGACGGCATCGCCGTCCGCGTCGTCTCGTGCCCCTGCCTCGAACTGTTCGCCGAACAGGACGATGCCTATCGCGCCTCGGTTCTCGGCACCGCCCCGCG
>JBGSKI010000299.1:0-7892 GCA_041741315.1 Hyphomonas sp. | reverse complement strand
AGCGCCAGCGCGGCGGCACCTTCAGCGGCGGCCAGAGCCTGCGCGCTTTCCGCCACAACGTCGACATCTGTGGGAGGCACAACGGTGCCGGCAAACTGGGTCACGGCCTGGCGGTAGTCCTCGGCGGTTTCGGTTGCCCGAATGATCCGTGCCATGATCGCCACCGCGGTCGCCGGGTGGCGGCCGACGGCAGTTTCGGCCGACAGCATGACGGCATCGGCGCCCTGGTAGATCGCGGTCGCCACATCGGACGCCTCGGCCCGTGTCGGGGCGGAATTCTCGATCATCGATTCCAGCATCTGCGTCGCGACGATGACCGGCCGCCCGAGCGAACGGGCCGAGCGGATGATGCGGCGCTGGATGACCGGCACGTCTTCGGGTGCGAATTCGACGCCGAGATCGCCGCGCGCCACCATGACGGCATCCGAGGCGGCGACGATGGCGTCGAGATTGGTGATCGCGGCAGGCTTTTCGAGCTTGGAGACAAGCGGCGCCCGGCCCGCGATGATCGCCTTGGCCTCTTCCACGTCGGCCACGGTCTGCACGAAGGACAGCGCGATAATGTCGACGCCGATGCTGAGCGCGAAGGTGAGATCGGCACGGTCCTTGTCGGTCAGAGCGCGCACCGGCAACGCCTTGCCGCGCACGGTGAACCCTTTCTTGTCGGTGATCTTGCCGGGCACGTCGGCCCGCACCTTGGGATGTTTGCCGGCCTTGGTGACGGTGAGGATCAGCTTGCCGTCATCGACGAGGATCGTGTCGCCCTCCTCAAGAATGTCGACGATTTCCTTGTGGGGCACGGGGATCGTGTCTTCAGCGTCCGTCGAGTCGGTGGCGACGAGGGCGTATTCCTTCAGATAGCCGAGGCGGATGCCGCCATCGGGAAACTTCCCGACCCGGACTTTTGGCCCCTGCAGGTCGCCCAGCGTTGCCAAGGGCCGGCCGGTGGCCGCCTCCGCCGCACGCACGGCGTTCAGCGCTTCGAGGTGGGCGGAGTGTTCGCCATGGCTGAAGTTCAGACGGAACACGTCCACGCCGGCCTCGGCCAGGGCCCTCACTTCCTTGGGCGAACGGCTGCCCGGCCCGAGCGTTGCGACGATCTTCGCGTTCTCGCCTTGTAACCGGTTGTCAGTCATGTGCGCCTCCCGTTCCTGCCCTGTCTAGGCGACTCGCGGCCCCGTCGCCAGCCATGCGGGGTGCGCAGACGGCACGACGAGTGATGTAATTTTTTGCGCAGGGTTGCATCCGGATGGCCGAGTCGGTGCATCCAGTCCGGAAAGGGAGCCTCGACATGAAATATCGGATTGCCAACCTGCTTGCCACCCTCGCACTATCGGCCTGCGCCACAACCCGGCTCGCCACTCCGTCCTTGCAGGACGCGGCCGTACCTGCCGACACTATCCAGATCATGTTTCTGGGCACCTACCATTTCGAAAACCCGGGACTGGACCTCGTCAATCCTGTGGCAGACGACGTTCTGACGCCGCAACGACAGGCCGAGCTGGCAGATCTTTCCACGCGGCTTTCCGCGTTCCATCCGACCGCGATTGTCGTGGAAACCCGCCGGCGCGGGCCGGACCTGCTCGATCCTGGTTATGCGGCGTTCAAGGTGGAAGACCTGGCCACTGACCGCAACGAGATCACCCAGGTCGGCTACCGGCTGGCGCACGATACCGGAATTTCGCGCGTCTATGGCGTCGACGAGACGGAGGGCGAACTGGAATATTTCCCGTTCGAGCGGGTGCAGGCCTTTGTCGAGCGCAATGGCCCGGCGGGATTCCTCGATGAGAAGATTGCCGAGATACAGGCCGAAGCCGCCGAGACGTCGAAGGACCAGATCGCGACACCTATTGCCACCCTGATCGCCCGGCAGAATGATCCGGACACGATCCATCGCATGCATGCGAATTTCTATTATGGCCTGTTGCCACTCAACGAGGCGGCGGACCATTCCGGCGCAGCACTGAATTATGGCTGGTACGCGCGCAATGCCGTGATTTTCTCAAACATTGCCGAGGCGGCAAAGCCCGGCGACCGGATCGTGGTGCTGTACGGCTCAGGCCACGCCTACTGGCTGCGGCATTTTGCGCAGGAGACGCCGGGATTCGCACTGGTCGAGGCGAACGACTATCTGCTGCCCTGATCCGCAGGTTCGATCAGGTCCCAAAGGTTGCCGAACGGATCGGCGAATACCGCCACCTTCCCATAGGATTCCGTACGCGGACTTTCCCTGAAGTCCACACCGTAGGAAAGAAAGGCGGAATGGTCGCGATCGAAATCGTCGGTTTCGAGGAAGAAGCCGACGCGGCCGCCCGCCTGGTTACCGATGGAAGCGTTCTGGACCTCGTTGGCGCCCCTCGCCAGTAGCAGCGCGACTCCGCCACCGGCCGGGGCCACACGAACCCAGCGCTTGCCGCCGCCCATGTCTGTGTCTTCCAGCAAGCTGAACCCGAGCTTGCCGGCATAGAAGGCAATGCCCGCGTCATATTCCGGCACGATGAGCGTCACGAGGGATATTCGCGCGCTCACTGCGCTTGCACGAATGGGTCATAATTGAGGATCGGCGCGAGCCAGCGCTCGGCCGTGCGCAAGTCCCAGCCTTTGCGGCGGGCATAGTCCTCGACCTGGTCGCGTTCGATCCGGCCGACGGCGAAATAGACCGCTTCCGGATGAGAGAAATACAGGCCGGACACACTCGAGGCCGGCGTCATGGCAAAGCTGGACGTCAACGACACACCAATCGCCTCCTCCGGATTCAGGAGGCGGAACAGGGTTTCCTTCTCGGTATGGTCCGGCTGGCTCGGATAGCCGGGGGCCGGGCGGATCCCGCGATACTTTTCGCCGATCAGCTCCTGCGGCGAGAACGTCTCGTCCGGCGCATAGGCCCAGAGTTCCTTGCGCACGCGCTCGTGCATGTATTCGGCCATCGCCTCGGCGAACCGGTCGGCGAGTGCCTTGACCATGATCGCCGAATAGTCATCCCCCTTGGCGACAAATTCCTGCGCGATGGGATCAACTTCCGCGCCGGAGGTGACGCAGAAGCCGCCGATCCAGTCATCGCCATCCGGCGCGATGAAGTCCGACATCGCGAAATTAGCGCGGGTATTGTCTTTTTCCATCTGTTGGCGGAGCGTGTGGAACGTATCGCCGGTTTCGAGCCGGATATCGTCGCCGTCGCGGTTCGCCTTCCAGAACCCGACGACGCCGCGCGGCTTCAGCCAGGCTTCTCCGACGAGGCGCTGCATCATGGCTTCGGTGTCGCGCCAGAGGTCGGAGGCCGCTGCGCCGATCACGCTGTCGGTCAGGATGGCTGGGTATTTTCCTGCAAGGTCCCAGGCGGAGAAATAGGGCGTCCAGTCGATATACCGGGCGAGCGTGGCAAGGTCGATATCATGGACGGTCCGCGCACCGGTATAGGAAGGAGCCGGCCGTTCGTAGGCGGACCAGTCTGGCTGAAGGGCCTTGGCACGCGCCTCGGCGATCGGCAGGCGTGGCTTCGGCGGTCCGTCGCGGCGGGATTCCCTCATGCGCTCATACCGCGCCCGGGTGAGTTCGACGAGGGCCGGCTTGTCATTCTCGCTGAGCAGCGCGCTGACCACGCCGACGGCGCGGCTCGCATCGGCGACATGGATCACCGGCGCAGACTTGATGACCGGGTCGATCTTGACGGCGGTGTGGGCCGGGCTGGTCGTTGCGCCGCCGATCAGGAGGGGCTGGACCATGCCGCGCCGCTGCATCTCGGCCGCGACATAGACCATCTCGTCAAGGCTCGGCGTGATCAGGCCGGAAAGGCCGATGATATCGACATTCTCGCGCATCGCGGTGTCGAGGATGGTCTCGGCCGGCACCATGACGCCAAGATCGATGATCTCGTAGCCATTGCAGGCGAGCACGACGCCGACAATGTTCTTGCCGATATCGTGCACGTCGCCCTTGACCGTCGCCATCAGCACCTTGCCGTTCGACACATCGACCGTGCCGAGACGGATTTTTTCCTCTTCCATGTACGGCTCCAGCCATGCCACCGCCTGCTTCATCACGCGGGCGGACTTGACCACTTGCGGCAGGAACATCTTGCCGGAACCGAACAGGTCGCCGACCACGTTCATGCCGTCCATCAGGGGTCCCTCGATGACGTGCAACGGCCGTTCGACGGACAGGCGCGCCTCTTCCGTATCCTGATCGATGAACTCGGTGATTCCGTGCACGAGGGCATATTCGAGCCGCTTGGCGACGGGAGCCTCGCGCCAGGCGAGGTCTTTCTCGGCGCTCTTGCCCTTCTGGCCTTTCAGGCCCTCGGCGATGTCGACGAGGCGCTCGGTCGCATCGGCGCGGCGGTTGAGGATGACGTCCTCGACGCGCTCGCGCAGGTCGGCCGGGATATCATCGTAGATATCGAGCTGGCCGGCATTGACGATGCCCATGTCCATACCCGCCGGGATGGCATGGTAGAGGAAGACCGAGTGCATGGCGCGGCGCACCGGCTCGTTGCCGCGGAAGCTGAACGAGACGTTCGAAAGGCCGCCGGAAATATGGCATCCGGGACAGGTCTCGCGGATGATTTTCGCGGCCTCGATGAAGTCGACGGCGTAATTGTTGTGCTCCTCGATGCCCGTCGCGACAGCGAAAATGTTCGGGTCGAAGATGATGTCTTCCGGCGGAAAGCCGACACCTTCCGTCAGGATACGGAAGGCACGCTGGCATATCTCGACCTTGCGGGCCCTGGTATCGGCCTGCCCGGTCTCGTCGAACGCCATGACGACCACGGCGGCACCATAGGCGAGGCAGGCGCGCGCCTGCTCGCGGAACTTCGCCTCGCCTTCCTTCATCGAGATCGAGTTGACGATGGACTTGCCCTGCACGCATTTCAGGCCGGCTTCGATCACGTCCCATTTGGAGCTGTCGATCATCACAGGCACGCGCGCGATGTCCGGCTCAGCGGCGATCAGGTTCAGGAAGGTGCGCATGGCAAGTGCGCCGTCGAGCATGCCCTCGTCCATGTTCACGTCGATCACCTGCGCGCCGCTCTCGACCTGCTGGCGCGCCACTTCGACGGCGTCGGCATACCGGCCATCAGTGATCATCTTGCGGAACACGGCGGAGCCGGTGACGTTCGTCCGCTCACCGACGTTGACGAAGGATTGCGAAGCGGAAGTCATTCTGGCTGTTCTTTGCGGTTGGATAGAGCCTCGTCGATCAGCGCGTTGAAATAGTCGAGACCGACATTCTCTGTGCCGTCTTCAGCTGTCCAGATCTCGTTCCGGGCTTTTTCGAACCATTTGTCTGCGGATGCGGGCTCGCCGGCAGCTTCGTCATAGACGCCGAGGACAAAATACAGCTGGATTCGTTCCGGTCCAATTTCGGCCTCCGGAACGGCAAGGATGGTAAGCTCTCGCGCTCCTTGCCGGAGTTCCGCCTTATCCTGATCCTCCGCCCAATACACTTTCAGCCGAGCAAGCTCCGCGCGGAAGATTGCGCCACGCTCCCGGACTGCCTCTATGTCAAATAGACGCTGGCGCTTTTCCGTATCGCTAGCCGAGCGGCTTCCAAAGCCATCGAGTACAGCAGCGATGCGAGCGCGTTCAGCCTCCGGCAAATTTGCACCATCTTCGTCAAAGGCGATGTCCTGTCCAAAAGCGACAAACCCGCTCGGACATTCCCATAGCCAGGTTTCATCTGTCTTCGGCCAATACACGCCGTCCCACTTGCTTGGATATTCGTAGATGTATCCCCCCCAAGACATAGGCACGTTAACATCGCACGTCTTGTCGGAGAATGGATCATCAACCTTTTCGTTTGCCCAGGAGATGGCAGACGCACCAGGGGCGGGAAGCAAGAAGCAGCCACCCAAAAGCGCCGATTTCAATCGTCTCGAGATCATTTCGGAAATACCTTCGGTTCAGATTCGCGAGGCAGAAGTTCCCTGCCAGCAGTCATTTTCTAGCTTTTCCGGCATCGAGCGGCCAGTTGCCGCCTTCGACAGGCGCAAAGCCCTCGACACTCCTGTTGTACCAATAGATCCATGCACGTTCGCCGGTTTCGTTGCCGGCATCGTCGCATAGCGGAATGCGTTTGCGGATATAGAGGCTCGTCTCCGGATCGTCCGTCACGTCTTCGAACTCGTCCATGGCCGCGACGATGGATGTGTCCGCGATTTTCCAGCGGATGCCATGGCAAATATCCTCCCCTGTCACCACTCCCGGGAAGCCGCCGAGGTCGACCATCCGTCCACGGAACCGGCAAGCATCGCCGAACACGCCAGCGCTCGCGAGCGGCAGTGCCGGTTGACCCGCCGCGCCGAGTTTCAGCAGGCCGTAGAAGACGAACAGGTCGCCAGCGGTGACCGGAGGAGTATTACGCGTCATCTCAGCTCACATCCTATTCCGGCGGCATCGTATTGGTGAAGCAAACCATCACCTGGTCACGCGGATGATTCCAGTCTTCCGGACCTTCGATGACCCAGCCGGAAAGACGCGCAGCAAGGGCGATTTCCTCAAAATGGAAATGATAGGGATCCTGAGCGGCCTGCGACGTGATGCCCTTCGGATGTGCAAAAGACGAACCAGCCGGATGAGTGTCCGGAACCACAAAAAAGCTGGCATACATCCTGCCTCCGGCTTTCAGGGCCGGCTTGATATTGGCCAACGCCAGTTTCAGGTGGTTGTAGGGAAGATGGGTGAACAAGGACTGGGCAAGCGCAAAATCAAACGGCTCGGCGACCCAGCTGAAATCGAAGCCTCCGGAGACATGGAAATTTGTCCGGGGAACTTTTGAGTCCAGCCCAAGCGGCCGCAATTCCCTTTCATAACCGGCTTCGATGAGTTCGGCGTTTATGTCGGTGCCATAATAGTTGCCGCTTCCCAGATAGTCCGCGAGGTGCACTCCGGCGCGAAGAGAACCACATCCAACATCCACCAGCCGGTGGCCGGGCCGAAGGCCTTTGGCCTTCAGGTATTGCAGTTGCAGGACACCCATCTCGTCCCAAAGTCCGCCAATGATTTTCCGGTGGTCGCCGGAATCGACGGCCTGCCGGATCCGGTCGGGCTCGTAGTAGGGTGAAATGTTGGCCATGCTTGGTTCCAGGCTGTGGTTTTCGGAATCCGATCGCTTTGGTGGCATCAATCGTCCGGTCTGTCTTGTTCCCAAAACAAGTCGTCAGCTTGACACCTCGAACGGTTCCAGCCCGGCGAGGCGCATCGAGTGCTTGCTCGGCGCCGGGTCGCGCGGCTTCACGCCTTCGACGGCTTTGGCGATGGCCGCGATATGCTCCGGCGTGGTGCCACAGCAGCCGCCGAGGATGTTGACGATACCGTCCCTCGCCCAAGCGCCGACGGAATTCGAGGTCTGTTCAGGCTGTTCATCATACTGGCCCATCTCGTTCGGCAGGCCGGCATTCGGATAGGCTGCAACCAGCGTGTCGGCGACGCGCGACAGCGACGCAATGTGCGGCCGCATCAGGTCGGCCCCGAGGGCGCAATTGAAGCCGATGGCAAAGGGCTTGGCATGACGCACGGAATTCCAGAAAGCCTCGACCGTCTGGCCGGAGAGCGTCCGGCCCGACCGGTCGGTGATCGTGCCGGAAATCCAGACCGGCAGCTTGTCCATGCCTTCGGCCTCAAGGTCCATGATCGCCTTGATCGCGGCTTTGCAGTTCAGCGTGTCGGTGATCGTCTCGATCAGGTAGAGGTCGCAGCCGCCTTCGTTCAGGGCACTGATCTGCTGGCGGTACGCCTCGTAGACCTGGTCGAAGGTGACCGAGCGCGCACCGGGATCGTTCACGTCGGAAGACATGGACAGCATCTTGTTCAGCGGGCCGATCGACCCCGCGAGGAAGCGCGGCTTGCCGGGCGTCTTCGCCGTCCATGCGTCGGCGGCGGCGCGGCCGAGCCGGG
>JBGSKI010000298.1:0-5555 GCA_041741315.1 Hyphomonas sp. | reverse complement strand
GCCGCAGGTCCCGCACGCGCAGGCGCGTTTCCGCGCCCTCCGCAGCGGACGGGTCGAGATCGAAGGGTTCGTAGAAGAAGGCAATCGGCTTGTGGACCGCGATGGCGACTTCGCGCAGCCGTCCGGCGGACAGGCGGCTGTGGCCGGCCTCGTATTTCTGGATCTGCTGGAAGGTGACGCCAAGCAGGGTGGCGAGGCCATTCTGGGTGAGGCCCAGCTCGCGGCGCACCTGACGCATCTGCTGGCCGGCGAACCGGTCGGCGTCGTTGGGCTTGCGGGCATCATGCGATGTGCTGCTGTCGTATGACACCATGTCAGTCTCCGTCACGGTCCCACATCCGGGAACATAGACGAAAACATGCAAGCCGCACACCAAATTCTACCTTAACGTGCCATTAACCGCACAAGCGGGAGAAACGACAACCTGTGCGTGTGATTGCTCTGCCGCCTGACATATGCAGGACGGTGAGCCGGGCCGCAGAGACCGGACGTTCAGGGAAATTGCGTCAGTTCGGCGTCAGGCGGATGATGTCGTCGTCTTCGGTCGCGGGTTCGGCCTCGAATTCGATTGTGGCGGGCGTTTCCGGCGCCGTGCCGAAATTCGGCCCGCCAAGCTGGCCGTCACCGATCAGGCGTGTGCCGGAATCGTCCGAACCGCCCAAATTCAGGTTCAGCGTTCCGCCGGTCGACCCGGAATCGGCCACCGAGTCCGGAAGGGAGAGATTGAGCGTACCCCCCGAACTCTGTTCCATGGCGATGGTTTCCGTCTCCGGATGAACTGCCGTCTTGGATTCAGAACAGGCGACCCCTGCCAGGGCCAGCGAAGAAAAGGCGAGGATGGTCAACAATTTCATGTTCATGCCCCTGACTTGAACTCTACGAGACGCGGCGTGCAAGCGACTCTTGCACAGAGTCCCAGAAAATGGCCGTTATATCAATGCCGCTTAATCGTTTCACCGCCTGAACGCCTGTGGGCGAGGTGACATTGATCTCGGTCAGCCGTCCGCCGATCACGTCGATGCCGGTCAGCATCAGCCCTCGGCGGCGAAGTTCCGGGCCGATGGTCTCGCAGATGTGAATGTCGGCGTCGCTGAGAACGGTCTTCTCGGCGGTGCCGCCGACCACGAGATTGGAGCGGACCTGGCCTTCTTTCGGGCGTCGGTTGAGGGCGCCGGCGACCTTGCCGTCGACCAGGATGATTCGCTTGTCGCCCTCGCTGACTGCCGGCAGGAAGGCCTGTACCATCACCGGTTCGCGCGAGCGCGAGAAGAAGAGTTCGGTCAGCGAGTCGAGGTTCGGATCATCCGGTTTCAGCCGGAACACGCCCGCGCCGCCATGGCCGTAGAGCGGCTTGATGATGATATCCTGGTAGCGCTTCCTGAAATCCTCGATCGCGTGCAGGTCGCGGCTGACCAGCGTCGGCGGCATCAGGTCCGGAAACATCAGCGGCAGAATCTTTTCCGGGCTCGACCGCACGCCGGCCGGATCGTTGAGCACCAATGTCTCGCCGGAAATCAGTTCGAGAAGGTGACAGGCGGTGATGTAGCCCATGTCGAAAGGCGGGTCCTGACGCATCAGGACGACGTCGACATCCTTCGCGAGGTCCAGAATTGTTTCCTCGCCGAAGAGGCCCGGTGTGCCCTTCACGCGCTGCACCTTCGCTGGCCGGGCGCGGGCCTGGACCCGTCCGGCTTCGAAGCTCATGCCGGACGGACCATAGACGAAGATCTCCATGCCCCGCGCCTGCGCGGTTTCGGCAAGGGCGAAAGATGTGTCCCCGTCAATGTTCACATGTTCGAGCGGATCCATCTGGATCGCAACGCGAAGGCTCATCTGGCGCTCCCCTGGCAGGGACGCCGGTAATGTCAGGCAGGTCCCGTCAATAAACTGAGCCAGTGTTCAGGCTGGCTTCGATGTAGCCCTCATATGAAGGGTCCGGTGCGGTTTGATAAGAGGCTGGATCGCCTTCGATCGCCGGCGCGGACGTCACGGGGCGAACGAAGGGCTCGCGGACGCGGACATAGGACACGACCTGCTTGACCCCGCCGACAATGCTCGCCTCTTCGGCAGCGCGCTTCAATTCCTCGGCCGACCGGGCGATTCCCATCAGGTAGACGACGCCGTCATAGGTCTCGATGTTGAAGTTCACGCTCTTGACGGTGCTCGAACCGATGAGGCGGGCGCGGACCCGTCCGGAGATGATCTCGTCGGACACATTGGCGAGAAACCCGCCAGCCGGTTCGATCCGGATCTCGTTGGCGACATCGTTGGTGTAGACGGCCGACCAGGCGATGCCTTCGGCTTCGACCCGGTCTTCGGGCGCATCGACGCGCCCGGACAGGAGGACCAGACCGCTCGCGACCTTGACGTCCACTTCGCCGAACCGGCGGGCGCTCTCGTTCAGCAGTTTGGCCTTTATTTCGGTGCCGGCGGCGACGTCATCGACGGTTTCGCCAATGGTCTTGTCCTTGGCGGCCGCGAGGCCAACGGCCCCGGCAGTCCCGACTGCGGCCACCACGCAGCCGCCGAGCGGCAGGGACAAGGCTAGGAAAAGGGCTGGGAGACGCAAGCGCATGTCGATACTCCGGTACAAGATGTGGCATAATTGCATCACACGTATCCGATGGATAGGGCGAAATTCTGGCAAACAGCCTTTCCTTGCACATCTGCGCGGGATTGGGGCAGTGGCTGCGCAACCTGCGGGTTTGTGCTGGTTGTGCGGGCCCCGGCGTGCTACTCTAAGAGATAACATTCAGAAGGAAACGCACCCCTGACTTCCACCGCCCCGCGGGTTCAGTCCGCCAAACCAGTCACTCTCGAAGACGTTCGCACCGTGGCTGAAGCCCTCGCCAAATCGCTTGAGGACGACAAGGCTGAGGACCTCATCTTCATCGACCTGGATGGCAAGTCGTCATTGGCGGACTTCATGATCATCGCCTCCGGCCGGTCCGGGCGGCATGTCGCGGCCCTCGCTGACCATCTTGCGCAAGAAGCCAAGAAACTGACCGGCAGGCCGGCCAGCGTCGAAGGCATGCCGAATGCGGACTGGGTGCTGATCGATACCGGCGACGTGATCGTTCACCTGTTCCGGCCGGAAGTCCGTGAATTCTACAATCTGGAGAAGATCTGGGCGTCCAATCCGGCCCAGGTGCGCAGCTCGGTCAACTAGGGCGCCATGCGCCTGACCATCCTGGCTGTGGGCCGCCTCAAGGCGGGACCCGAGCGTGACCTTGTCGATGAATATGTCAAACGGGCCGGGCCAATCGCCCGCAGTCTCGGCTTTCGCGGGCTGGAAGAGGTCGAAGTCGCAAGTGGCGGCGGGCTGGACGCCGAGGCGGCGCGGCTGGCCGAAAAACTTCCGGCGGGGGCAAAGGCGATCCGGCTCGACGAACATGGCCCCGCGATGGGTTCGGCGGAGTTTGCCCGCAAGCTTGCAGCCTGGCGCGACCAGGGCGTTCCGGACCTGGTTTTCCTGATTGGCGGGGCGGAAGGCTATGGCGAACCTGTTCGTCAGGCGGTGCCCGAGACCTTGGCCTTCGGTCCGCAGACCTGGCCGCACAGGTTTGTCCGGGTAATGCTGGCCGAACAGATCTACCGGGCGGTGTCGATCCTGTCAGGAACACCCTACCACAAGGCCTGACGCCCGGCTCACCCGGCGAAGATCGAGGGCGAGGGGGCGAGAACCATGACCAGCACGACAGCCGTCAGCAGGCCCAGCGAAACCACCGAGATCATCCGGGAAAAAGTCAGGTCGTGCCCCATGGGGAAAGTCTTCCAGCTATTTGTGTCTGATCCGGCAGATGGGATCGGTTTGCATTGATGAACACTCTCACAACGGAATAGGTTCCATGCGGGGCATGCATGTGACCAAATCGGGGCAAACAATTACGCTTTGTTGATCCGGCCCGCGTCCCGGCCTAGAGCTTCTGCTGGGCTGGCTCCGGAGAACTCAAGCGATGTCGGGATTGAAGGATTTCCTCAAGGTCTATTGGCCCCTGTTGGCGCTTGCCGTGATCGGCGTGGTCACGGCGTTCCTGTTCATGGCCCCGGCGCCCCCGAAGGTGATCCGGTTTGCATCGGGCGCCCCGGGCGGCGCCTATCATGCCTATGCCGAACGCTACCAGCGCCTGCTGGAAGAGCAGGGCGTGAAGGTGGAACTGGTCGATACGGCCGGTTCGGTCGATAATTTGCGCCTGCTGGACCAGGACGAAGCGGATGTCGCGCTCGTACAGGGCGGACTCGCAAAGCCCGGCGACGCCGCCAAGCTGCATTCGCTGGGCGGCCTGTTTGCCGAACCATTCTGGGTATTTGTCCGCGACGACGTGCCGGACGGCGATTTCGGGAGCCTTCGCAATTTGCGGCTGGCGATCGGTCCGGAGGGGTCGGGCACGCGTGCCCTGGCGCTTGAGATACAGGGCGAATTCGGCGGCGATTGGCCCGCCGCGTCGCAGACGCCGCTTTCCAGCACGGCGGCTGCGGAGGCCCTGAAGGCGGGCGATATTGATGCCGCTGCATTCGCCGCGTCGGTCGATGCGTCCTATGTGCAGATGCTGCTGCGGACGCCCGGTATCCGGCTCCTGCCGTTCCGCCGTGCTCCGGCGATTGCGCGGCGCCAGGATGCCCTCACGGCGGTGACCCTGCTGCACGGCGTCGTCGACATTGGCGGCAACATACCGGCGCAGGATGTCAAGCTGGTCGCCCCGGTGGCGCAACTTGTCGTGCGCAAGGAAATCCACCCCGCCATCGAGGCACTGCTGATCGATGCCGCCTCGGCGATCCATTCCGATGGCTCGCTGCTCGCTCCGGCCGGCACGTATCCCGATCCGGACCAGACCGACCTGCCGGTGTCGAGCCAGGCCCGCCGGTACTACAAGGACGGCCCGTCTTTCCTCAGGCGCTATTTCTCGTTCGGGCTCGCGAACTTCTTCGACCGGGCATGGGTCCTCGCCATTCCGCTGCTGACCCTCTTGTTCCCGCTCGTGCGAGCTGCGCCGCCGATCTATCGCTGGCGCGTCCGGCGCAAGATCTATGTCTGGTACAAGGACATCCGCGAACTCGAGGCCAGGGGCCGGTCCCTGCCGTCCAAGGAAGAGCGCAACAAGATCCTCGGGGAACTCGAGGATCTTCAGGAAGAGATCGGTGCCGTCGAGGTGCCACTGTCGTACACGGACGACCTCTACCGGTTGCGCAACCATGTCGAATTCGTCAAGCACCTGGTCATGAACTCGAAAATGCCGGCAGGCGCGACGGTCGCCTGATCGGCTACCAGGTTTCGCACCAGGGCCGCAGGTCGAGTTCGTGGGTCCAGGCGGACCGGTGCTGGCGATGCAGCCAGACATAGTTGCTGGCGATCTCGTCAGGCACCAGCAATCCGTCCCGTTCGCGGCGGGCACCGGCGTCCGGCAGCGTCTCGCGGATGAAGGCCGAGTCGATTGCCCCGTCGATCACCACATGCGCCACATGGATTCCTTGCGGCCCAAGCTCACGCGCCATGGATTGCGCCAGTGCACGCAGCGCGTGCTTGGCCCCGGCAAAGGCCGCGTAGCCCGGCCCGC
>JBGSKI010000297.1:0-3760 GCA_041741315.1 Hyphomonas sp. | reverse complement strand
CGCCGGCGGTGAGGCCGAGCGTGGTGACGGTGTCGAACCAGGCCCAGTCGATGTCCTCGGCGCTGGCGATCAGTTCGGCGCGGGCGGCGCCGCTGCGCAGGGCAACCTCGACCAGGCGGACGGAGTTCGACGAGGTGCGCGCACCGATTACCAGGACAAGGCCGGCCCCGGCGGCGAGCGCCTTGACGGCCTCCTGCCGGTTGGTCGTGGCATAGCAGATGTCTTCCTTGTGCGGGGTCGAGATGCCGGGAAAGCGCGCCTGCAGGGCGGCGACGATGTCTGCAGTGTCGTCGACGCTGAGCGTGGTCTGGGTGACGAAGGCGAGATTGGCGGGGTCCTGCGGGGTGAAGGCCATGGCGTCGGTGACGGTCTCGACGAGGGCGATGCGGCCTTCGGGCAATTGGCCCATCGTGCCGATGACTTCCGGGTGGCCGGCATGGCCGATCAGCACGATCTCGCGGCCCTCGCGGGCATGGCGCTCGGCCTCGACATGGACCTTGGAGACCAGCGGACAGGTCGCGTCGACATAGATCATGTTGCGGCGGGCGGCCTCGGCGGGCACCGATTTGGGCACGCCATGGGCCGAGAAGATGACCGGGCGGTCGACCGGGCAATCGTCGAGTTCCTCGACGAAGACGGCGCCAAGAGCCTCCAGCCGCTCCACGACGTGCCGGTTGTGGACGATTTCGTGCCGGACATAGACCGGGGCGCCCCATTTCTTCAGGGCTTCCTCGACGATCTGGATGGCCCGGTCGACGCCGGCGCAGAAGCCTCTAGGCGCTGCCAGGCGGATGGTGAGGGGGCGCCTTTCCGTCATTTAATCTTGTCTCCGGCCAGATCGGGCTGTCACCTGCCCATACGGCGTTGCGCCGCGGCGCGTAGCCCATTAACAGAGGTGCGGCAACAGAGATGGGACCGCAAGGCCGCCCCGCCAAGCCAGCCCGGGCAGGAATACCCGGCCTGGATGGACTGCCAGAAGGACTGAAGAGACGCATGCGCACTATTTTCCCGCTCCTCGCCCTTGTGCTGGCCGCTGCGCCGCTGGCCGGATGCAACAGCACCAAGCGGCTCGCCGAGGGGCTCGACACGCGCCAGAACGCGGGCCAGTGCCCTTCGACCGGCTCGATCTATGACGCGTCGCGCTATGTGAAGTTCAAGGACGGCACGGACGAGCTGTTCCCGAATATCGAATACACGGCCGAGATCGTCGATGTGCGCAGCTTCTGCCGCTATATCGACGACAAGCCGCTGGTCGCCGAACTCGAGATCGACTTTGCCTT
This sequence comes from Hyphomonas sp., assembly GCA_041741315.1. Lineage (GTDB taxonomy): Bacteria > Pseudomonadota > Alphaproteobacteria > Caulobacterales > Hyphomonadaceae > Hyphomonas. The sequence continues at coordinate 2,480 of JBGSKI010000297.1, read as the reverse complement.
CGGCAAGGGCGAAGCGGCGACTGACACGAGCCATGCCTATCCGTTCTTCGTCGCGGTGACGCGGCGGAACGGCAAGGTTCTGGCCAAGGAAATCTACCAGACCGAGGCGAAATTCGTGAACGGCACGCGCCTCGATGGCAAGACCGAACTGGTCGGCCGGATCACCATTCCGCGCGCCGACGAGACGATTGCCGGGTCGAACTTCGAAATCCTGGTCGGGTTCGACCTTGACGAGCAGCAGCTGGCCTTCAACCGTGCCGGCAAGCGATTCCTGCTGGGTGCCGGAAACTAGACCATGGCCAGCCTGACGAAAGACCTGTCGGCGGCCGCCAGTGCCGCCTTCGAGGCCATGGGGCTGGAGGCGAAGTGGGGCGAGGTGCGCCGCTCTGACAAGCCGGAGCTGGCAGATTTCCAGTGCAATGGCGCGATGGGCGCGGCCAAGTCAGTCGGCAAGATCCCGCGCGATGTGGCGGCGGAGGTCGCGGCCGCGCTGAAGGCGCATCCGATGGTTCTGTCGGCGGAAGTGGCGGGGCCGGGCTTCATCAATATCCGCGTGTCGGACGCGGCGCTGTCGGCGCGGGCCGAGGCAGTGCGCAGCGAGGCCATGGCCGGGGCCGAAGGCGCGCCGGACCCGCAGGTCACGGTGATCGATTTCGGCGGCCCGAACGTGGCCAAGCCCATGCATGTCGGGCACCTGCGTTCAGCCGTGATCGGCGATACGCTGTGCCGTCTGCTGCGTTTCATGGGCGACCGGGTGACGGGCGACACGCACCTCGGCGACTGGGGCCTGCAGATGGGGCATCTGGTGACCGAACTCTACGACGAGCAGCCGGGCCTTGCCTATTTTGACGAGGCCTATAATGGTCCGTATACGGACGAGTCTCCGGTGACGATCGAGGACCTCGCGCGGATGTATCCGGCGGCTTCGGCGAAGGCCAAGGACGATCCGGAACGGATGCAGCGCAGCCAGACGGCGGTTGCCGATCTGCAGGCCGGGCGGGCCGGTTATCGCGCACTGCTGCGGCATTTCATCGATGTGTCGGTGGCAGCGCTGAAGGTCGACTATGAGTTCCTCAACGTGCATTTCGACCTGTGGAAGGGCGAGAGCGATGTCGATCATCTGATCCCGGACGTGGTGGAACAGTTTCACCGGACGGGCCTGTCGGTGGAAGACGATGGTGCCGTGATCGTTCGCATCGCGCGCGACAGCGACAAGAAGGAAATGCCGCCGATCATGCTGGTCAACAGCCGCGGCGGCACCGGCTATCATACGACGGACCTCGCGACGATCCTCGACCGGATGCAGAATCTGTACCCGACGCCGCAGCGCATGCTGTACGTGGTGGACCAGCGTCAGGCGCTGCATTTCGAGCAGGTATTCCGCGCCGCCGAGATGGTCGGAATGATCGACGAGGGCCACCTCGAACATATCGGCTTCGGCACCGTCAACGGACCGGACGGCAAGCCGTTCAAGACGCGGGAAGGCGGCGTGCTGCGGCTGGCAGACCTGAACCAGATGGCGTTCGACGAGGCCGAGAAAAAGATCATCGAGGCCGGCAAGCTGCCGGAGGATATGGGGCCAAAGGAACGCGACCAGGTGGCGGCGAATGTGGCGCTGGCGGCGCTGCGTTTCTCTGACCTGATGAATACGCGGACCACGAACTATATTTTCGACATCGAGAAGTTCACGAGCTTCGAAGGCAAGACCGGGCCCTACTTGTTATATGCCGCCGTCAGGGTGAAATCGCTGCTGCGGCGGGCGGTCGAGGACGGCAACGAGCCGGGCGAAATCGCGGTCGGCCATGATTCCGAACGGGCGCTCGTGCTGCAGCTCGATCATTTCGCTTCCGCTTGCCTTCTGGCGCGGGAAAAGCGGATGCCGCACGTTTTGTGCGAGCATCTCTACAATCTGGCGCAGGCCTTCAGTGCGTTCTACGCGGCGCTTCCGATTGCCAATGAAACCGACGCGTCCGAGCGGGCAAGCCGGCTGGCGCTGTCTTCGGCGGTGCTGAAACAGCTCGAAACCGGCCTCGATCTGCTCGGCATCCGCGTGCCGGAGCGCATGTAGGCTTTCGTCCGGGCCGCTTGTGCAGCGCTCTGTGACTTCTTACTTTTCACAAAGGGCAGCGGGGCGGCTGGACCGAGGAGATCTGGCATGGCCAAAGCCAAGGCGCCGGCGGCCCCTGAGGCCGCGACCCGCGACGATGTGCAGTGGGAACTCGCCGCGCAATGGGCGCAGGGCTGGAAGGTCCTGAAATGGTCGGCGAGCGCGCTGGTCGTGATCGCCTTTTTCGTCGTGATCGGACAAGGCTTCCTGTTCTACCGGATATTCGACGAAGTGCATCCGCTGCTCGGGCTCGCCTATGTCGTGCTGCTTGCGCTGGCGCTGGCGGTGCTCGTGGGGCGGCCGCTCGTCTCTTTCCTGCGGATGCCGGTGGCGGCGAACCCGCCGAAGATCGTGCTGGATGCGGCGGCACCCG
>JBGSKI010000296.1:0-5785 GCA_041741315.1 Hyphomonas sp. | reverse complement strand
CCTGGTCGGCGTGGCGGTCGGGGCGGCGATCCTGCCGCGCCTGTCGCGCGCTGCCCGCAACGAGGACCAGACCGTCGCGCAGGCGACCATGGACGAGGGCATTGGCCTTGCCATGGCACTCACCCTGCCAGCGGCGGCAGCCTTGCTGATGGCCCCTGTCTTCCTGATCGACGCCTTCTTCGTGCGCGGCGCCTATACCGAGGCCGATGCCGTGCAGTCCGGCGGGGCCCTGTTCCATTTCGCCTGGGGCGTGCCGGCCTTCGTGCTGATCAAGGTCCTGGCCCCGGCCTTCTTCGCCCGGGAGGATACCAGGACGCCGATGCAGTTTGCGCTTGTCTCGGTGGTCATCAACACGGTGCTCGGCGCGGGCCTGTTCTTCTGGCTCAACAGCCGGGGGACGCAGGGCTTTATCGGCCTCGCCATCGCAACATCCATCGCCGCCTGGTTCAACGCGATGATGCTGTCCTTCACCTTGATGGCGCGCGGCTGGTACCGGCCCGGGCCGATCCTCATCTCCCGCACCCTGCGCGCCATCGCCGCCACTGTGGTGATGGGCGTCGCGATCTGGTTCATGTTGCTCAACTTCCAGTGGATCCGGGACACTGTCGTGGATTCGCGGGCCCTGGCGGCGGGCCTCGTCATTCTCGGCGGCGGCCTTGTCTACGGCCTTGCGGCCCTGTTGACCGGGGCGATCCGGCTTGCCGACATGCGCGGCCTCTTGCGCCGCTAGGCAAATCCGGTACACGCCCAGCCCATGACCGACACAAACCAGCCATATACCGGCCCGGAACGGGTCTTCTCCGGCATCCAGCCGACCGGGAACCTGCATCTGGGCAACTATCTCGGGGCCCTGAAGAAGTTCGTCGACCTGCAGGATACGCATGACTGCGTCTTCTGCGTCGTCGATCTTCACGCCATCACCATGCCCATCGAGAAGGGCGTCCTCGCCGATCAGACGCGCCAGATCGCCGCCGCCTTCATGGCCTGCGGCATCGATCCGGCGAAGAGCGTGATGTACGCGCAATCCTCGGTGCCGGCACATGTCGAACTGGCCTGGATCTTCAATTGTGTCGCCCGCATGGGCTGGGTCGAACGGATGACCCAGTTCAAGGACAAGGCCGGCAAGGATTCCGAACGCGCCTCCGTCGGCCTGTTCACCTATCCGGTCCTGCAGGCGGCTGACATCCTGGCCTACAAGGCGACCCACGTGCCTGTCGGAGAAGACCAGAAACAGCACCTCGAACTCAGCCGCGACATCGCCGACCGCTTCAACCGCGAATACGACGTGCCGGGCTTCTTCCCGCTGCCGGAGCCGCTGATCAAAGGCCCCGGCGCTCGAATCATGAGCCTCAAGGACGGCACCAGGAAGATGTCGAAATCCGACCCGTCGGACCTCAGCCGGATCAACCTGGTCGATACCGCCGAAGACATCGTCAAGAAGATCAAGAAGGCCAAAACCGACCTGCTCGGCGATATGCCGAGCGAATTGGAAGGCCTGAAGGGCCGCCCGGAAGTCGAGAACCTGGTCGGCATCTACAGCGCCATTACCGGCGAGAGCGTCGAGGCCGTGCTGCGACAGTTCGGCGGGCAGGGGTTCGGCGTGTTCAAGCCGGCCCTCGCCGACGTGACCGTCGCCCACCTGTCCCCGATCACCGCCCGGTTCCGCAACATCCTTGAGGATCCGGCCGAAATCGACCGGACGCTGGCCAAGGGTGCCGCGCAGGCCAATGCCATTGCCGCGCCAATTATCGACGAAGTTCGCCGGGTCGTCGGCTTCTGGCGGCCCTGAGGCGGTCTGCCGCTTGCGCCATTCCGGCACATTGACCGGCGCTGGCAGGAGGGTAGGGGTCATGCAGTCCTGTTTCCTGAAGGAGTGTCCCGATGATCCTGCGCGTCCTGGTTCCCGTTCTCGGCCTGGCCCTGGCAGCGTGCTCCAATCCGGCGACCGCGCCGGCAGACGGCAAGAGCGTCATTGAGGTCACCGGAGCCTTCGTCGTCAAGCCGCCCGAAGGCCGCGATGTGACCGCAGGCGGGATGACCGTCTCCGTCACTGGTGCACCGGTCGATCTCGTGGCGATCACCACCAGTTCGGCCGAGCATGTCGAATTGCACACCATGACCATGGACGATGGCGGCATGCAGATGCGCCAGGTCGATCATTTCACCGCGTCGGAAGGGTCGCCCATCGTGCTTGAGCGCGGCGGTAACCACATGATGCTGTTCGGCTTCGACAGTGCCGTTCAGCCGGGCGACACGCTCGATCTTTCGCTCGAATTCCGGCTGGCCGACGGCGAGTCGCAGACGGTCGTCACTACGGCAGACGTCCGCAACCTCGGCGATTGAGGTTCGTCCGCCAACGGAACTGCACAAATCGGGGCCCGAAATGGCCGTTTGGCAGGCTTTTTGCGTCAAATTCCGGTTGATTGCGGAACTTTCACAGTAAACGACCTGTTAAAACCAGCCGTTCCGCAGCATAGTGCTTTGGCGGCAACAGTGCCGGGAATTCGATCAGGGATTTGACACGCATGGCTTTTGATAGCCGCCTGCCAGTTGCCTATCACGAGGATGATGCGCGCAGCGCACGGTCGATCCCGCTCGACCACCTCAAGGCCCTCGAATACGCCGAGCCGCATCCGATCCAGATATTCTTCGAGCGTCTCTGGCAGCGCATCGTGACGACTTTCAAGATTGTCGCCCTGCTGTCCCTGATCAGCGCCTATCCGGCTGCCGTGGTCCTGTCGAACCATATCGACGACAGCGACATCCTTCTGAACGAACAACCCTGGGCTTTTCCCGAGGCCGGTGTGGCGATCACCTCGATTGCCCGCGAACTGGAAGCCGGTGGCTGGGCTGCCGACCGTGCCAACTGGCACCCGCAGGCCCGCCTGACCGCCATGCCGGCCTGGCAGGAAGCCTCTGCCGATGGCCTGGCAGAATTCTCCCGCCTGGTTGCTGGCCTTGCCGTCACCGGGGGTGAGCCCGACGAAGACCTGACCGCTGCTTCGCGCCTACTGCAAGGGCTGCCGGGCGAGGACATGCGTCCCCGTCTCACCGCTGCTGCCGAAGCGCTCAACCGGTTCGATTCGCGCGTCTCCCGCAAACTGGTCGCCGTGCCGGAACGCAAGAACCTGTTGCTCGCCGAAGCTGGCATGATCGGGGGCTGGGCCGAGGCCGACCAGGATGACCTGTCGACACAGATCAGCCGCGAGAAGGTCGAATTCCCGGCCAGCAAGCAGGACATCCGCGTCTTCTACGCCGCCAAGGCCCGCGCCCATATCGCCCACCAGGTGCTGCTCGCCGCTCAGGCCGCCGACCCGGCCCTGTCGCGCGATCCCGAGATCAAGGCCGCACTTGAGGCCGCCATCGGTGCCTGGTCGCGCGCTGGCCGGATCAAGCCACTGATCGTCTCGAACCAGACGGGCGACAGCCCGCTGTTCGCCAACCACCTCGCGGCGCTCGGCTTCTACCTGCACGACGCCCAGGCCGCCGCGCAGGAACTCGTCGAGGTCCTGAAGGCCAAGGAAGGCGGCACAGACGAAGTTGCTGCGCTGGAATCTCCGGTCATCGCAGCCCAATAGGCTTTCTCTCTTGATCCGTTTGCCGGTCAGCGCCATGTCTGGGGGCCTAGTTCCCCTGACCTGAAAGGCCCGGCGGCCCATGTTTATCCAGACCGAACCGACCCCCAACCCGGACACGGTGAAATTCCTTCCTGGCCAGCCCGTCGCCGGCGATCGCGGCCCGTTCGACTTTCCGGATGCAATGAGCGCCCGCCAGAGCCTGCTCGCCCGTGCCCTGTTCCAGGTCGCCGGCGTCGAACGCGTCTTCCTCGGCAGCGATTTCGTCTCGATCAACAAGGACCCGGACAAGGACTGGAAACATGTGAAGCCGATGGTTCTGGCCGCAATCATGGACCATTACATGTCCGGCCTGCCGGTCATCGAAGACGGCGCAGAGGCATCCGGCAAAGCCGAAGCGGACATCACCTATGAGGGTGCCACCGCCGAAATCGTCGAGGAAATCCGCGAACTGATCGAGACGCGCGTCCGCCCGGCGGTCGCCCAGGATGGCGGCGACATCATCTTTCACCGGTTCGAACCGGAAACCGGCATCGTGCACCTGTCGATGCGGGGCGCCTGCGCCGGCTGCCCCTCGTCGACGATGACGCTGAAGCAGGGCATCGAAAACATGCTGAAGACCTATGTGCCGGAAGTCACCGCGGTCGAGGCTGTTCTCTAGCAATCCCCACAAAATCGTCCGCCAGCGGATGGCGGCACCAGCAAGACAGGAAGACACTGCATGGCTCACCCCGTGAACGATCACGCCCTAGACGTCATTTTCCGCGACGCGCGCTCCTATAATGGCTGGGTCGACAAGGACGTGCCGGAAATCCTCGTCCGCGCCGTCTACGACCTCGCCAAGATGGGCCCGACCAGCGCCAATTGTTCGCCGGCCCGCTTCGTGTTCGTCTCGACACCGGAAGGCAAGGAGCGTCTGTTGCCGCTCATGTCGGAAGGCAACCGCGCGAAAACCGCCGCCGCCCCATGGGTGGCAATCATCGCGCACGACTTGGAATTCCATGAAAAAATCCCGCAACTCTTCCCCCACAATCCCGGTGCGAAAGACTGGTTCCATCCGGTCAAGGAAGAGACGGCGTTCCGGAACGGCACGCTGCAGGGCGCCTACCTGATGCTGGCCGCGCGCTCGCTGGGCCTCGATTGCGGCCCAATGTCGGGCTTCGACAAGGCCGGCGTCGACAAGGAGTTCTTCCTTGGAGAAGAGGGTGAAATGAAGAATTGGCGGTCAAACTTCATCTGCAGTATCGGTCATGGCGATCGCAGCACCATCTTCCCGCGCTCGCCCCGTCTCGACTTCGAGGAAGCCTGCCGGATTCTCTAGGCGCGCATGATCGTCCTTGCACTGAATACGGCCTTCACGGCCATGGAGGCTGCCCTCGTTCGCGATGGCGAAATCCTGGCCGATGTGCGCGAGACGATGGCGCGCGGGCAGGACAAGCACTTGCCGGGCCTTGTCCAGGCCCTGCTTGCCGAGAACGGCCTGACCTTTGCTGACATAGAGCGCTTCGCCGTGGTCACCGGCCCGGGCAGCTTTACCGGCATCCGGATAGGCGTCGCCTATGCGCGCGGCCTGGCGCTGGTCACCGGCGCGGCCTGTGTCGGTGTGACCAGCCTTGAAGCCGCAATCCCGCACGGCATGGAGGGCACGGTGATGGCCTGTCTCGCCGGTCAGAAGCGCCCGCCGGACCAGACCTGGTGGGTGCAGGGCATTGCCGGCGGCACCGGCATTGCACCGGTCGTCGAAGTCGGCCTCGACAGCCTGCTGCCCATGCTGGAGGGCTTCCACGCGCCGGTCTTCATGGATCATCCTGACGCGCTCGGGCCCCTGAAAGACAAGCTCGACCTGCGCCCGCTCCTGCCATCGGCCATCACCGCCGCCCTGAAAGGCGCCGTGTTCGATCCCGCCGCACATCCTCCGTCCCCGGTCTATGCGCGAGCGCCCGACGCCACCCTGCCGGAGCCGCGGGCATGACCGCGCCGCTTGTCTTCCTCCGGCCTGAAGATGCCGGACGGATGGGCAAGCTGCACATCCTTAGCTTCGACGATCCGTGGAGTGCGGTGGCCTTCCGGGGCCTGCTGCTCGATCCGTCGATCCTGACCATCGGCGTGGAAGTGGACGGCGAGCTTGCCGCCTTCGCGATGGCGCAGACCGTCGCGGGCGAGGCCGATATCCTGACGATCGCGACCGCACCGCCGCATCGCCGCAAAGG
>JBGSKI010000295.1:0-2306 GCA_041741315.1 Hyphomonas sp. | reverse complement strand
GGCTTCGGCCTCCTGTCGAAATACGCCATGGTCTATTTCCCGGCCGGCATTGCCCTGACCCTGCTGGTCGACCGCGACAGCCGGACCGGCCTGCTCAATCCCCGGGGCCTCCTCGCCCTCGCGCTTGCCGCTGCGGTGTTCGCACCGCACCTCGCCTGGAACGCTGCCAATGATTTCAAGACCGTCAGCCACACGGTCGACAATGCCAATCTCGGCGGCGACCTGTTCAATCCCGGCCACGCGCTGACCTTCCTGACCGACCAGATGGGCGTGTTCGGCCCGATCAGCTTCCTGGCGCTGATCTTCGGCCTGTTCGTCATGCGCACCGAGGACAAGGGCATTCTCGGCCGCGACCGCTGGCTGCTCTGCTTCATCCTGCCGGTGCTGTGCCTGATGCTGGTGCAGGCCGTCCTGTCGCGCGCCAATGCGAACTGGGCAGCCACCGCCTATCCGGCGGCCAGCGTGCTCGTCGCCGCATGGCTGGTCCGGGCCCGGCCCAACCGCAATCTCTGGTTCGCGATTGCCGGCCTGACCTTCGTTGGCCTGCTGTTCGTGCCGGATTTCCCGATGTTCGCGCGCGTTCTGCTCGGCGGCCTGATCGCCGCCCTGATGATTGCCTACGCAATATATGTGAAGTTCCGGCCCTCCGGGCTGCTCTGGTCCGGCATCTTCCTGCATGGCGCGCTGGCGGCGACCTTCCTTCTGGTCGTCCTCCTGCCCCCTTCGGTGACGTCGGCCTATGGCTTCGACAATGCGATGAAGCGGACGCGTGGCTGGGACACGGCAGCGGCGGAGATATTCCTGGTCGCGCAGCAGGCCGGTGCGACCTCGGTGCTTGTGGACGAGCGCGAGGCCTGGCACGGGCTCGACTATTACGCCGCAGGCCGCACGATCCCGCTCCTGTCGTGGCGGCGCTACGGCCTGCCCAAGAGCTTCTCGGAGACGGTGCCGCTGGAGGCCCCGCTCGACCAGCGTGTGCTGGTCGCCTCGATCCATCCGGGCATGCGGCCGATGCTGCGCGCCGAGTTCGACACGTTCGAGCCCGCCGGCGAAGTCACGATCCCGCTCGGACAACGCAGCAATGGCTGCGCGCTGTCACGGACCTTCCAGCTCTATCTTGCGTCAGGATACCATCCGCAGCCGCGCGGGCCGGACTGGGAAGACCGCTTCCGGGGCCAGGCGGAGTTCAGGCCCCCGCCCTGCCCGCCGAAGGATCAGTGACCACCGGTGGCCTCATCGCCCCACACGGCCTTGACGCGGCCGTCACGGCCACAGGCGGTGCGGTAGTAGCGGTATTTCAGCGGGTTCTTCTTGTAATAATCCTGATGGTAGCCTTCGGCCGGCCAGAAGGTCGACGCGTCGATCACGCGGGTGACCAACGGCGCATCCAGCACGCCTGACGTATTGATCGCTGCAATCTCGTCCTCGGCAGCCATGCGCTCGCCTTCGTTCGCGACGAACACGGCAGACTTGTAGCTGTCGCCCTTGTCGCAGAACTGGCCATCGGCATCGGTCGGGTCGATGTGGCGGAAATAGTAGTGCACGAGTTCGGCATACGACACCTGGTCGGGGTCATAGGTGACCTTCACCGACTCGAAATGGCCCGTGTCTTCATGCGAGACTTGCTGGTAGGTCGGGTTGTCGACCGTACCGCCGGTATAGCCGGATGTCGTCGAAACCACGCCTTCCACCTTGTCGAAATCCGATTCCACGCACCAGAAGCAGCCGCCGGCAAACACCGCCGTCGACAGGCGCTTGGCGTCGGCACTGGATTCCGGGCTGTCCGCGCCAGCGCTCGAAATGAACGCCAGCGCCATGGCCGACAGGCCGGCAGCGGCGAAAATCGTAAACGGGGAACGGGTGCGCATGGGGTCGTTTCTTCTCGTTATTCCGGCCGGGCATTTCTGCCTGCCGGGTTTCTGAGCCTCATATGGGAGACTGACGGCACAGGAAAAGTGGCAATCACAGCGCTAACGGGAATGTGTTGCCTGCATGTTGTCAGACCACGGCGCAAATGCGGCCATGCCGTGGTTTTAGGCAGGCCCGGTAATCACGCGCACATTGACGCGGCTGGTCCGGCCATCCGGATCGACGGCCGTCACCGTGTAGAAACCGGGTGCAGTGGGCGACCAGACCGGCGCGCCGGCATCGTCGAGCGGGCACGGGAACCCGTCGATATACCAGTTGAGCTGCCCTTCGCCCCGGCCGGCCAGAACGAAGCCATTCCCGGGTGCGCCATTCACCGGCCCGGCCCACAGTTCGGCCTCGGCGGGCGGAAACAGGATCTGCGGCGGTCCGGCCTTGGC
>JBGSKI010000294.1:0-14593 GCA_041741315.1 Hyphomonas sp. | reverse complement strand
ATGCTGGTTCTCTCCGCTCCCCTGGCGCAGGCCCTGATCGAGACGGCATGTGGTGGCGGCCAGAGCGCCTGGAGTCCGCGACAGCTGACGCCGCTCGACGCGGCCCTGCTGGAAGGGCTGGTACGGCCGCTCGGCCCGGCGATCGCAGCGGGGCTGTCCTTTGCCAGCGTCGAAACCGATGCCGACTTTGCCGAGGCACTCGCCCTGCCGGGGGAGGCCGATATCGTCGACATCGACATCCGCGTCGATGCGGGCAGGCACACAGCCCGCCTGATCCTGACCCGGGACACCCTGTTTGATGATGCCACGCCGCCTGCTCAACTCGCGGTGGCGGGGTCGAAATCTGCCGGACCGTCATCGGTCACGGCGGTGATGACCGCTCGGGTAGCGTCGCTCAGCGTGCCGCTGTCACGTCTCTCCGACCTGTCGCCGGGTTCGACCCTTCTGCTGGGGATACCGTCCGACCAACCCGTTGAACTGCTGTCCGGCGGACGTAACGGCCCGGTCGCCGCAGAGGCGCATATCGGCCGCAAGGGCAATCGCATGGCCCTGCGCATCACGCGGCGCCTGCCGGGGTTTAAGCCCGCCTGATTACTGTTTCAGGAATTCGGCCTGTATCTCGATCCGGATGTCATCGGTGATCAGGCCCGAATATTTCGAGACGCCGAAATCCGACCGGTTGATCGTCGTGGTGGCGGAGAAACCAGCCACATCGCTGCCCCGGATCGCATCATAGCCGGTTCCGTTGAACATGGCTTGCAGCGTGATTGGCCGGGTTATGCCATGCAGCGTCAGTTCGCCGTCGATCCGTGCTGTGGTCGCGGTTTCCGGTATGACGGACAGGGTACGGAACGAGGCCTGGCTGTAGGTTGCGGCGTCGAACCAATCGGGACTCTTCAGTTCCTCCGCAAACGCATCATTGGCCATGTCGAGCGAGGCGACATCGATGGTCGCGCTGACGCGAAGCGTTTCCGGGTCCGACGGGTCACCGGTGAGCACGGCGTCGAATGTCTCGAACCGGCCGACCAGGTCGGAAAATCCGAGATGGTTGATGTGGAAGAGAAGGGCGGCGTGCGCCGGGTCGAGCGACCAGTCGCCTGCCTTGAGCCTGACCGTTTCCGTCGTGACGTGCGGCTTGAGCAGAGGCGCCACTGCCGAGGCACATCCGGCCAGGGCAGGGGCCAGCAGCAAGGCGGCGAGCGCGGCGCGGGTCATTCCGGTTGGTCCGCCTTGACACTGGCGATCCATGCTCGGACGTTTTCTTCGAACACGTCGAGCGGCACGGCGCCATCTTTCAGCACGACATCATGGAAATCGCGCAAGTCAAACTGCTCACCCAGTTCGGACTGTGCGAGTTCGCGCATCTCGACGATCTTGTTCATGCCGATCTTGTAGGCCGTCGCCTGTCCAGGCATCACGATATAGCGGTCGATGGCCTTGCGGCAGTCACCTTCCGGGTTCGGCGTATTGTCGAGCAGGTACTGGACGGCCTGTTCGCGAGTCCAGTGCTTGTCGTGGATTCCGGTATCGACGACGAGCCGTGCGGCACGCCAGATTTCCATCGCGAGACGTCCGAAATCGTCATAGGGATCGGAATAATAGCCCATCTCCTTCGGCAGCAGCTCCGAATAGAGGCCCCAGCCTTCGACGAAGGCAGTGTAGTCGCCGTATTTGCGGAAGCTCGGCACGCCCTGAAGTTCCTGGGCGATGGCGATCTGCATGTGGTGACCCGGAATGCCTTCATGGAAGGCAAGCGCCCGCATCTGGTAGGTCGGCATGTCTTGCATGCGGTAGAGGTTTGCATAGTACGTGCCCGGACGGCTGCCATCGGGGGATGGCTGCGAGTAGAAGGCCTTGCCCGCGGAGGCTTCGCGGAACGGTTCGACTGCCTTGACGATCATGTCTGCCTTCGGGAAGGTCTTGAACACTTTGGGAAGGTCGCTGCGCATCTGGTCGATCACAGCTGTTGCCTCGGCGAGGTATTCGGCCTTCCCCTCCGGCGTGTTCGGTTTGAAGAATTGCGGATCGGTGCGGGTGAACTCGAAAAAGGCCTTTAGGTCGCCCTCGAAGCCGACTTTCTGCATGATGTCGCGCATCTCGCCATGGATACGGTCCATTTCGGCAAGTCCAAGATCGTGGATTTCGGCCGCCGTCATGTCGGTCGTGGTCACCTGCCGCAGGTTGTTGGCATAATACGCCGCGCCGTCCGGCAGCCGCCAGACGCCGTCATCCGTTCCGGCGGACTTGGCCTGTTCTGCCAGAACCTTGGATGCATTCTGATAAGCAGGGCCGACGCCGGTCTTCAGGGAGGCGGCGGCGCGCGCGAGGACGTCGTCGGCCTGTTCCCGGGTTGCGGCGCCGTCAATTACCAGCGCTTCGACCTTGGTGCGGACGTCTTCCATCAGCGGGCTGTCGACGCCGCTGTCGTCGAACGGATACCCGGTGATCACGCTGGCGCAGTCGGCAAGGACATAGTCGTACACGAAGGCCGGCGGCAGGATGCCCATATCGAAGGCAATCGTCGCGTTCTCGAGCTGCTGGCCGAGATAGGCCGGCAGGCCGTCCAGCCGTGACACATAGGCTTCGGCGTCCGCCACGCTATCGACCTGGTGCTGGTTGATCAGGAAAGCCGGGATTTCCGACTGCGCGCCGTTCATCTGGTCGAAGACGTAGCGATGGTGGCGGAAGGGGGCGGACTCCTCTGCAGACTGCAGGTTCAGCTCCGCGAGGCGCCAGGAAAGGCGGGCTTGCTCGTCGAGGAGCTCCGGATTGAAGGAGGCCTTCATTTCGGCGACATCTGCGCGAAGAAACTCCAGTTCTTTCACTGCGTTGGCGTCAGACTCGTCGTCCCATTTGCCGTAGTCGCCCTTGATGCCGAGATAGGTCTGCGTCATCGGGCTGCGTGCAACGGTTTCCTGGAATTTCATCTCGAACCAGTCGTTGAGTCGGGCGCTTTCTGCTGCAATGGCTTCAGAAGAGGCCTCCGCGCCGGGAGCGGGGGCAGATGGCACCCCATTGTTGACGCATCCTGCAAGTGAGAGGATCAGGACGAGGGCGGTTGCAGCAAGACGCATGAGTACTCCAAAAGCTGAAGAAAATCGGGAGGTTCGGGGGCGTTCCTTAACGCATTTTTCAGTTTCGTTAACCTTTCGCCCGTATCGTTTGGTAGACTAGCACAACCATGCTGAGTCGGCGCAAGCTGGCACAGCCGTACAATAATGCCGGGCCGTGTAATGGCCATTGGCTCCGGGAGTTGGAAGACATCATGGATCGCAGGGACCGGATGCAGGCTGAATTTGGAGATGACATCGAAACGGGCGACGACATCGCCATGGCACCGCGCGGCCGGATCGATTTCATGCAACTGGTCTTCTGGGGCTGCCTGCTGATCTCGATTGCCGCTGCCAGTGTCGCGTTGGCCTGGCCGAGAGCGTCTGGCGCACCCGGTCCAATTCTCCTGATTGCGATGGGCTCCGGTGGCCTCGTTTTCCTGTTGTGGACCGTCCGGGGCGCGGGCCGGATGCTGGGCCTGTTCCCGGAACGCGGCTCTGCGATCCGCGCCGCGCAGGCCGCCCAGCCGCGTTTTGGCTGGATCGAGTCGCTCGACGAGAGCGTGCTGATTGCCGACCAGGGCGGCGCACCGGTGGCCGCCAACCGCGCCTATCAGGACCTTTCGCGCCTCGCACTGATGGTGCCGCAGGGCGACAGTTCTCCTGTCACGGTCGACCGCCTGTTCGGCGCAAGCCCCGGCCTTGCCGCACCGGTTTACCGCCTGTCCAAGGATGCCAAGGCCGGCCACGCGCGGCGGGAAGTGTTGCCGCCGATCACGATCGGTCCGGAACAGGTACCGGCCCAGTACGAGATTTCAGTTTCGCCGCTGCCTCGCGGCAAGGTGCTGTGGCGCATCCGGCCGATTGCCGGCGACCGTGAAGCGACCGGTGCCGCAGATTTGAAATCGCTATATGTCGAAGACGCCCCGATGGGCTTCTTTGCCGCGCGCCCGGACGGCACGATCACCTACGCGAACGGCTGGCTTCGCGAGTCGCTCGGCCTGCCGGATTCGGCCAAGAATATCCGCATCGACGACATCATGCGTCCGGAATTCGTCAAGCTGCTGGCGCGCGACCGCAAGTCCGGCGCGCCGGGCCGGGCCGACATTCAGTTGCGCGGTCGCGATGGCGTGGAAATTCCGGTACAGGCGATCACGACCTGGTCGGGCCGGGGCGCCGAAGCCGCCGGCCGGACGATCATCCTGGCCAGCCAGTCTGTTCTGAACGGCGGCGAGGAACGGTTCGCCGCTACTGGCGCGCGCCGCTCGCTGCGCACCGATGGCGATCCGATGTTCGACGATGCACCGTTTGGCGCTGTCCGCCTCGAAGGCGACAGCGTGCACAGCGCGATCATCATGGATGCCAACCGTGCCCTGATGGAAATCACTGACGGCCTTGCGGCGCCGGGTGGCCGCTTTGCCTCCCTGTTCCAGGCCGAAGACGGCGAAGACACGCTGAGTGCGGCACTTGTCGATGCGGTCGACAAGCCGGTCGGCCTGAAGATTGCCGGCAAAGACCCACGCCACGTCAACGTGTTCGTGACACTCGATTCCGCAGGCCGTCCCTCGGTCGCCTATGTCATGGACATTACCGACCAGCGCCAGCTGGAAATTCGCCTCGCGCATGGCGAGAAGATGCAGGCCATCGGCCAACTCGCCGGCGGCGTCGCGCACGATTTCAACAACGTCCTACAGGGCATCATCCTCAACAATGAGGAATTGATGATGCGCCACCCGCTGGGCGATCCTTCGTTCAGCAACCTGCAATCGATCAATGAATTCTCGATGCGGGCCAAGGAACTCGTGAAGATGCTGCTCGCCTATGCGCGCCAGCAGACCTTCAAGCGCGAAGTGTTTGCCGTCACCGATTTCATGACCGAATTCTCGATCCTGCTTCGCCAGCTGCTCGATGCCAGTATCGAACTGGAAGTGAAGCATGGCCGCGACGTGCCTTATATCAAGGCCGACAAGAACCAGATCGAGAACGCGCTGTTCAATCTCGCCACCAATGCACGCGATGCGATGCTGACCCACAAGAATGGCGGCAAGCTGACGATCCGGACGGCGAGGGCGACGGCCGCAGAGGCACATGCCAAGGGCTTCGGTTTCGTCGAGGACGGCGAGTACATGCTGATCGAGGTGGAAGACACCGGCCATGGCATGACCAAGGAGATCATGGACAAGATCTTTCAGCCCTTCTTCACGACGAAAGAAGCCGGTGTCGGCACGGGCCTCGGCCTCGCCACGGTCTACGGCATCATCAAGCAGTCGGGCGGCTATATCTGTACGACGTCGGTCGTCGGCAAGGGAACGACGTTCCACATCTACCTGCCCGCCCTCAAGGCCGAGGAAATCCCGGCGCCGGTGGAAATCTCCACCGCCGAGAAGACCGCACGGCCGATGGATATTTCCGGACGCGGACGGATCCTGCTCATCGAAGACGAAGACGGCGTGCGCGGCATCGCAGCGTCGCTGCTCCGCTCGCGCGGCTACGATGTCGAGGAGGCTTGCGATGGCGACGAGGCGATGGACATTCTCGTGTCCAAGCCGGCCGCTTTCGATCTCATCATCTCGGACGTGGTGATGCCCGGCAAGGACGGCCCGTCGCTGATCCGCGAGGCCAAGGAATTCCTCGGCCATGCGCGCGTGATCTTCATATCGGGCTATGCCGAACGGGATATCGCCAGGCAACTTGACGACGACCGTGCGGTCTCGTTCCTGCCGAAGCCGTTCACCGTGCGCCAATTGGCTGAGCGTGTGAAACAGGAACTCGGCAATCCCAACAAGGAAGCTGCCTGATCCGCCTGCGGAGGATGAAAAGGCCGTGACGGCATCGTTCACCCTGAAGGCGATCGGTCAGGTCCACAGCATTCGGGACGAAGCGATCGACGATGCATGGGACAGTATCCCAGCCCATATCGATCTTGATCCGGAGCAGTTCACCGTCGAGGCCCTGATGGGCCTCGACGCATTTTCACATTGCGAAGTGATCTTCCTGTTCGACCGGGTGCCGGACGAGAAGATCGAGACCGGCGCCCGCCATCCGCGTGGGCGTGAAGACTGGCCGCGCATTGGCATCTTCGCCCAGCGCGGCAAGAACCGTCCGAACCGGCTCGGCGTCACGGTCTGCCGGATTGTGTCCGTGGACGGACTGCGGCTGACGCTCGAAGGGCTGGACGCGATCCATGACACACCGGTGCTGGACATCAAACCGGTGATGTCAGGCTTTGCCCCGCGCGGCGCGTTCCGCGAGCCGGACTGGTCGCGGGAGATCATGTCGGAGTACTGGTAGGCTCAGGACTTCGCCCAGAGCGCTTTCAGAACATCTGCAAATTGCGGCGCGCGGGCCGCGCAGGCCCAGTGGCCTTCGCCGCGCTCGACGTGCAGCGGCACATTGTGCTGTTTCGCAAATCGTTCGGCAACGTCGAGCCCGACATAGGGGTCGGTCTCACCCCAGAACAATTGTCCGGGCGAGGGCAGGTTGGCGAGGTCCGTCACCCAATGGCCACTGAACCGAAGTCCGATGGCCGAACGATAGAGTTTCAGGATCGACTGGCGCATCGTCTTGTCTATCAGCGGCGCTTCGTGCGCCGCGAGGTCTGCCGGCATGCCGCCCTGCACGAGCGCGGCTTCGAGGCGCGGCTTGTTGCGCATGTTCAGCATGACGAATTCGCCGAGCAGGGGCGTCGCCCACATGCGCGCGGTCTGATGGCCGCGATAGTCCGGGTCGATCACGGCATTGGTCACGCACCAGGTACGGATCAGGTCCGGCCGGAGGCTGGCAACGCGCAGGGCCAGCAGGGCGCCCCAGTCATGCCCGACCAGATCAATCTTTTGGCCGAGCTTTTCGATCTCGCCGATGATGAAGTCGGCATAGGCATCCTTGGTGCAGGAAAACCCTTCCGGCACAGGGCATCCGAACCCGGGCAGCGCCGGCGCGCGACAGTCCGCCGGTGACAGACCAAGCGCCGAGACCAAGGGCTGCCAGAGATACGGCGTGTCCGGTACGCCGTGCACGAAGACGATCATGGGTTCACTCCGCCGGGGCGGGCTCCCAATAGGTATTGGGCGGGAAGGTTTCGTCCATCGTACCCTTGCCGACGGATGGTCCGTAGACGGGGTTGGGCAGCACGAACCAGCCATTGCCCCACATCGCGTCGAAAGCAGGTGCGGCGGTCAGTGCCTTGCGTTCCGGCGGGCTCAACGTCTTGGCATTGAAGATGTCGGCGATGTCGCCGAGCTGGTCGCCGGCGAGGGCGATTACGCAATAGCTATTGGAGATCAGGGCGCGGCGGCCATCCTTGCCGGAACCGTCCGGAGCGTCGCCGCGCAGGAAAAGGGTTGAGCCGTGGTGGAAATCGCCGATGCCGGCGGCGCGCAGGGTGTCTTCGGTTCCGGCGGCGTTTTCGGCCGAGCGGTTGGTGTTGACGATCACTTCCACACCGGCGGCGCGGATACGCCCAAGGGCATCGATAACACCCGGAATCGCAACGGCTTTTCCGGCGCCGGTCTTTTCCCACTGGTCCCAGATCTGGACATCGAAGTCCTTGCCCAGGCGGGTGAAGGCGGCCATTGAGCCGAGGTTCCAGATCAGGGTCTCGTCGGCATCGAACACGGCGGCAAGGGGCTTGTCGCCGCAGCCGAGGAAGTCAGGCGCATCTGCTGTAGATGCTGCAGAAAGCACGGCGCTGGCATTCGGGCGGGCGGCGGCCTTTGCCTCGACATAGGTGGCGATCGCGTTCCAGTCCTGCACCAGCGCGACCCGGCTTTCTGCTGAACCGAACAGCCATTGCTGGCCGGTTGTTGGCCTGGTTTCGGCTGCATTGAGGGGTGCTGGAACATTGTCAGGAGGGGGCGGAAGGACGGGTACTGGCCCGGTCTGGCAAGCAACGAGGAAGGCGAAGGCGGCAGGAAGGATGAGGCGTTTCATGCGCGTGTTGTCTGCCATGCGGGTCGCCTTGTCCACACGTGACGCGCGAAATGGAATTCATCGCGCCGCAGTCACGATCACGGAATGCTGGTCGGTCGATTTTACCTGGACGCCAGTATAACCGGTCGCTGCTAGCAGCGACACTACGGCGATTGTTTCGTCAGGTGACCGGCTCAGGGAATTGGGCAGCCAGTCGGGAGGGGTCTGTCCGTGGCGGCGCAGACAAAGGCAGAGCAGGCCGCTCTGCGCGAGCAGGGAACGGATGCGACACAGGGTGGATTCCGGCGATTCCCAGAACTGAAAGGAATGCAATGCTGCAACGCGGTCGAAACTTGCATCCGGCCAGTCGAGGTCGCGGTCAGTCCCCTGGCGCAGGTCCAACTGGCAATCAAGTGGATGAGCACGCAGGCGTGCGGACGCCACTTCCAGCATGGTACCGGCAGGATCGACACCGGCGAGCAGCCGGGGTGCGGCTGACTGGGCCAGACGTTCAAGAAATGCACCTGTCCCGAAGCCGATTTCGAGAATGGACTGTCCCGCTTCAGGTGCGAGGGCTTTAAGAGTCATACGGTAGGCAGGCGCATTCATCCGCTCCATCACCCAGCCGAAGGATTTTCCGAGGGGCCCATCGGGCCGCATCGCGAGAGGCAGGCGCTTGTCAGCCATCGAAGTGGGTCTCCAGATGGTGGGCAACGAGACCGAGTATCCGGCGGCCGCCGCCAGGCGCGATCGCACGGCAAGCCGTGACGTTTCCGGAATTGCCGGTTGCTGGTTCAATCAGCAGGCTCATGGGTCCCCACACGCGGCCGACTTTCCAGTCGCGCGCCACCCGAACATTCACCGGCGCGCAAGCCAGCGCGTCCGGCGCGAGGATTGCCGCTGCCGCCACGAGATCAAACGGATAGAAGCCGTCGCGACCGATGTCCGTCTGCCACCAGTCGAGCCAGGCACGGGCGCGCCGGGCGATGAAGGTTCCGACAGAATCCTGTTGTTCGAGCGTATCCAGGATCGCTGACGTGAGTTCGACATCCCTGGCCGCTTCGTAAGTGACGAGTTGTACCGGTACACCGGACGTGAGGACCTGTTTGACGGCTGCCGGGTCGAGCGCAACGTTCATGTCGCGAAAAATGGGTCCGTGTCCGAACCGCGCCTCCGCCATTCGATCTTCGGCCGGGTGAAACACGTCGCCGGCCTTTTTGCCTCCGACGAGGATGATGCGATCCACAGCGGCAAGATTCTCCGGACACAGGCCCACTGCCGCGGCCACGTTGGTCAACGGGCCGCTGGCGAGGATCGTCAGATTGCCCGCGTGCGCGGCGGCGCAGATCGCTGACGCCGCGTTTGCACCGCGCACCGGCGCGGACACTGACCATCCGGACTGGCGGAACGCCGTGCCAAGCGCGGCGAGTGTCTCGGCGCTGACACTTTCGGTTACGTTCCCCGCCACGGATGAAATACCGGCAAGGTCGGCACCGCCAGACACCAATGCGTAGAGCGCCAGACAGTCATCCGGATCGGTCTGGGCCGCGCCGATACAGCCAGCGTCAGCGTCGAGCCAGACACGCTCCGCCCAGGACGAAGGCGCAAGAAGCAGCCAGGCAAGCAGCATGAGAGGCACGCCGGAATACGTCATTTCCTCAGCGCGCTGGTGCGCTCGGCGAGGGCTGCTTCGAGTGTATCGATGACCCGACCGACCGCCTCCACATCCGATGCGGACAGGTCGAGCGCGTTCGCCTCCACTTCGGCTTCCTCCCGCTTGCCGATACGTTTGAGCATTTCCCGGCCCGCGCCGGTAATCCTCAGTGTTCGGCTGCGGCGGTCTGCCTGATTTTCGATTTTAGACACGAGTGTCCGTGCCACCAGCAGATCGACTGTCTTCTGCGTGGCCTGCCGGCTGATCCCGCGCTGGTCTGCCAGCTGCGGGACGGCCACACCGCGACCTGTGGCGATGTCCATGAGGAGTGCGCGCTCGCCGGTTGTCAGACCTTCACCCGCATGCAGGGCGTCGCCGTACCGCTTCGCCACAAAGAAGAAGCGCGACAGGCGGTCGATCAGCTGGATCAGGTCGTCAGGTTTGGTCATGTGCCGAAATTAACAACTTAGTTGTCAAAATCAAGTGCACGCTTGCGATCAGGCGTTTGTCCTCCTAGACCTATTTATCACACAATTAATGGAGGGGCTATGATCCGGACATTCATTCTCGCCGCGCTGGCACTTGGTAGCGCGTCCGTCGCGCAGGCCCAGAAGGCGGAAGGGGTGGCCGATACGCCGCCCATGGGCTGGAACAGCTGGAACCATTTCGGCTGTAACATCGACGAGGCGCTGATCCGCGGAACGGCGGATGCGATGGTGTCCTCCGGCATGAAGGATGCCGGCTACCAGTATGTGAATCTCGACGATTGCTGGCACGGCGAACGCGATGCCGACGGGTTCATCCAGCCGGACCCCGTGCGCTTTCCGAACGGCATCAAGGCGCTGGCCGATTATGTTCATTCCAAGGGCCTGAAAATCGGCATCTATTCGGATGCCGGACTGAAGACGTGCGGCGGCAAGCCGGGCAGCCAGGGATATGAGTACCAGGATGCAATGCAGTATGCCCGCTGGGGCATCGACTACCTGAAGTACGACTGGTGCAATACCGGCGAGGGCGCGGCGAAGCGCAACGCGGTCGAGGCCTACACGACGATGCGTGACGCGCTGGCCGCAACCGGCCGGCCGATCGTGTTCTCGATCTGCGAGTGGGGCGACAACAAGCCCTGGCTCTGGGCGAAGGATATCGGCCACCTCTGGCGCACCACTGGCGACATCATCAATTGCTGGGACTGCACCGTGAACCACGGCAACTGGTATTCGCGCGGCATCCTGCCGATCCTCGACCTGCAGAAGGACCTGCGATCCTTTTCCGGCCCCGGCCACTGGAACGATCCGGACATGATGGAAGTCGGCAACCTGGCGACGCTGGGAGAGAACCGCGCGCATTTCGCGATGTGGGCGATGCTGTCGGCGCCGCTGATCACCGGCACCGATGTGCGCGTGCTGAAACCGGAAATCCGCGCCCTGCTGACCAACAAGGAGATCATCGCAATCGACCAGGACGCGCGGGGCATTTCGGCCTTCCCGTTCCGCAGCGAGGGGGGGCATGAGATCTGGGTCAAGCCGCTCGAAGGCGGCGACGTGGCCGTGGCCTTCCTCAACCGGGGCGACACCGCATGGACGGAATCCTACGCATTCCAGGGCAGCGAAATGGGCGACAATGCCAATAACTGGAGCCCGGATTTCGAGGCCCAGACCTATGCCCTGAAGGACCTGTGGACGGGTAAGGCGGCGGGCACGACGGCCAAGCCGCTGGCCGTCAAGGTCGGCCCGCGCGACGTCATGGTCTACCGGATGAGCCTGGTGGAATAGGGCAGCTTACCTTCCGTTACGCTTGCGGCCTTCGTGCGCTTTCGCCAAGAGTGCGGAAAACGCATCCGGAGGACAGTACATGAAGACCGCAATCACCGAAATGTTCGGCATCAAGCACCCCATCATTCAGGGGGGCATGCACTTTGTCGGCTTCGCCGAAATGGCAGCGGCGGTCTCCAATGCCGGCGGCCTCGGCATCATCACGGCGCTGACCCAGCGCACGCCAGCCGACCTTGCCAACGAGATCGCCCGGTGCCGCGACATGACGGACAAGCCGATTGGCGTGAACCTGACCTTCCTGCCGGTCGTCAACGCGCCGGACTATCCGGGCTATGTGAAGGCGATCATCGAGGGCGGCGTGAAGGCGGTCGAGACCGCCGGGAACAATCCGGTACAGGTCCTGCCGATCCTGAAGGAGCACGGCATCAAGGTGATCCACAAATGCACCGCCGTGCGGCATGCCCTGAAGGCGCAGGACATCGGTTGCGACGCGGTGTCGGTGGACGGGTTCGAATGCGGCGGCCATCCGGGCGAGGACGACATTCCGAACATGATCCTGCTGCCGCGCTGTGCCGACGAACTGGACATCCCGTTCGTCTCCTCCGGTGGCCAGGCCGACGGGCGCAGCCTTGTCGCCTCGCTCGCGATGGGCGCGCAGGGCATGAACATGGGCACGCGCTTCATCGCCACGAAGGAAGCCCCCGTGCACCAGAACGTGAAGGACGCCATCGTCGCCGCCTCCGAGCGCGACACGCGGCTCGTCATGCGTCCGTTGCGCAATACCGAACGTGTGCTGACCAATGTTGCGGTTGAGCGCCTGCTGGTGAAGGAGCGTGAACTCGGTGCCAGCATCAAGTTCGCCGACATTGCCGAGGAAGTGGCGGGCGTCTATCCGCGCATCATGAAAGATGGCGACATGGATGCAGGCGCGTGGAGCTGTGGCATGGTGGCGGGCCTGATCCACGACATCCCGACCTGCAAGGAACTGATCGACCGGATCATGGCCGAGGCCGAAGAAATCATCCGTGGACGCCTGACCGGCTTCCTCGACGCCTGAGGACTGGACGAGTTGGTGGCAAGGCTCCTGACGTTTTCCGCTGGCCTGCTGGCCGGGCTCGCGCTTGCGGCCTGTGCCAGTGCGCCGGTAGATGAACCGGCCTCGCCGCTGGCGGTCTGTCAGGCGATGTCCGCCAACGATGCGGGCCTGACCGGCCGGCTGTCTTCCAGTGGCGCGACGGTGGAGGATTTCTGCGCCTGCTTCGTGACCGTCTCTGCCGGGCTCGATGATGCGACCCGCACCGACACGTTCGCGCTGATGTCGGCGATCACCGGCATGCGGGAAGGGACCGGACGGACCACCGAAGATGTTGCCGAGCTGATGGAAGACGACCGGGACGGCGCGCAATACGGCTTCCCGGAAGAGCGTTTCAAGCGGGCGGCCCAACCGTTTGAAGACTCGATGACAAGGGCCCGCCGCGACCGGTCGAGCTGCGCCGCAAGCTAGATCACTTCAACGCCGGGCTTGCCGGCCTCGACACGGCCGATGACCGCAGCGCCTTCATGGCCGTGGCGGGCGAAAATGCCGAGCACGCCGTCTGCCACTTCCGGCGCGCAGGAGACGAGCAGGCCGCCGCTGGTCTGCGGATCGGTCAGCAGGTCGCGTTCGGGATCGCTCATCTGTCCGCTGACCATGTGCTTGACGGAGTCCCAGTTGCGGCCGGAAGCGCCTGTTCTCACGCCGCTTTCGGCAAGCGTCCGTGCGCCCTCGAAGACCGGCACACGGGCCTTCTCGATGACCAGCGCGACGCCTGCGCCACGCGCCATTTCCGAGCCATGGCCAAGCAGGCCGAAGCCGGTCACATCGGTTGCGGCATGCACGCCTTTCAATCCGGACAGGTTCGTGCCCGGCGTGTTCAGGCGGGTCGTCGAGGCGATCATTTCGGCATAATGTGCCGGTTCGAGGATTTCCCGCTTCAATGCGGCGGAATAGATGCCGACGCCCACGGGCTTGCCGAGGATCAGCACATCGCCGGGCCGCGCGGTGGAATTCATCAGGATACGGTCCGGATGGACGAGGCCGAGGGCGACGAGGCCGTAGATCGGTTCGGCGGCGTCAATCGAGTGGCCCCCGGCAATCGGCGCGCCCGCTGCCTCCGCGACGGTTTGTCCGCCCGCCAGGATGGCGCGGATGGTGGCCGGGGAAATCCGGTTGATCGGCATGCCGACGACGGCGAGGCAGAAGATCGGCCTGCCCCCCATGGCGAACACGTCCGACAGGGCATTCGTCGCGGCGATCCGTCCGAACGTGTGCGGATCATCGACGATGGGGGTGAAGAAGTCGGTGGTCGCCACCAATGCGGTTGTCTCGTTGATCCGGTAGACGGCGGCGTCGTCGCTCGTACCGGCGTCGACGATCAGATCCTTCGATCCGAGCGCGAGCGGCATCTCCGACAGGATGTCGGCCAGCACGTTGGGCGCCAGCTTGCAGCCGCAGCCACCGCCATGCGCGAGGGAGGTGAGGCGGGGTTCGGCGATCGTGTCGGGCATGGCAGGTCCTTGTGTTCGGTCGAGCATATCCGGTGTGGCGGGTGGGGGCGAGTCTGGTGTGCCTTCCGTTGTTCGGTGGATGACACGCACCCTCTGGCAGGCGCGCGAAAACCTGATAACTCCCTTGCATGCCTTTCCTGGAATCCGTGTCCGACCTCAGCCCGCACAGCCTTGCCCGCTTCGATGACATCATCGACGTGCGCTCGCCGGCCGAATTTGCCGACGACCATCTGCCGGGCGCGATCAGCCTGCCGGTTCTGTCGAACGAGGAGCGTGCCATTGTCGGCACGATCTACAAGCAGGAAAGCCCCTTCCGGGCCAATCGGATCGGTGCCGCCATCGTGGCCCGGAACATTGCGGCGCATCTCGATGCGGCGCTGGCTGGCAAGCCGAAATCGTGGCGGCCGCTGGTCTATTGCTGGCGGGGGGGCATGCGGTCGAATGCGATGGGCACGATCCTGTCCTCGGTCGGCTGGCCGGTGGGCGTGGTCAAGGGCGGCTACAAGACGTGGCGGCACGAAGTGGTGGAGGGGCTGGAACTGGACCGGACGCTGTTGCCGGTGCGGCTGATCGACGGGCAGACCGGCACGGGCAAGACGGCCCTGCTGCACGCCATCGCGGCGGCGGGCGGGCAGGTCATCGACCTTGAAGGCCTTGCCAAT
>JBGSKI010000293.1:0-7047 GCA_041741315.1 Hyphomonas sp. | reverse complement strand
CGCAGGCGACGGCGCACCCGTCGCCCCGGCCCTCGTCATCGGCGCCACCGACGGCCGCTGGGCGACCGCGATCACGCCGAACGTCTACCGCTTCTCGCCCTCGGTGATCACGCCGGTCGACCTGACCGGCTTCCACGGCACCAATGAACGCATCTCGGTCGAGAACATGGGCCGGATTTCCAAAGGCTATGCCCAGATCATCGCGGCGATGGATGAAGGCGACTGAGCCTCACCCGCCGTTGAAATGCCCGTGAATGCGTTCGGCAAGGGCTTCGTTGACACCTTCGACTTCCATCAGGTCGGCGACCTTGGCACGCGAGACGCCCTTGGCCGAGCCGAAATGGTGCAGTAGCGCCTTCTTGCGGGCCGGGCCGATGCCGTCGATCTCGTCGAGCGGTGATTTCGCAATATCGGCCGAGCGCTTCTGCCGGTGCGCACCGATCGCCCAGCGGTGCGCCTCGTCGCGCAGGCGCTGGAGGTAATAGAGCACCGGTGCATTCTCCGGCAGCTTGAACGGCGCCCTTCCCGGCCGGAAGAATTGTTCGCGGCCGGCATTGCGGTCGACGCCCTTGGCAATCGAGACAAGCGTCACATCGTCCGGGGACAGATCAAGCCCGGCCAGCGCCTCGATCACGGCGTTTAGCTGGCCGAGGCCGCCATCGATCAGCACAAGGTCCGGCCAGTTCGACGCGTCGCCTTCTTCCCGTTCTTTCTTGGCCCGGGCGAACCGGCGGCGCATCACTTCGCGCATCATGCCGTAATCGTCGCCCGGCTCCAGCGTCGTGTCCTTGATGTTGAACTTGCGGTAGGCATTCTTGATGAACCCGTCCGGCCCGGCCACGACCATGCCGCCGACCGCATTGCTGCCCTGGATATGCGAGTTGTCGTAGATCTCGATCCGGCCCGGCGGCGCGGCAAGATCGAACACCTTGGCCACTTCGTCGAGCAGGCGCGCCTGGCTCGCCGATTCCGACAGTTTGCGTGTCAGCGCCTCGCTCGCATTCCTGGTTGCCTGCGCGACCAGGTCTTTCTTGCTGCCCCGCTCCGGCCGGCGGATTTCGATCCTGCGGCCCGCCTTCAGTTCCAGCGCCTCGGCGATCAGGTCGGCCTGTTCCGGCATCTCGTTGACGAGGATGAGTTTCGGCGGCGGGCGCTTGTCGTAGAATTGCACGAGGAAGGCGGCGAGCACTTCCTCCGTGGTCTGATCGCGCTCGTGGCGGGGGTAATGCGCCGTCGCGCCCCAGTTCTGTCCGGCCCGGATGAAGAAGACCTGCACGCAGGAGACCCCGCCATCCATCGCGATGGCGAAGATATCCGCTTCCTCGATATCGTCCGGGTTGACGTCCTGGCTGCCGCGCACGTGCGCGATGGCGCGGATGCGGTCGCGCAGCCGGGCCGCGCCTTCGAAATCCATCGCCTCGGAGGCCGCTTCCATTTCCTTTGCCAGCCGCTTCTGCAGGTCGGCCCCCTTGCCGCGCAGGAAGTCCGCCGCCTCGTCGGCAAGCTCGGTATAGTCGTCCGTTGAAATCAGCCCGACGCAGGGCGCCGCGCAGCGCTTGATCTGGTGCAGCATGCAGGGCCGCGTCCGCGCATTGTAGACACTGTCCTCGCAGGTGCGCAGCAGGAACGCCTTCTGCAGAGTGTCGAGTGTGCGCATCACCGCCCCGGCGCTGGCGAACGGGCCGAAATAGTCGCCCTCGTCATGCTTGGACCCGCGATACTTCTTGATCTGCGGGGCGTCATGGTTGCGGCGGATCAGGATATAGGGAAACGACTTGTCGTCGCGCAGCAGCACGTTGAAGCGCGGCTTCAGGCTCTTGATCAGGCTGGCTTCCAGCAGCAGCGCCTCGGTCTCGCTCTCGGTGACGACGAATTCCATCCGCCGCGTCATCGAGATCATCCGCGCAATGCGCTGGGTATGGCCGCCGAGCCGGGCATAGTTCGACACCCGCGCCTTGAGGTCCCGCGCCTTGCCGACATACAGCACTTCGTCGAGGTCCCCGAACATGCGGTAGACCCCCGGCTTGCCCGGCAGGCGGCTGAGATTGTCCTTGATGACGTCAATGCCCCGAAGGGGCACCGCGCCGGGCGATTCGGTTTCCATGCCCGCAAAATAGGCGAGCCGGCGCCGTTATGCGAGCGTCAGAGTATGTGCGGCCAGTCGAAGCGGGAATCGATCAGCCAGCCGGCGCAGAAGGAAAACACCATGACCAGTGTCACCGCCCCGGCAAAACTGCGCCCCGGACCCGGCTTTCGTTCCCGTGACCGGCCGCGCGCGACCATCAGCAGGAACAGCAGCAGGATGAAGATGCACAGGCCCATCAACCGTTCCAGGTCGGAACGCACGGCAAGCCAGTCAGTGGCATCTCTTTGAAAGTCGGCCCACAGCACGGTGAATTCGTGCCATGCCGCGTCCATGGCGGATCCGTCGGTTCGGCGGCTCATTCCAATCTCCACCCTCCCCGAAGGGAGACATGCAACGCCCCCACAGGCTTGCGTGCAGTATCCGAGGTGACGTTCAACTTTGCGCAAATCCTGCAAAACAATTTTGGTGCGCCCCGGCAACCAGCGATTAACCACAGGAAATCCCGGCGCAGCGCGGGTTTCGCGCCCTTGCGAAGTAACCGCACGCGGCGTATGGCGGGCGCGGTCCGGCGCGCAGCCGGCTTTCCTCCAAGGCCCTCATCAAGGACGTCTCCCATGGCCGCTGACCTTCGTTTGTCGGACGCACTCGACCGCGTGAAACCCTCCGCCACCATCGCCGTGACCACCAAGGCCAACGAGTTGAAGCGGGCAGGCCATGACGTGATCGGCCTCGGCGCAGGCGAACCGGACTTCGACACGCCCGACAATATCAAGGAAGCCGCCATCCGGGCGATCCGCGAAGGCAAGACCAAGTACACGCCGGCCGACGGCATCCCTGAACTCAAGGAAGCGATTTGCGGCAAGTTCAAGCGCGAGAACGGCCTGACCTATACGCCCGCCCAGATCCACGTCGCACCGGGCGGCAAGCCGGTGATCTACAATGCGCTGGTCGCCACCCTGAACCCCGGCGACGAAGTCATCTGCCCGGCACCCTACTGGGTCAGCTATCCGGAAATGGCCCTGATGGCCGGCGGCGAGCCTGTCACCGTCGCCTGCGGCCCGAACACCCAGTACAAGCTGACGCCGGAAGCGCTGGAAGGCGCGATCACGCCGCGCACCAAGTGGCTGATCCTCAACTCGCCGTCGAACCCGACGGGTGCCGCCTATACAAAGGCAGAATTGCGCGGCCTCGCCGACGTGCTGCTGCGCCACAAGCATGTCTGGATCCTGACCGACGACATGTACGAGCACCTCGTTTACGACAATTTCGAATTCTGGACGATCGCCCAGGTCGAACCGGCCCTGTGGGAGCGCACGCTGACCGTGAACGGCGTCTCCAAGGCCTATGCCATGACCGGCTGGCGCATCGGCTATGCCGGCGGCCCCGACAAGCTGATCAAGGCGATGGGCAAGGTGATCAGCCAGACCACCTCGAATCCCTGCTCGATCAGCCAGTATGCCAGTGTCGAGGCCCTCAACGGTCCGCAGGATTTCCTGCCGGCCCGCCGCGCCGCCTACCAGGCCCGCCGCAACATGGTGGTCGAGGGGCTCAACAAGGCACCGGGCCTGCACTGCCCCACCCCGGAAGGCGCGTTCTACGTCTATCCGTCCTGTGCCGGCGTGATCGGCAAGACGGCCCCGTCCGGCAAGGTGATCACCAATGACGAGGAATTCGCTAGCGAATTGCTGGAGACCGAGAAAGTCGCCGTCGTGTTCGGCGCGGCCTTCGGCCTCTCCCCCGCCTTCCGGATTTCCTACGCGACGTCCGACGCGGCACTGACGGAAGCCCTCATCCGCATCGAGCGTTTCTGCCGGGCACTGAGATAGGTTTTACCTATAGGACACGCCCCTGCAATCGATTTGCGATTGCGGCGGGCGGTCCCATATCGACCGGACAACGGACGAGAGGGACTCATCATGCCGATCGACATCGGACTGACCGACACACAGCGAGACACATCCGCAGCGGCCTTGCGCAAGCTGCTCGGTGAAACCTACGCGCTCTACACCAAGACGCACGGCTACCACTGGAACGTGACCGGGCCGCGCTTCAACGAGCTGCACACCATGTTCATGGCCCAGTACAATGAACTCTGGCTGGCGCTCGACCTGATCGCCGAGCGCATCCGTGCGCTCGGGCATTTTGCACCCGGTTCGTCCGGCGAAATGGCAGAAGTCGCGACGATCAAGCCGGACAATGGCATTCCCGATGCCAGCGACATGGTCGCCAACCTGGTCAAGGGCCACGAAGCCGTCAGCCGCGCCGCGAAGCAAGGCCTGAAAGTCGCCGAGAAGAATGGCGACGCCGTGACCGCCGACCTGATGACCCAGCGGGCACAGATCGCCGAGAAAACAGCCTGGATGCTGCGCGCCAGCCTGTAGCCGTACGGCCTGTCGTAAAACTGCTTGCGTAGTGACCGAATTTTTCTATCGATTTTCCTATTGATGGCTGACACGGGGAGATGGGTGGATGGTCGTTGCGCTTGCGGTTTATATTGCCCTTCAGTTCGGCATCGCCCTCTGGGCCAGCCGGTTCGTCAATTCCGAAGCCGATTACTTTGTCGCCGGGCGCCGCTTCGGCGTCCTGATGGTCGGCGTATCCGTGTTCGCCACCTGGTTCGGGGCCGAAACGGTGATGGGGGCTTCCGGCGCGATTGCCGGTGACGGCCTTGCCGGCGGCCGCGCCGACCCCTTCGGCTACACGATCTGCCTGATCGGCATGGCGCTGTTCCTGGCCTACAAGCTGAGGGACGCAGGCGTGATGACCTTTCCGGACTTCATGCAACAGCGGTTCGGCGAGCGTGCCGAAGTCACCGCCGCCATTCTGACCATCCCGACATCGATCATCTGGGCCTCGGCGCAATTGCTGGCAATGGGGCAGATCCTCTCGGAAACCGCCGGCATCGACCTTGGCGTGGCGCTGTTCGTCGGGGCAGTCGTGATCATCGCCTACACCACCATCGGCGGCCTGCTGGGCGATGCCATGACCGACATGGTGCAGGGCGCTGTCATGATGGGCGGCCTGCTGATCCTGCTCATCGTGGTGCTCGGTTCCGGAGACTTCTCGTTCAGCCAGATCGGCCCCGAACAATTGCAATGGCGTCTCACCGACGAAGACGGCAACAAGGAGAGCTGGTTGTCCACCCTCGACACCTGGATGGTGCCGATTGTCGGCTCGCTTGTGGCACAGGAAGCGATCTCCCGTTTCCTCGGTGCCCGATCCGCCAGTATCGCGCGGACCGGGTGCTACCTTGCCGCCGGCCTCTACTGCCTGCTGGGCTCGATCCCTCTCATCATCGGCCTGCTCGGCCATGCCGCCGGGTTCGAGGCATCCTCCACCGACAGCTACCTGCCGGAACTGGCCAGGCAATACCTGTCGCCGCTGATGTATACCGTGCTGATGGGCGCGCTGGTATCGGCGATCCTGTCGACCGTGGACACGACGCTTCTGGCGGTGTCCGCAATTGCCAGCCGCAACGTGATCGACCGCCTGGCGCGCGACCTGCCGGAGCCCCGCAAGCTGTTGTTCGGACGGTCGCTGACCCTGCTTGCCGGTCTGCTCGCCTATGGAATCGCTGCATCGGGCGAAACCATCAAGGGCCTCGTTGAAATCGCCTCGTCGTTCGGCTCGGCGGGGATTGCGGTGTCGCTGCTGATCGGCCTGCATTCCTCGTTCGGACAGGAACGTGCCGCCCTCGCCGCCATGTTCACCGGCGCGCTGGGCAGTTTCTTCGGCTATGGCATGCCCGCCTGGTGCGTCGGCCTGTTCGACGAAGCCGCCGCCGAAGCGATGCCGGCCTGGACGCAGGGCTATGAAGGTTCGTTCGTGATCGCGGTCGCAGGGGCACTGGTGGCGTATGTCGCAGTGGCCATGCTGGATGCACAGGGCGCGCCATCCGGACAGAAAAAAAGCCCGGCTGCGTAGATCGCGCCGGGCTCTGAGTTGGGGTCCCGAAGGGGGAGGAAACGCCTAATCGGAGGAATGATCAGGATGGTGCCCAGGACCCAAGACACAGGCTCAAAATAGTCTCTCTTCGCACTTGCACAACCCGCACTGCAGCAATTCACTCATGCAATAATGCATGGATGAACTTTTTGTTACTCAGGATTGCCGCATGGCTGGGCGGCGCAGCACCTCTGTTTCGGCCGTCAGGAAGTCCCGGAAGGCCGCCACGCGCTTCGACCGGCGCAGGTCGCTCGGATAAATGAAGTAGAGATCGAAGATCGGCCCGACATTTTCCGGCAGCACTTTCACAAGCCGCGGCATCGTGCCGGCCATGTAGTCCGGCACGTCGGCAATGCCAAGCCCGGCATCCACCGCCCGGAGCATGGCGAACACATTGTTCACCTTGAGCGTCGCCGGGCGCGGCGGGGCATCGTCCCGCCCGACCCGGCAGGCAAAGCTCATCTCGTGCAGCGGCGAGGATTCGTCGCCATAGGCGATGATCCGGTGATTATCGAGGTCCTGCGGCGTGCGCGGCATGCCATTGGCCTTGAGGTATTCCGGCGCAGCATAGAGATTGGTCGCCACGGTGCCGAGCTTGCGCTGGATCAGGTCCGCCTTGTCCGCCGCCCACAGCCGGATCGCGCACTCGGCCTCAAGCTTCAGCAGGTCATAATCCTTGTCGTCGAGGCGCAGGTCGAGGTGCAGGTCCGGGTGCTTGCGCGAGAAACTGCCGAGCCGCGGCACCAGCCAGGTCGACCCGAAAGCGACCGGCGCCGACACGATCAGTTCGCCCTGCGGGGTTTCCTGCTGGTCTTTGAGGGCCGTGTTCGCCGACTGCGCCGCCGCCGCCATTTCCATGGTCGACCGGAACAGCGTGTGGCCGCTGTCGGTCAGGACAAGCCCGCGTGCATGCCGCTGGAACAGCGACACGCCGAGCTGCTCCTCCAGCGCCGCGATCTGGCGCGACACCGCCGACTGGGAAATGCCCAGCCGTTCGCCGGCCGAGGTCAGGCTGC
>JBGSKI010000292.1:0-7032 GCA_041741315.1 Hyphomonas sp. | reverse complement strand
GCCCAGGCGGACGAGGCGGCCTGTCCGAGCGGGGCCGGCGAGATCACCACGCAGGGGCGCGGCGCAAGTTTCAGCGCAAGGAACAGGCCTGCGAGGCCTGCCCCGACGATCAGCACATCGGAATCGGATGCGGGACCGGCCTCAAGTGTTTGAATTCGCCCCCGTGCCACGGATCAGGATATTCCCTCATTGGCGCGGCGGAATTCCGCCGGTGCTGTCACGGCGGAGACCAGCGCGCCAAACATGCGGTCTGCGGACTGGACCGTCAGGGTGAAATTGTCCGGGACGTAGATCAGGCCCTCGACCTTGGATTCGAGCATTTCCTCGATCTGCGAGCGGATCGAGACTTGGTTGCCGAACCGGCGGGCCTGGCAGGATTGGCGCACCACCGAGCGGCCCCAGGCGGAGCAGACTTCAACGGCGGTCAGTTCGCAATTGTACTGACCTTCCTCGGGATGCGGCGACAGGTACATGGTGCCGGTCATCAGGCATTGGCCATTGCGATAGGGCTTGGTCTGGAAGCTCCACGTGCCGAGCACATCGGTCGGGTCCGGGTCGGCACCCGCGGCGGCCGCGCCGGTCAACATGACCGCGCTGACCGCCAGCGCCGCCAAACGCGAAAGTCCGGTTCTCATCCTCGCCTCTCCTGTCGTCCTCACCGGACAAATCCTACGACGCCGCCCGGCCTGCGCACAACTGGTCAGCCGTTCAAACAACCATTTCGATTTCGAGAGGTTCGAGACCGGTCACGAAATCGAGCGGACGCTCCATCCGTGGCAGGGCCATCATCGCATCGAGCGCCTTCTTGGCGCGCACGCGCACGTCTTCTGGCACGATCACCTCGAACTTGCCGGTCAGCAGGCAGTCATAGATGTTTTCCAGCGTGATGCGCTTCATGTGGGGGCAGAGATTGCACGGGCGGATGAAGTTCACGCCGGGGTTTTCCGCCGCCACATTGTCGCTCATCGAGCATTCGGTCAGCAGGACGACCTTGTTCGGACTGTGCTCGGCCACGTAATTGGCAAGCGCGGCGGTCGAACCGGCATAATCGGCGGCTTCCAGCACGCCCGGCGGGCATTCAGGGTGGGCGAGGATGACCACGCCGGGGTGCGCTTCGCGCAGCTGTTTCACGTCCTCGGCGCTGAACATCTCGTGCACTTCGCAGGCGCCGGGCCAGGTCATGATACGGATATTCGTCTGCGCGGCGACGTTTTTCGCAAGATACTGGTCCGGCACCAGGATGACGGTGTCGGAATTCCATTCCTTCGCGATTGCCTCGACGACTTGCGCAGCGTTGGAACTGGTGCAGGTGATGTCGCACTCGGCCTTCACGTCGGCGGTCGTGTTGACATAGGTGACGACCGGGTAGTCCGGGAATTTCTGCTTGATCAGGCGCACATCGGCCCCGGTGATCGAAGCGGCGAGCGAACAGCCGGCGCGGGTGTCGGGGATCAGGACGGTCTTTTCCGGCGCGAGGATCTTGGATGTCTCCGCCATGAAGTGGACGCCCGCCTGGACGATTACCCTGGCGTCGACCTTGGCAGCCTCGCGGGCGAGCTGGAGGCTGTCGCCCCGGAAATCACCGACGAGGCGGAAAATGTCTGGCGTCATGTAATTGTGCGCGAGGATGACGGCGTTCTTCTGCACCTTGAGCCGGTTGATCGCGGCGACGAGCGGCGCGATTGCGGGCCATTCCATCGGCGTCACGAAATCCTGGACGAGGGCATAGAGGTGGTCGGTCTCCGCCCTGACGGCATCGTCGTACACGAGGCCGCGCGCCTCAGCCGCGTTGGGACCACGGATCGGGGTCGGGGTGGGGCAGCCGGGACCGGAATCGATCAAACGGGCCATGTTTCGTCCTCCGCAATACCGAGCGAGTTATGCTCGATTTGAGTATAATTTAGGCCTGTCTAGGCACGTTTCAAGGTCTTTCCCTCGAACGTTCGGAAACAGGGCTCCTGTGCGACACTTCTTTGATGCTTTTGCGCATTCTGAGCAAAAGGGGTCTACC
Organism: Hyphomonas sp.; assembly: GCA_041741315.1. GTDB lineage: Bacteria > Pseudomonadota > Alphaproteobacteria > Caulobacterales > Hyphomonadaceae > Hyphomonas. The sequence continues at coordinate 5,021 of JBGSKI010000292.1, read as the reverse complement.
CCATTCCGGGGTGGAAATCAAACGAAGCTTGAGAGAGGTGGGCCGGCCGGGTCCTAGTCCTTGAACAGCTCGAACATGATGAGTCCGAATTGAAGGCCTTTTTGGATTGAGGCTTGGGCGTTTGTCGCGGATGCGAGTTACCAATAGTTTAGATTGTCACCATATCATCCACCATAAGTTGATGTCGGAGGTGGGTCATGGCAAGTCTTGTACCTTGCAGAGAGTGTGGCAAAGAGATTGCGCAAAGTGCAAAGGCCTGTCCGCATTGCGGAGTTGATAAGCCAGGCATCAAGGCAAACGACGGCGCGTCAGGCTGTGTCGGTGCGGTTATTGTGCTGGGTGTTGCTGCTTTCGTCCTTTCAATGTGTATGAATGGAAATTCCACCTCAGATACTCGAGATGCTGCTACGACTATTGCCGAAAAAGCAGAAGAAAAGAGAAACGGATTCCATTGTCTTTCTGCATGGGACGGCGCGCACTCAGAATTCAAAAATTCCGTCAAGAATATGATGCGCGATCCAAAGAGTTTCGAGCATGTCGAGACGAGAGTGACGCCTGTAGATGAAAACGGGCAGCATACGATAATTATGTCGTATAGGGCTCGAAATGGCTTTGGTGGTATGAATGCAGGGATAGCAATAGGGTCATTTAGCAATGCTACCTGCGCAGCCACCGTTATTTCCATAGAGTAAATTCAGTTGTTCCCTTACCTCCAAGAAATCAAAATCGACAAATGGAGGATGTTCGGCGGAGCACCTTTTCCCTTCGACTTCGCTGCACTACCATTTCGCGGTCACATCAAAAAAAAGGGCCATCCATTTGCAAGAGAGCCCAAGTTTGCTGCCGCAGTTGTGCAAATTGTTCGGCAGATTTGCAGAGCATTTTGTCAGACGGAATCCGACTGCGGTGAACTGGAATTACCAACCGAAGTGGTGATCACTACATTTGTCAGCCGAATGTGAACACTAGTCGCCCAGATTAATCCTTGAACAGCTCGATTGCGGCGGATGTCATCGCGTCGATACCGGTCGGGATGGCCCGTTCATAATCCGGGGCGAAGCCGGACGAGTGGAGCGAGGGCAGGGACTCGCCGGCGGCCCTGGCAGCCGCGTACTTGTCCGGCGCGACGCCGCCGACCCAGAACAGGACGCTCGGGATCTTCTCGGGTGTGCGGGCATACTGGCTGAAATCCTCGCCGCCCATCACCGGCTTGACCTGTTTCACATAGTCGGCACCGAGTTTCCTGGTGATCGCCTTGATGACGCGGGACGTCGTGTCGGGGTCGTTGTAGATGGCGGGCGTGTAGTCGGTCTCGACGGTGACTTCCGGCGGCGGGGCGTCGAAGGCGGCGGCTTCGCCCTCGGCGATGCGCTTGATGCCGTCGAGCAGCATGGTGCGGGTCTCGTCATCATAGGAGCGGACGGTGATCAGCAGTTCCGCCTCGTCGGGAATGATGTTGTGCTTCGCGCCGGCCTTGAACGAACCGACCGTGACCACGGCGCTGTCCTGCGGGTCGACATTGCGGGAGACGAGGCTCTGCAGGGCGGTGACGATGTGGGCACCCACCAGGATCGGGTCGCGGGTCGCGTGGGGATAGGCACCGTGTCCGCCAATGCCCTTCACCTTGATGTCGACGCTGTCGACATTGGCCATTGCAAAGCCGGGCGCGTAGACGACCGTGCCGGATGGCGCGTCGGCCGATACATGGAGGGCGAGGTTGTAGTCGGGCACCGGGAAGCGGGAATACAGGCCGTCATTGATCATCGCTTCGGCGCCGAGGCCGATTTCCTCGGCGGGCTGGGCGAGCATGATCAGGGTGCCTTTCCATTTGGATTTCTGGGCGACGAGCTGGCGGGCGGTGCCGAGCCAGGAGGTCATGTGCACGTCGTGGCCGCAGGCATGCATGACCGGGCTGTCGACGCCGGTCCAGGTCTGTGACTGGACGGTGGAGGCGAAGGCGACGCCGGTTTGTTCGGGGACAGGCAGGGCGTCCATGTCGGTGCGGATCATAACGGTCGGTCCGTTGCCATTGCGCAGGATACCGACCACGCCATACCCGCCGACGCCCGGACGCACTTCGCCATTGTCGCGGGTGGACTTTTCGACAACCCATGCCTGGCCGATGCCGGTGGTGACTTCGAAGCCGAGCGACTGCAGCTCCGAGGCCATGATGGCGGAGGTCTTGGATTCCTTGAAGGACAGTTCCGGGGCCGCGTGGAGTTTGCGGTAGAGGTCGAGCAGGGCCGGGTCGGCGGCGCCGGTATCGCGGATCGGGATGGCGCTGGTCAGCTGCATCGGCTTGCCGTCCGTGCCGGAAACGGCGGCGGGCGTGACCATTGTGCCGGAATCCTCGGGCTTGGTGCCACCTGAGCCGCCCTTTCCGCAGGCGGCGACCGCCAGGATCAGGGCAAGGGCAGTGAGGGTGGACGTGCGCGTCATGGGGTCGCTCCAGCAAACGAAGAGGTTCGCGCGAGCGTAACAAGCTTTCCCGGCCTGCCAAGGAGCAAACCGCCGCGCCCTGTTCCGGTCAGTCGCGGTCGTCGTCGTCCGGGCCCGGGGAATCGGCCTGGTCCTTGCGCGGGCGGGCGATCAGGTCGGCCATGTCTTCAAGGTCGATGAACGTGTCGGCTTCGCGCCTCAGGTCGTCGGCGATCATCGGGGGCGAGGAGGCCGTGGTCGAAACGATCGACACGCGGACGCCCCGGGCCTTGGCGGCCTCGACCGCGCGGCGGAAGTCGCCATTGCCGCTGAACAGCACGATATGGTCGACATGCGTGGCGGTCTCCAGCAGGTCGACCGCCAGTTCGACGTCCATGTTGCCGCGGGTCCGCTTGCGACCGTCCCGGTCGACATATTCCCGCGCCGGCTTCCGGACGACGCTGTAGCCATTGTAGGCGAGCCAGTCGATCAGGGGCCTGACCGGGCTGTAATCGTCGGATTCCGCCACCACGGTGTAGTAATTCGCCCTCAGGAGCCGCCCGCGCGTCTGGAACTCCTTGAGAAGCTTGCGGAAATCGATTTCCAGGCCGAGTGCCCGGGCGGTTGCGTACAGGTTCGCCCCGTCAATGAACAGCGCAAGCCGTTCGTCCTTGTAAAATGCCATTTTTATCCGGTCCCGATGCGGTTCGAGCGCATCCAAATGCGTGTCTGAAATAGGTTTCCCTAACGCTAGTCATGACTGCTATGAGGCGCAAGAGGCGGGTTGCGCGCGCGTGCTGCGCTGCATATAAAGGGCGGTTCATAGGAGATCCCGATATTATGGCCCGAGTGACCGTAGAAGACTGCATCGAGCAGGTGCCAAACCGTTTTGAACTTGTCCTGCTGGCTTCGCACCGGTCGCGGATGATCCGTGAAGGGTCGCCGATCACGGTCGACCGCGACAATGACAAGGATCCGGTCATCTCGCTGCGCGAGATCGCCGACCAGACCATCGACCTGAAAGTCGTCAAGGAAGCCCTCATTTCCGGCCTGCAGGACGTTCGTCCGGGCGAGGAAAGCGAGCGCGAAGCTGACCGGCTGGCCCTTCAGGCAGCTCCGGCTGCGTCTGAGGATGATGTGATGCGCGCGTATCAGGCTGAACTCGAATCCGGGCGCGACGACCGGCTCTAGGAGGTCAGATGGACGGCAGCGCCCTTTCCGCACCGGAAAAAGGGGCTGGCGCGGCACCCCCGGCTCCCGCCGGTGCGGCTGGCCATCACGTGCTCACACGAGAAGAACTGATCGCCAAGGTGCGGGCCTATCACCCGCGCGTGAAGTCGGAACTGCTCGGCGCCGCCTACGATTTTGCCAAGAAGCACCATGGCGACCAGACCCGGGATTCCGGGGACGCCTACTATTCCCATCCCGTTGAAGTGGCGAGCCTGCTGGCGGATGTCCGGCTGGACGAGATCACGATCGTGGCCGGCCTGCTGCATGACGTGGTCGAGGATGTCGATGAAATAGACATCGGCGAGATCGAGGTGCGTTTCGGGGCCGACGTCGCCGAACTGGTCGACGGGGTGACCAAGCTCGACAAGCTCGAGTTCACTTCGATGGAGGCCGCGCAGGCCGAGAACTTCCAGAAATTCATCCTCGCCACGACGAGCGACATCCGCGTTTTGCTGGTCAAGCTCGCCGACCGCCTGCACAACATGCGGACGCTGCATTTCCGCAAGAAGCCGGAAAGCCGGGAGCGGACGGCACGCGAGACGATGGACATCTATGCGCCGCTTGCCCGGCGGGTCGGCCTCTACCAGCTGGCGGCCGAGATGGAAGACCTGGCCTTTGCCGAGCTGAACCCGGATGCGCGCCGCGCGATCCAGTTCCGGCAGGAAGAACTGGCCATCGAGAATGCGGACGATCTCGAGCGCATCAAGGCCGACCTAAAGCAACTACTCGATCTTGCCGGCATCAAGCACAAGATCAAGGGCCGCAAGAAGGCGCCGTATTCGCTGTGGCGCAAGCTGGAGCGCAAATCGATTTCCTTCCGCGACGTGGCGGACCTGTTCGCCTATCGCGTGATCGTTCAGACCACGGAAGAATGTTACCGCGTTCTGGGCGAGGTGCACACGCTGTGGGCCTGTATTCCCGACCGGTTCCGGGACTTCATCTCGGTGCCGAAGCCGAACGGCTACCAGAGCCTGCACACGACTGTGCGGGCATCGGGCAACCGGCGCGTGGAACTGCAGATACGCACCAGGGCGATGGACGCCACCGCCGAATTCGGCGTCGCGGCACATTGGGGCTACAAGAACCGGTCCTACGGGTTCGATGTGGAATCGGCCCGTGCCGCCGGCCTGGACCCCGCCGCCAGCCTCGAGGCCTTCGCGGAACTTATGAAGGACGGCGTCGACGCGCGGGAATTCATGGAGAATGCCAAGCTCGAAATGTACCGCGAGCACGTGTTCACCTTCACGCCGAAGGGCAAGCTGATCATCCTGCCCGCCGGTGCCATGCCGCTGGATTTTGCCTATGCGGTGCATTCGGCCGTCGGCGATACGTGTACAGGTGTACGGATCAATGGCGAGTTGAAGGCGCTGCGC
>JBGSKI010000291.1:0-9903 GCA_041741315.1 Hyphomonas sp. | reverse complement strand
CCCGGCGCCGATGATGCCGGCGGACTGGCGGCGTTCGCGGGTCGGCTTGATCGGGGTCACCCAGCCTTCCTTCCAGGCCGTGTCCGTGATGTATTTCTCGACCGACCCGATCGTGACCGTGCCATGGCCGGACTGTTCGATCGTGCAGATGCCTTCGCAGAGGCGGTCCTGCGGACATATCCGGCCGCAGATTTCCGGCATGTTGTTGGTCGCAGACGAAACCCGCCAGGCCTCCTCGATGCGGCCCTCGGCGGCCAGGCGCAGCCAGTCGGGGATGTTGTTCGACAGGGGGCAGCCCTGCTGGCAGAAGGGCACACCGCACTGCGAACAGCGTGAAGATTGGGCGCGCGCGGCCTCGGCGCTGAACTCGTCATAGATCTCGGAGAAATCCGTTGCGCGCTGCTTGGCGCTGCGCTTGTCCGGCATGGTGCGCGGAACGTGCGTGAATTTCAGCATCTTTTCGGCCATGAGGGCGGACTCCGGAGAACGAGGGCTCTCTTTAGTCAGCCTCCCTGCTCGCAGCAAGAGGAAAGCGCAAAAAAGAATATCAATTAGATATAGAATGATAAAAGTCGGACAGCTTCAAGATTTTCGGGTCGGGCGGAGAAGCCAATAGAATATCAAAATGATGTTTGATGTTTTCGGTGATTTCGGGCTAAGGACTTGGCCATAGATTGGTGGCAGGTTGCTGTGGCACGGGCTTAGCTGCTCGCTGACAAGCCCCGAAATTCCAACAAGGATCGTCAGACTTGGATTATCTGATCGCGCTTCTGCTCGGCATCGTCGAAGGCCTGACGGAATACATTCCCGTTTCGTCGACCGCCCATCTTCTCCTGCTCACGCACTTCCTGGATTTCTCGACCACCGGGAAGACGTTTGAGGTACTGATCCAGCTCGGCGCCGTTCTGGCCATGCTGAGCCTCTATTTTACCCGGCTCTGGAAAGTCGCTGTCACGATCCCGACGCGGCCGGAATCCCGCCGGTTCACCGTCAGCGTCCTGCTCGCCTTCGCCCCGGCGGTCGTGATCGGCGCCCTTGCGCACGATTTCATCAAACTCGTCCTGTTCGAATCGCCCGGCCTGATCTGCTGGACCCTGATCTTCGGCGGCATCCTGCTCTGGCTGGTCGACAGATTTGCGCCGGAACCCCGGCACGATGACGCGATGGAGATCCCGCTCCTCACGGCGCTTGTCATCGGTTTCTTCCAGTGCCTGGCGATGATTCCCGGCATGTCGCGTTCCGGCTCCACGCTGATCGGTGCCATGCTGATGCGGGTCAACAAGGGAGCTGCGGCGGAGTTCAGTTTCTTTCTCGCAATGCCGACCATGGCCGCCGCCTTTGCCTATGACCTGTTGAAATCATGGGACGAAATGGACTTCACCGATGCCGGCCTGATCGGCGTCGGCTTTGCCGCTGCATTCCTTACCGCTCTCGCCGTCATCAAGCCGCTGCTCGCCTTCGTCAGCCGCAATGGATACGGCGTATTCGCCATCTGGCGGATCATTGTCGGTGTGGCCGGACTTGTGCTGCTGAAGCAGGCGTGATGTTCGCGGTCTGACACCGCCTTACCGGAATGTAATCGAACTTGCCGCCAACCGGCGCGTTGCATGAGTCCTGACAACAAGAAGGACCATGACAATGATGCATCGCCATCTCGCCGCCGCTTCGGCCCTCGCGCTCGCCCTCGGACTGGGTGCCTGTGCCAATGCCGGCATGACGTCGACGGAGAAATTCGCCGTCGAAACAGCGCCGGAGCCGAGCGCATCCCAGAAGCAGGACATCGCGTCGCTGAACAAGCTGATCCCGGTCTATATCGATGCTGCCGCGCTGTACAAACAGGCAGCCGACATTCCGGACAAGCACCCGGATCTGAAGCCCTACCTTCTGGATCTCGCCCAGCAGCGCCAGGCTGACCGTGAACACATGCAGGCGTTCGTCATCGCCATGGGCGGCAAGCCGGCCCAGTATGGTGAAGCCATCGGCACCGGCCATCGCACGTTCACCGAACTACGCACGCTGGTCGACCAGGACGCGGAAGTCGCCGTCGAAGAAGTGCTGCGCGGCGAGCGCTACATTGTTGACCAGATTGGCGGAGTGCTCGCGGGCGATGTCGGGCCCGAAATGGCCGGCATGCTGGAAGACCTCCGGAAAGAGGCACGCGCCAACATTGCCAAGCTCGAAGCTATCGACTCGGCAATCTAGTCTCAGACGAGGAAAAGAGCCGGCGCCTTCGGGTCGCCGGCTTTTCGTTCAGGCCTCGCTGGGTTTGTTGAATTCGCCATACGGCCGGAAGCGCCAGAGATAGGCCGGCACGATGGCCTCGATGGATTCCGGCTGCAGGATACCAAGATCCTTGAGCGTCAGCGCGTTGTCCGACACGATATTGTCGCCCCTCAGCATCTCGACCTGGTCGCCGGTGATCGGCGGTGCACCGAGGAAGCCCCAGCTGAACGGCGGGACATAGCGCCAGATTGCACCGGTGATGTAGCCTGCGGGCTTGGCCAGAAAGAAGGGGAGCGGCACCTTGAAACGGGGCCGGCAGATCGTCTTGAAGATGAAATCGTAGAGTTCGTTGAATGTATAGGCCTGCGGCCCGCCCAGTTCGTAGGTTTTGCCGCCCGTTGATGCGTCGTCGACCGCCACGGCAATCGCCTCGGCAACATCGCCGGCAGACACCGGCTGCAGCCGGGTCTTGCCGCCGCCGATTGCCGGCATGACCGGCGTGAACCGGGCCATCTGGGCGAACTTGTTGAAGAAGCCGTCTTCGCTTCCGAACACGACGGAGGGGCGCAGGATCGTGGCCGTCGGCAGGGTTTCGCGTACCACAGCTTCGGCTTCGCCCTTGGTACGGCCATAACGGGAGGCGGACTCGGCGTCCGCGCCGATGGAGGAAACCTGAACGAAACGGGTGATGCCCTTGGCGGCGGCGACTTCGGCGAGCAGGGCCGCGCCGTCGCGCTGGGTCGATTCGAAGCTCTGCCGGCCGGTCTCGACCAGGACGCCGACAAGGTTGACGACCGCATCTGCGTCTTCAAGTGCACGTTCAATAGATGCCCGGTCGCGGACGTTCGCCTGAACGAGATCAACCCAGCCCGGTGGGCCGGCAAGGCGGACATCGCCGGCGGTGTTGACATGCCGGCAGGCGACGCGAACCCGCCAGCCTTTCTTGACCAGTTGCCGCGCTGCATGGCGGCCAATGAAGCCTGAGCCTCCGAAAACTGTCACCAAGCCCTTGGTCATGCCCCGAGTTCCTGAAAAATCGAACGATCCAGCGCCTTTGATCACACGCCGCCGACCCTGTCCATAAGCCCGGTGCGGGGCAGATCAACACAAGACCGCTGCAGGAATTGGATCAGTTCGGCTCTGTGCCCGGGCTTGCAGACGCTGCCGCACCCCCTTCGAGAATTCGGTCTCCTATTGCCAGCATACTAGGCAATTTTCCGATGTACTCGCAGCCGGAGCGTGTCAGGTGACGCGTGTCGTAGAAGATGGGATAGCCATTGTCCGTGAACAGGCGGCACCGTTGATCGTTGCAGAACACTTTGTACATGTCGAAATAATTCTCGACCCCGGCGATTACCGGATACTGCTCCTGCATTGCCGTGACCTCTGCATTGGGGGACAGGAATGCCGCCTTTTCGGTCGCGTCGATCGAATTCTCGAACAGCGTGACGCTGCTCCCTGGCTGGTCCTTGCGTCCAATAATCAGGACACGGCGTGCGCCCAGGGATTTGTAGAATGCAATTTCTGCTTCCAGGTACTTGGTTGCCTCCGGGAACCAGGCAAAGGCCAATATGATCGTGTCCGCTTCCGCCACAAACGGATCTGTCTTGAAGCGTTCCGTTTCGTCTTCGCATTTCGTGAGAATGCCGCGAGGCGCGTCGTCGCCTTTCCCCTTGTACTCCCCGGATTGATAGTATTCTGGATCAGAGTGAATCTGGCAGTACTTGGAACTGGCTATTGTCCGGACGTTCGATTCCCAGAAGCGCGGATGCTGAACAAGGATATTGAGGAAATCAGCGCCCTGGCTGTCTCCAATCAGCAGGATCTTCTCGCCGCTCTGACGCCAGGGCAGCTCCAGTTTGCGCATATTGTAGTGCGTGTAGGCTTGCTCCGCCTTCTGTGAAAAGTTCGGAAGCAAGGCCTGAAACTTTTGGTCCCTCGTCAGTTCGGTTGAGGTGCTGTCAACGATCGGGTTGGTGTCAGCCACGAGGTCAGGCGTCGGCTTCGCGAGGCCGGCCCAGAGGTGCGCCCCCCCGAAAGCCACCGCCAGGCTGAGTATTGCCGAAACCATGCCAAAGGCAGCGCCGGACATGTGGCGCTCGCCGCGAGGTCTCCGGAAGGGCTCCTCCACCAGATGATAGGAGAGGGCCGCCGACACCAGACAGGCTGCTGCGACGATTCCGACCTGCAGCCAGGTGAAGGTGATCGCTTCAGAACCAGGTGCCCAGAACGCCAGCGCGAACACCACGATCGGCCAGTGAACGAGATACAGCGAATAGCTGATTTTCCCGATGTATACGAAGACCGGGTTCTCCAGAACATATTTGGAAAATTTTGTACCGCCTCCTGCCAGCAGGATGGCGCCGGTCCCGACACACGGCAGGACGGCGGCTGTTCCCGGAAAAATGAGGTCCGCAGAATACGCAGCGACCGAATAAACGATGGCTGCAAGTCCTGCCAGCGTCACAAGATCGGCCAGTATCCCCCGGACATTCAGCCGCGATGACAGCAACATCGCCCCTGCGCCAATCGCAAACTCGAAGATACGGAAGGGGAAAAGGAAGAACATCGCGGACGGAAACGCGGTCAGCGCAATGTTCAGCGCGAATGAGCCGACGCCCGCCAGAACGAGAACGACAGCGACACCCCAGCGGCTTTTGAACAGCCGGCTCGAAATCACGATCAGGGCTGGCCATAGCAGGTAGAACTGTTCCTCGACACTGAGCGACCAGGTATGCAGCAGCGGTTTCGTGACGCTGGCGCTGTCGAAATAGCCGGACTGCAGCCAGAACAGGATGTTCGACAGGTATGTGATCGAATAGATCGCCGCGCCGCCCAGCTCCTGCGCAGAATCGGGAGGCAGGATGAATGCCCCGGCGATCAGGGTTGCAGCCACCGTCAGCGCAAGGGCAGGAAACAGGCGCCGGATACGCCGGAGATAGAATTTCCCGAACGCGAACGCGTGTCCGCTTTCTTCTTCGTCGAGGATCAGGCGGGTGATCAGGAATCCGCTGATGACGAAGAACACATCGACGCCGACGAACCCGCCGGGGACCGCCGACAAGCCGAAGTGGAACAGGAGGACGCTGAGAACGGCGACGGCGCGAAGGCCATCAATGTCGCGGCGGTGAACCCGCGGAACAGCTGCTTCGGTCATACGGACATCCTTGCCGGTTGCACTTCCGCTAACGACTGAACTTTGATTGCCTCGTCAAGCCACCAACCGCCGCTTTCAAAGCGCCGGTAACGCGCCATTCGACTGTTGCCACCCGGCAAACCAGGTGGCGAATTCCGCCTTTTCGGCTTCGGACATGTGCAGGGTGAGCTTGCTGCGGCGGTAGAGCACGTCTTCGGCAGACCGGGCGAATTCGTGGGCCACGAGGTAGCGTGCCTCGACTTCGGTCAGGCCGCCGCCGAACGAACGTCCAAAGTCCGCTAGCGTTGTCCGGCCGCCGAGCAATGTGTCGATCCGCGTGCCATAGGCGCGGGCGAGGCGCCGGAGGAGCGGTGCAGGTATGTCCGGCAGGCGGAGGGCGAGGCCGGCGGCAAAGGCGTCGAAATCGACCCCCGCAATGTCGCCGCCGGGCAGGTGGGCATCCCGCGTCCAAGGCGCGCCCATGGCGGGAAAGTCCGGTGCGAGTTCCTTCAGCGCGTGTTCGGCAAGCTCGCGATAGGTCGTGATCTTGCCGCCGAATACCGACAGCATGGTCGCTCCGCCCTCGGCATCGCGCTGCAGCACGTAATCGCGCGTAACCTTCGAGGCCGAGGCGGCATGGTCGTCATAGAGCGGCCGGACGCCGGAATAGGTCCAGACCACGTCGGCGGGGGTAATCGGCTTGCGGTAGTATTCGCTGGCACCCTGGCAGAGATAGTCGATCTCTTCCGGGCTGATCTCGACCTTGTTCTTGTCGGCGGTATAGGGAACGTCCGTCGTGCCGATCAGCGTGAACTCGCCACGTTCATAGGGGATCGCGAACATGATGCGGCCGTCGCCATTCTGGAAGAAATAGGCGTAATCCCCTTCATGGCATTTCGGCACCACGATATGGCTGCCCTTGACGAGCCGCAGATGGGTTTGGTTGCCGCCCTTGCGCGACAGGCCGAGGATCTCGTCGACCCAGCCGCCGGCCGCGTTGACGATGGCGCGGAACTCGCGGGTCACGGTCCCCGAGGTGTCTGTCAGGTCGGCTTCCCAGTGGCCCGCATGCCGGACGAGACGCGTGCAGGCTGTTCCGACGCGTACCTCCGCGCCGCGTTCCTGCGCGTCGACGGCATTCAGGACGACCAGACGCGCATCCTCAACCCAGCAATCGGAATACTCGAAGGCGAGGCGGAACTCGTCCTTCAGGGCGTCCAGACGGTCGGAGTGCTCGCGGCGGAGTACCTTGGTCGGCGGCAGCAGTTTGCGCCCGCCGAGATGGTCGTACAGGAACAGGCCGAGGCGAATCAGCCAGGCCGGCCGCAGGTCCTTGTCATAGGGCAGGACAAACCGCATTGGCCAGATGATGTGCGGCGCCGCCCGCAACAGGACTTCCCGCTCGCCCAGCGCCTTCCGGACGAGGGCAAAGTCGTACATTTCGAGATAGCGCAGCCCGCCATGGATCAGTTTGGTGCTGGCTGAGGACGTGTGCTGGGCGAGGTCGTCCTTCTCGGCGAGGACGGTACTCAGCCCGCGCCCGGCAGCATCGCGCGCGATACCGGTGCCATTGATGCCGCCGCCAATGACGAGGAGGTCCTGCACGAGCCCCCTCAGCCCTTCATCAGGCCGGCCGCCTTCAGAAGTTTCCCGGCGCGCAGGACGCGCTGCAGCTTGTCTTCCAGAGACCGGTCGCCCTTGTTGGAATCCGGGTGGAAGCGGCGGACATAGTCGGCATAGCGGGCCCGCACCTGCGACGGCGAAGCGTCGGATTCAAGGTCGAGTTCGCGCAGCGCCCGCAATTGCAGGCTGGTGCGGTGATTGTGCGTCGCCTGGCCGGTCGCCTCGGCGACATCGTCCATGTCGAAGAAACGCCGGCCGGCCCAGCGCCGGGGATCGAACGTATCGGCGGCCTTGCGTCCGCCCATTGGGCCAGTGCCCATCCGCCAGGTCCGCTTGTGGCCGAACCGTTCATTGCGGGCAAAGGCGGCGGCCTCGGCCTCGGACATGCCTTCGAAGAAATTGAAGCTGCGATTATAGTCGGCGGCATGCTGGACGCAGAAATAGTATTTTCCCCGTCCCTGCCGCATCGGTGCCGGGTGAGTGCCTTCAAGGTCGCAATTGGCATGGTCGCACACCCGCGTCTTGCGCGCGCGCGCCCGCGACGTCTCCTCTGCCGGAGGATTCACCCTTATGTCGGTGAACTTGACGCGGTAGGAGAACGGTTCGCTTTCGGACATGACCCGGCATAATATGGAGCGTGCGTTAAAGATGCCACAACCAAGTGACAGGCTATCGCGAATTCGTGACACCCTGACCGGGGCTTTTGCGCCCCTGGAGCTCGAAATCACCGATGATAGCGCCAAACATGCGGGCCATGCCGGGGCGGCGCCGGGCGGGGAAACGCACTATTCGGTGCGAATCGTCTCCGAATCCTTCGCCGGACTCTCCCGTGTGCAGGTCCAGAGGACGGTCATGATGGTGCTGCAGGCGGAATTCGATTCGGGCCTGCACGCTCTCTCCCTTAAGGCAAGTTCACCATGATTATTGCTTTTTGACATTTGGGCGGAACCGGATTTCGACTCCCTCGTTACTTTCTCGAACCGTCGAGGAGTACGGGTGATGGTAGACAAGAAGATGATCGCTGCGCTGGTAGGCCTCGCCCTTGCAGGCAGTGCCAGTGCCGAGGGTGCCGGCGACGGCCTCAATCTCGGCTATCTGTCCTGGATCAGGGACACGGTCTGCCAGGCAGACCGGGAAATCGTGTTCATTCCGGTGTCGAACGACGTTCCGGCGGTCAGTATGACCTTTGCCGTTGTGCCGCTCGACAGGCTGGACGCGTCATCGGCCCATGTCGTGACAGTGAATGAGCGGCGCTGGCTCGCCACGCACGGCTGCAATGCACCGGCCGAGCCGGGCCTGACCTATGCCGATACGCCATCAGGCGGGCTCGACAACCTTTGAAATATTGAGACCGGTGACCTGATTGCGCTGGCGGCGCAGGATGTTGAACCGGTAGCCGTGGAAGACGAAGCTCTGGCCGGGCTCCGGGATGGTCTGCGCCTCGTGGATCACAAGGCCGGCGACGGTGACGGCTTCCTCATCGGGCAGATCCCAGTTCATTGCACGGTTCACGTCGCGGATCGGCACCCAGCCATCGACATTGATCGAGCCATCGTCCTGCGGGCGAACGCCCTGGACGGCAACATCGTGCTCATCATGGATGTGGCCGACAATCTCCTCGAGAATGTCTTCCAGCGTGATCAGTCCCTGCAATTCGCCATACTCGTCGACGACGAGGGCGAAATGGCTGCGCTTCTGCAGGAAGGCGTCCAGCTGGTCCTGCACCGGGGTCGTTTCCGGCACGAACCAGGGCGTGCGCATCACCGATTCGAGATCAAGCTTCGACAGGTCGCCGCCGAGCGGCAGCGTGGCGCGCAGCAGGTCCTTGGCATGCAGGATGCCGACAATTTCTTCCTTTTCGCCCCGGTAGACCGGCAGGCGGGTGTGCGGACTGCCGAGCGCCTTCATCACCAGCTGGCGAGGTTCGAGGTCGGCGCTCAGCATCTTGATGTTCTTGCGGTGGATCATGACGTCTTCGACGGTCAGTTCCTTGAGGTCGAGTGCGCCGACCAGGCGCAGGCGGTCTGCCGCATTCACGCCGCCTTCAGAGGCATGCAGGTCGATCGCACCGCGGATCTCCTCCTCCGCCGACACCAGTTCGGCCGGGGTACCGAGACCGAGCAGCTTCAGCGTTGCCGTCACGATCATCTGGATCAGTTTGACGATCCAGGATGCGCCCAGGACGAGGCCGCTGATCGGGCGCGCCACGGCCATCGCCATGTCGTCCGGGCGGCTGATCGCATAGGTCTTGGGCATCACTTCGGAAAACACGAGCACCAGCACGGTCATCACGGCCGTTGCCGTGGCGAGGGCCAGTCCGCCCTGTCCGAACAAGGCGGTGAACAGCGAGGTCGCAAGGACCGAGGCGAGGATATTGACGACATTGTTGCCGAGCAGGATCGAGCCGATCAGGCCTTCACGGTTGGCGATCAGGCGGTTGACGGCGGCGGCGCGCTTGTTTCCCTCTTTCTCAAGCTGGTGCATGCGGGCGCGCGAGGCGGCCGTCAGCGCGGTTTCCGAGCCCGAGAAAAAGGCTGACATGGCCAGCAGAACGGCAATGGCGATCGCATAGCCGGCGATCATGACGGCGTTCCAGACGGATCCGGGTTCATGCTTCCAGGGTCTCCCGCTTGAGGAAGGCTTCGACCGACGACAGGTCGGCGTCGGGATGAATATAGGATTGGCCGATGCCGCGCGCGAGAATCAGCGGCACCCGGCCGCCGCTCGCCTTCTTGTCCTGTTGCATCAGTTCGACGAGGCGCGCCGCCTTGTAAGGCCCGCCCTGACGGCCGGGGATTTCGGTAGACAGGCCGGAGGCTTCGAGCACGCGGCGGACGCGGGCGGCGTCCGGGGCAGGGGTTACGCCGATCTCGGCGCCATAGCGGAAGGCGAGGGCCATGCCGATGCCGACCGCCTCGCCG
>JBGSKI010000290.1:0-3938 GCA_041741315.1 Hyphomonas sp. | reverse complement strand
TCACCGGTGTCGCCGTGCGTGCGCCGGACGGGCGCGTCAGTGTGCGCACGGTGCTGGCGCGGGTGAAGTTCAAGCGCCTGACCGATGCCGAGATCGCCGCCTATGTCGCCAGCGGCGAATGGCAGGGCAAGGCCGGCGGCTACGGCATACAGGGCATGGCCGGCGGCTTCATCACGCACATCACCGGCAGCTACACCGCCATCGTTGGCCTGCCGCTATACGAGACGAAGGCGCTGCTTGAGGGCATGGGCTGGAAGAGCGCCTCTCTCTGAAGGTGGGGGCACTGCGTTTCTGCCCCACCGACCGGAAATCGCCGAGAGCGGTCACAATCACGATATTGTTCATTGTCGGTTTACCCAGCAGGGCAGCGATCAACGCTTTGGTCCTCGCTTTTTCCGGCTTTTCAGGACACCCGCCGCCACCCCGACGGACCCAAACAGCAGAATGAAACCTGCAAACGTGGCGCCATTCGCGTATGCCCAGACGGGATGTAAAAGGCCGATAAACACAGAAGCGCCGAGGACGGCGACGAGCCAGGCTGTCCAGCCGGTTTTCGATTGCAGCGGCTTTTGCCGCCCCACGAACGGGACGACCGAGGTCTGGTCCTGGTAGGCCGCATACTCGGCAGGCCAGCGGTTCCTCAGTTTGCGATCCTGCAAGGGGATGCCTGACAACGACAATATGGCCAGACCTGCAAAGAAAGTCGCTGTGGCCAATGTGGCTGCGAGAAAGATGTGCGCGATCGATAAAATTCCCAATCCCAGAAAAAAGGGATGTCGGGTAACCCGGTCAATAGCTGAGGGCGGCTTGAGTGCCGGAACATTCGCCAAGTCCTGGTCCCGCATGCGCCGTGCCAACCGGGCCATGGGAGAATTCGGGTAGTTGATCAATCCGGCAATAGCCAGAATAGCGCCTGCTCCCGACACTCCAGCGAGGACCAACCGCACGGCGGGAACACCTTTTAGGTTGAATGCGCGGTGCCCTTCCCCTCCATAAATTGCAACGACTGCAATCAGGCCGGACAGCGTAACAATCGAAACGAAGGTGAAAAGGAGCGTGAAGCCCAAGGCACCTAGTTTGGGCGTCAGCCATTCTCGCGCGCCCGTTGCGCTTAGCAGGAGATGCGATCCGCAAAAGGCGAGCCAAGCTGCGAGGATAATCAGACTGGGTTGCATCACCGCTCCCACAGACGCTACTTTACAAGAACATATATTCTAGTATACATCTTTTTAAATGGGACGAATGTCAACAGTTGATGATGCCATCGTATTTGATGCGGTGGGTAGAAAGATCGCGGAGTCTGGCTCTGTAGTACTACAGGACGTAGTGGCTGAGACCGGCGTTTCTGTCGGTTCGCTCTATCATCGCTATGGGTCGCGGGAGGGCCTTCTGGCACGGGCCTGGCTTGACGCCGTGCTCGCTTTTCAAACCAGGTTCATTGCGGCGCTCGAAAGTGGTGAACCAGATGCAGGCGAACGGGCCGCTGTCGCGACACCGCAATTTTGTCGTGACGAACCGGCCCGAGCCCGCCTGCTCATCTGCGGCCGGAAGGAAGAATTGCTGTCGGCAGGTTCACCACTGGTGATCAAGATTGAAGTCGCACGCGCCAATAAGATCGCCGCAAAAAGTATGGCTCAGTTCGCGAAAGCCAATCGAATTCCTATTGACGCCTGCAGACTTGGACTCGTCGCGTTTCCCCTTGGCGCCGTGAGGATGTATTTGCCAGACCAGAAGGTTCCGAAAAAAGTTGATGCCTATGTTGCAGCAGCCTTTCGGTCAGCTGTTCGAGTCTCTTAGAAGAGCGATCAATGCAACATTCCAATCTGTATATTCAGGATAGGAATCTTGATGAGAGTCCAATCGCTGCATGCGTCCAGTATGAGAGAACGTCGGTCGCTCTAACGGTGACTTTCGACCGCCAATTTGGGGCCATTTTCCACCATACAGGCTTTCTCGTCCTGCATTCATGCGCGCAGTCCGGGCAGGAGCAGGTTTAACCCGTCAGTCACGGCTTGCCGGTAGTGTCATGGCAGCGATTGGCGAATGGGGGCGGGGCCGGGCCATGCATACGATGAAAATCCGGGGAGCCGTTGCGCTCTGCCTTCTCGCCGTGGGCTGCGACGATAACAGCATGGACGCTGTGTCCTTCAAATGCGAGGCGACCGAGCAGGCCTTGCCGCTTCTGGGCAGCAAGGTTCGCTTTTATCACGAGGGGGACTTCCTCTTCGTTCAAAGCAATACGGGCCGGGCAGATAATGTCTGTTCCCAGCAGGGCATGCTGACATGTGATGTGCACATGACGTCGCAAAAGCTGACCCTCCGTCAGGAGATTGAAACGCCCGAGTGCGTGTGGCACCGGACGGCAAAAACTACGCTCGATATTGATCGTCACACCGGCGCGTTTGAGTTCACGCAGGATCAATGTGACCCGACCGCAAAGATGGTGATCAAAGGGACCTGCGAGATGTACGCGGGCAAGTGATTGCCATGCCTTGTTGAAGAAGGCGTTTGCGCGCGCTGATGGCCTCCCTCTCCCTTGGGAGCAGGGGTGAGGGGCGACGTCGCTTCCGCAAGCACGGCTCGCGCGGCAGCTCTGCGGCCCCTCATCCCCAACCCTTCTCCCAAGGGAGAAGGGGGCGCAGTGGATAAATCCGCCGCTCTCCCCCCCTCAACCCAACAGCCACACCACATCCGCGCCCCTGAATCGGGCAGGCCTTCGCGTCCCTCATCTTCATGGGCATGGACGAAGCAGGTGATTTCTTTTCAGGGGCCGTGAAGGCGGCGCAGGGCGTGCTGTCCGATGTCGTGCTGCGGGGCGGGCTGCACTTGCGGCCCGGTTACCTTTCGCACGGTGTGGCGCGGTAGTGCCGTGTGCGGCTGGCCTTTCTGATGCACTTCATCCGTCAGCTGATCTTCCTTCTGGCCGCCGGCATGATGCAGGAATTGCCGCCGGTGAAAAGCCGAACGGCTCAGCCGTGCCAGAAACCCGCCGAGGGCGTCGAAGACGTCACCGCCGGCTTCGGCCCGCGCCCATGCTTCGACTTCGCTCAGCATGAGCGCTACGGGAATGCTGCAAAAACGGTACTCATCCTGAGCGAAGTCGAAGGATGATCTGACGCGCGCTGCCCGCTCAGGTCCGCTCAAACGTCGCAACGGCAAGCAGGCTCAACGTGACCATGCCGGCAATGGCGAGCCAGAGCGGGTTGGTGGCGGCGAGGGCACCGATCTGGTCCTGGGCGGTGCCGAGCGTGGTCAGGAGGTCCACATCCACCTTGACCCAGTCCCCGAGCAGGCTCGGTACCTGGAAGGCGGCGACCACGGCCCCGGCCGCGCCGACGCCGAACAGGACGAACCGGCGCATCATCGACTTGCGGCGGATACCGGTCATCACGCCCTCGACGAACGGCTTGCCGTCGAGCTTGCGATCTTCGGCCGCAAACAGGGCGGTCAGGTCGTGATAGGATTCTTCTTCGCGCATCTCTCTACTCCATCACGCCACTTGGGCGCTTTCAAGGTGCTTGCGGAGGGCTTCGACGCCACGCAGCACATGGGACTTCACTGTTCCGAGCGGCCAACCGGTGGCTTCGGCCGCTTCGCGATGGGTCAGGCCGGCGGCGACGCAAAGCACGACGCAGACCTTCTGGGCCTCGGTCAGCTTGTCGAGGGCCCGGCTGAGATCCATCCGGTCGCCGATCTGGTCGGACGGGCGCTCGAACGGGATCACTTCGGCGGTCTCGTCGAACTCGATCTCGGGCCGGGTCCGGCGGCGGGCCATCAGGAACTGGCGCCAGCAGATGGTACAGATCCAGGCGCTGAACGTGCCGCCCTGATAGGTGCCGATCTTCTGCCAGGCGGCCAGGAATGTGGCCTGGGCGATGTCGTCTCCGTCACTGGCCGAGCCGGTGAGGCGCCGGGCCATGCCCCGGATCCGGGCCTGG
>JBGSKI010000289.1:0-2060 GCA_041741315.1 Hyphomonas sp. | reverse complement strand
GTCGCTGCGCGCGGGCAGCGCGGTCCGCAACGGACCTTCGACCGCGACTGTGGCCCTGCCGCCGGAAGACGCCGGTATCGGCCTCGGCCCGATCCTCGGCGTCCTGCTCGCGATCTTCGGCATCTTCCTTTTCAGCTGGTGGTTCCGGTCCGCGCCGCTGCCGCAAGCGACCGGCGCGTCCGGCCTGCCGGGCGTCGGCAATGCCTACAATCTCGCGACGGCATGCCCGGCCGGCCAGGTGCCGCGCTCGCTGCTCGAAGTGATGGACCCGCCGATCATCAACGACACCGGCGACGACGACGACGACATC
Source organism: Hyphomonas sp. (assembly GCA_041741315.1). GTDB lineage: Bacteria > Pseudomonadota > Alphaproteobacteria > Caulobacterales > Hyphomonadaceae > Hyphomonas. Next base: position 1,750 of record JBGSKI010000289.1, on the reverse strand, counting down.
ATCGTTCCGACGCCGGATTAGTCAGACCTGGTCGAACACGGCAATCGTCTGCCGCCCGGCCATGACCGGTTCGCCGCGCCGGTTCCACATCCGCATGGCCTGGCTGGAATAGCCGTGCCGCGCCGTCTGGGCCACGTGCTGGGCGAGGAACCAGCCGCCCTCGGTCTGGATATCGTCGGTCAGGAATTCCGCCATCCAGGTCATCGAACTGATCCGTCCGGGCTGGGTAAACATCGACATCGCCGCCGGCGGCGGCGCATCGGCAATCGCCAGGAGCGTCACCCCGTCCAGCGGCGCGGCCTCGTCCTTGTGCCGCATCCACAGCGACATGTTGCCATCCTTCGCCCCTGAAACCGGCCGGGCACCGGCGGCGAGACGGATGTTGAAATGCGTGCTGAAGTGCGGCCGCTTCGGGCTGTTCCCGAAGAAGCTTGGCGTATCTTCCGGAGCCGTCACGACCGGCGCCTTCATCTCTGAAAAGTCGAGTCCCGACGGCCGCGCCGCACCGAAGGCAAAGATGCACTCGGCGACGATCCCCTCCGCGCCGGTCATCCGGACCGAGGTGAACACCGTGTTCTTGCCCTCCCGCAGCACGGTCGCCACCGTGACCAGCTCGCCGGAGGCCGGCCCGACAAAGGCCACCTGCGCGGACCGGATCGGCCGGCCGCCACCGGAGGGCAGGGCAGCCTTCAGGCAGAGCGCCGCCGTCAGCCCGCCATAAGTGGTGCGGCCCTGCATCCAGTCCTCGGGAATGGTGACGCGCTGCGTGCCGGCACCATCGGTGGTGACGGATGCCATCAGGTCGGTGAATTCGGTCATGCAAGCCTCGACAGGTCCGGGAGGAGGAGCAACCTATTTGCATTCCCACTCGGCACCAACCCATCACCCAAGGTCCGCCGCAAAACAAAACGCCCCGGACGAACCGGGGCGTTTGCCGTGCGATGTCAGTCGCTCAGTGCTGGCTTTCCGGCGTCGTGACCTTCAGGCCGTCGAGCGCGTCGGAGACCGTGATCTGGCAGGACAGGCGCGAATTCTCGCGGACGTTCTCGGCGAAGTCGAGCATCGACTTCTCCATTTCCTGTTGCTCGCCGACCTTGTCCATGAAGGCTGTATCGACATAGACGTGACAGGTTGCGCAGGCGCAGGCGCCGCCGCAATCGGCATCGATGCCGGGGATGGAATTCTTGACCGCCGCTTCCATCACGGACTCGCCGTTCTTGGCTTCGACAACGCGTTCGTTGCCCTGGTGGTCGACATAGGTGATTTTGGCCATGGGGGACGTTTTCTCCTTCATGCTGCAGCGGCTGCAGCAATCTCCTTCATTGGGGTTGATGTATCGATAAGCGTGGCGGGCGCAAGCTTCGCGCCTGACATGATGAGTTTTTTCGATGCGAGGAATTCCGGCGGACTGTTGACGGCATCGACGGCAATCAGGGTTCCGTTGCGGAGGTAGAAGACGGCAAACTTGCGGTCGTCCGGGTTGCCGCGCACCACGACTTCGTCATGGCCCTGGTTGAGACCGGCAATCTGGAGCTTCAGGTCGTACTGGTCCGACCAGAACCAGGGGCAGTCTTCGGCAGGCCGGGGCGCTCCGAGGATGGCGGCGGCCGCGAGCTTGCCCTGCTCGATGGCATTGTGAACACTCTCGAGGCGGCCAGACCGGCCAAAGTGGACAAGCGGACGGCTGGCACAGTCACCCGCCGCGAAGACGTGCGGGTCGGAGGTGCGGGCGTCGCGGTCGACGAGGATG
>JBGSKI010000288.1:0-3880 GCA_041741315.1 Hyphomonas sp. | reverse complement strand
GGTCCGCCGAGACCTTGCGGTACACCGTCGCCGAGGTCAGCACCCGCGTATAGGTCGACTGCGCGCCGCCCACCGAGATGCCGGGCTCGACCGAGGCGAACAGGCGGTTGCCGCCCTGCGGATCGAGCGGATCCTTGACCGAGTCATAGGTTGCGCCGACGGGCAGCGACAGGGTCACCTGGTCCAGCGTACGTGACGTGCCAAGTATCCGCGCGCGATAATCGGTCGTCCGGGTCGCATCGACATAGGCACCGAGGGAGACGGTGAACTGCGAGTTGAACGGCTGCGCAATCGATGCGCCCACCTTCGCCCCCTGCAGGTCATATGCATCCGTCTCGACACCCCGCAGGCCGGCTTCGGCCGTCAGTGTACGTCCGAACCGTCCGAGGTTCGGCAGTTCATAGGTCGTCTTGAGGTCGCGCCCGAGGCTCGCAGCCGCCCCTTCGACGCGCAGGGAATCTCCCCGTCCGGTCAGGTTGCGCCGCAGCCAGGTCGCATCGACGCCCACGCCTTCGGTGGTCGACAGGCTGGCACCGGCACTGACCGATCGTTTCTTGCCTTCCGACAATTGCAGCGCCACGGGATAGGTGCCGTCGGCATCCGGCGTGTCCGCCACGTCGATGCCGATGCCATTGTAGAGGCCGGTATTGCGCAGGCGCGTGCGCAGCCTGGTCACCGTCTCCGGCGAATAGGCATCGCCCGGCTTCCAGCTGCGCAGGACTTCGATGGCCGGATCGCGGGTCGACAGGTCTTCCGGAATGATCATCCGGCCAAGCGTCACCCGCGGGCCGGACACCACCGAATAGGTCAGCTCGACCGTCGCTTCTGCCCGTGAGGCGAGGGCGTCGACCGTGCCGCTGGTGGCGAACGCATAGCCGTTTTCCCGCAGGCGCATCAGGAAGGCGCGGTCCAGTGCCTCAATGTCGGGTGTGCGGGCAGGGGAGCCATCAGGCAGCGTGGCGCGGGCGTCTTCCAGCCGGTCCTGCGTGACCGCATCGATCTCGCCATCGACCCTGATGTCGAGCCGGGAAATCGTGAACCGCTCGCCAGTCGAGACAACCAGGTTCGGCACGGCATTGACCGACTCGATCAGGTCGGGGACCACGGTGGCCGCGAAGTATCCTTCGGCGGCCAGGAAGTCTTCAAGGTCCGAGGCGGCCCGGCTGGCGCGCCGCCGGGCGTCGAGCACGCTGGTCGGGGCGGTATCGTTCGTGGTAATAACGGTTTCGGCATCTTCCCTGAGCGGTTTCGGCAGGCCCTCGAAGGTTATCGGATAGGTGCGTGCCGGCGTGGCCTGCCCGCCCGCCACTGTTCCGTGGCTCGCGCAGGCACCGAGCATCAGCGCCACGGGAATCCCCACGAGTCCCCCGGCAAGGGACAGGCGAGGCCGCGCCGTGCCGGGCAGGCGGGAGGATGAGCGCGTCTTTACCATATGTCAGATCATGCGAGTTCTGCGCCAGATTCGTGAGCGTCCGGTCAAGATAGCGCTGGAATCTGCAGGTTTCGCCTGTCATGGGTGCTTTTGGCTGCCATTCGCAATGCAGAACCGTCCCTTGCACAGGGGATACCGGTGCGCAAAGTGTTGCAGTCATTGGTTTCAGGAGTTGCCTTCATGTCGTCCCTTCCGGCCCTTGCCACATATCCTAGCCTTGCCGGAATTGGCGTATTCATAACCGGCGGTGCAACCGGAATCGGGGCTGATATAGTACGCGGCTTTGTGCGCAATGGTTCCCGGGTCGGCTTTGTCGATCTCGATGCCGGGGCCGGCGAGGCGCTGGCGGAGGAAACCGGAGCGCATTTTGCCGCCCAGGACGTGACCGACGTATCTGGCCTGCAGGCCGCCATCGAGCGATTCGCCGGGCGCGAGGCCGGTCTTTCGGTCCTTGTGAACAATGTTGCCAATGATGCACGTCACGACGTGCGCGATGTCACACCGGACAGCTGGCGGCGCAACCTCGCCGTCAATCTCGATCCCGTTTTCTTCGCCGCGCAGGCCGCGTTCCCCCACATCAAGGCGGCCGGCGGCGGTTCCGTGGTCAACCTGTCCTCGATCCAGTCGATCGTCGCCGATCCCAACCTGCCTGCCTATGTCGCCGCCAAGTCGGCGATTCTCGGCCTCACCCGGTCGCTCGCCCGGGCCGCCGGGCCGGACCGGATCCGCGTCAACGCCGTCCTGCCGGGCTGGGTGCTGACCGAAAAGCAGAAACGGCTCTGGCTGACCCCCGAAGCGCATGAGGAATGGCGCGCCGCCTGTGCCCTGAAGGACGATATCCAGGCCGTGGACGTCGCCAATCTCGTCCTGTTCCTCGCCAGCGCCGATTCCCGCATGATCACCAGCCAGACCGTCATCATCGATTCCGGACGGACATGAGGTGTGGCAAATGCCCGTTGCACGGGCGCGCCCCGGCCCTATGATCCGGCGACACTCTTTCGGGGAACATGAATGACATATCTGATGGTGCTTGGCGGCCTGTGTCTGCTGATCGTGGGCGGCGAGGGCCTCGTGCGCGGTTCCGTGGCCGTGGCCCGCAAGCTGAATATTTCCGAACTGGTCATCGGCCTGACCCTGGTCGGTTTCGGCACCTCGGTTCCCGAACTCGTCACCAGCATCCGGGCCATCGAATCCGGCGCAGTCGGCATCGCCCTCGGCAACGTGTTCGGCTCCAACGTCGCCAACATCCTGCTCGTCCTCGGCGCGGCTGCCGTGGTCAAGCCGATCCTGACCGACCCGCGCGCCCTCACGCGCGACGCCACCGTCCTGATCGCGGCAACGGCGTTGCTCTGCCTGCTGGTCTGGACCGACCAGTTCAGCCGCCTCGCCGGTATCGGGATGCTGGCCGGACTGATCGCCTATGTTGGCTATTCCCTCTTTGCCGACCAGAAGGCGGACACGCCTGCCGCCATCATGCATGCCGAGGAAGGCGAACTCGTCCCGGCGCAATACAATGTCGTTACCGGCCTGCTGATCGCGGTCGCCGGGCTTGCCGGCATCATCTTTGGGGCGAGCCTGCTCGTCGACGGCGCGGTCACCATCGCGCGGCAGTTTCATGTCAGCGAAGCGGTGATCGGCATGTCGATCGTCGCCGTCGGCACCAGCCTTCCGGAGCTCGCCACCTCCATTGTCGCCGCCAGCAAGGGCAAGGCGGACGTCGCCCTCGGCAACATTATCGGCTCGAACATCTTCAATATCCTCGGCATCCTCGGCATCACTGCCACGATCCACCCCTTCAGCGTGATGCAGGACCAGACCGGCGACATTGTCGCCGGGGCGATGCAGCAGAACACCGGCAGCATCATTACCACGACCGATATCGGCGCGCTGGTCCTGTCTCTGGGACTGCTCCTCCTGTTTGCCATCACCGGGCGCCAGATCGCCCGCTGGGAAGGCCTTGTCCTGCTCGCCGGTTACGTCCTCTACATGGGCCTTCTGTTCCACGTCATTCCTGTTCCGAACCTGATCCCGCATGGCTGACAATCCGATCTATCAGGGCCTCGGCCAGCTTGGCCGGCACACGGACCCGCCGGTCTCGCCGGAGGCCGCCGTGCTCGAGCGCGTGCCGAACCCGCATCCACGCAAAGTGTACTTGGCGCGGTTCGCCGCGCCCGAGTTCACCTCGTTGTGCCCGATCACGGGACAGCCGGACTTCGCCCACCTCGTGATCGATTACGCGCCGGCCAGGTGGCTGGTCGAGAGCAAGTCGCTGAAGCTCTACCTCGGCAGCTTCCGCGATCACGGTGCTTTCCACGAGGACTGCACGCTCGCCATTGCCCAACGGCTGGTCGATTTCCTGCGGCCCCGCTGGCTGCGCATCGGCGGTTACTGGTACCCGCGGGGCGGCATGCCGATCGATGTGTTCTGGCAGACAGGACGCCCGCCCGC
>JBGSKI010000287.1:0-8646 GCA_041741315.1 Hyphomonas sp. | reverse complement strand
AGCGCAAGCCCGGCCTGTTCTCGCGGCCCGATCCGGTCACCGGCCTTTACCTCTGGGGCGGCGTCGGGCGCGGCAAGTCGATGCGGATGGACCTGTTCTTCGAGGCCGCGCCCGCCGCCTCGAAACGGCGCGTCCACTTCCACGAATTCATGGCCGAAATCCAGGACCTGCTCGACATCTGGCGGAAGCTGCCGGAGGCAGACCGCAAGCGCTCGCCCTGGCGCGTCAAGGGCGCGGGCGACGATCCGATCGCGCCGGTGGCGAAACAGGTCGCGTCCAGCGCGAGCCTGCTCTGCTTCGATGAATTCCAGGTCACCCAGATCGCCGACGCGATGATCCTGGCGCGCCTGTTCGAGGCGCTGTTCGCGCGCGGCGTCACCATGGTCGCGACGTCCAACCGCCATCCGGATGATCTGTATGCAGACGGTATTAACCGGCCGCTCTTCCTGCCTTTCATTGCCCTTCTGAAACAGCGTTGCGACATCTTCCACCTCGTCTCCGACCGCGACTACCGCCTCGCCCGGCTGACCGAGGCACCGGTCTGGTATGCCCCGCTCGGCCCGGCATCGGAGGCCGCGCTCGACCGGATGTGGGACCGCCTGACCTCCGGCGCGCAGGCCCAGCACTGCACCCTCACTGTCAAGGGCCGCAAGATCGACGTGCACCGCGAAGCCGCCGGAGTTGCCCGCTTCGGCTTCGAGGAACTCTGCGCCCGCCCGCTGGGTGCGCGGGATTTTCTCACCATCGCGGCGCATTTCCATACGATCATCCTGTCCGGCATCCCGGTGCTCGGCCCGGACAAGCGCAACCAGGCGGCACGCTTCGTCGCCCTGATCGACGCGCTCTACGAGGCGAAAGTCAAACTGGTCGCCAGCGCTGGCGCTGAGCCGGACGATCTGTATCTGGACGGCGACGGCAGTTTCGAATTCCAGCGCACCGCCAGCCGCCTGCACGAGATGCGCTCAGCCGAATATATCGCCGAAGAACGCCGCGCCCTCCTCACCGATTAGCGCCCTCACCTCCCCCCGGCGCCTTCTCGGATATGGACCAAGGCATCGAAAATGCGGTCGAGGCAGCCTTCGATGTTGTCCATCAGGTCGGTGTTCCAGATGCGCAGCACTTGCCAGCCCTCAGCTTCGAGAAACCGGGTTCGGACGGCGTCGCGCGCCTGTTGTCCGGGTTCGCCATGCGTGTCTCCGTCAAGTTCGACGGCGAGTTTCGCTTCAAGGCAGGCAAAATCTGCAAAGTAAGGCCCTATCGGATGTTGCCGCCGGAACTTCCAGCCGTGCATCTGGCGGTTCCGGAGTTTAGCCCATAGCAAACGCTCCGGCAGGGGCGCGTCGCGCCGCAGTCCCCTCGCCCGCCTGATCGTCTGTTCGCCCATCCCGGAATTCAACTTTTCCGAAGGCGCCGGGTCAACCCCTCTCCCATTCATGGGAGAGGAGGGGCCCGCGCGGCCACTGCCGCGTGGGATGTGAGGGCTCACTCAAGTGCAGACGCGCGATCAACCGCCAAAACCCCTTCCCTCATCCTGCCGCATTCCTTATTTATGCCAAAGCGCGATGGCATACATGCGCAGACCGGTACAAGACGCCGCCGCCATGCGGGGCTAGACCTTGTGCCGGAACATCCATTTCGGAACCTTTCGCCGCGCTGCGGGATAGGTCCACAGGAGGAGACAAGACGATGGCAAACAAGATTTCTGCCAGCATGAGCATTGCGATGAGCCCCGAACAGGGCCTCAGCCGCTACCTCACCGAAATCCGCAAGTTCCCGATGCTCGAGAAGAACGAAGAGTTCATGCTCGCCCGCAAGTGGCTCGAGAATGACGACACCGAGGCCGCCGAAAAGATGGTGACCTCGCACCTGCGTCTCGTTGCAAAAATTGCAATGGGCTATCGCGGCTATGGCCTGCCGATGGCCGAAGTGATCTCCGAGGGCAATGTCGGCCTGATGCAGGCGGTCAAGAAATTCGACCCGGACAAGGGCTTCCGCCTCGCCACCTATGCGATGTGGTGGATCCGCGCCGCGATCCAGGAATACATCCTGCGCTCGTGGAGCCTGGTGAAACTCGGTACCACTGCCGCCCAGAAAAAACTGTTCTTCAACCTGCGCCGCCTGAAGGGCGAGATGCAGGCCCTGGAGGAAGGCGACCTCAAGCCCGAACAGGCCCGCCTGATCGCCGAGAAGCTTAACGTCACCGAGGCCGAAGTGTTCTCGATGAACGGCCGGATGAGCGGTTCGGACGCCTCGCTGAACGTGCCGATGGGTGCCGAAGGCGACATGGAATGGCAGGACTGGCTGGCCGACGATGGCATCGGACAGGCCGAGACTTTCGCCAACCGTCAGGAATTCGATGCCCGCGTCAGCCTGCTGACCGCCGCGATGGAAGACCTCAACGAACGCGAACGGCACATCCTGACCGAACGCCGCCTCGCCGAGGAGCCGAAGACGCTCGAGGAATTGTCGGAAGAGTACAATGTCTCGCGCGAGCGGATCCGGCAGATCGAAGTGCGGGCCTTCGAGAAACTCCAGAAGGCAATGAAGCGCATGGCCAAGGAACAGGGCCTGGCCGGAGCCAGCTGACACGCAGGCGGAACAAGCTCCTTTCCTCAGCCGTTGAGCGGCACAAGAGGAAAGGAGTGACGCCATGTCATTCAGATACGTCGTGACACTGCTCGCCGCCGCCTTGGGGGCAAGCTGTATCGCCTATGCCGATCCGCCGAGCCATGCCCGCGGATATGACCTGCCGCCCGGTCTTGCCAAACAGGGCAAGGTGCCGCCCGGCCACGCGAAGAAGATGTGGAAACGGGGCGAACACCTCCCCTCTTCCTATCGCGAACAACGATTCGACGACTGGCGCCGCTATGACCTGCGCGAAGCGCCCGCCGGCTATCGCTGGGTACGTGTCGACAATGACGCCTACCTGACGCAGGTCGCCACCGGCCTCGTCGCCGAAGCGATCATGAATCTTCTCGACTGATCTCTCCCCCGGAGATTGTTCGAATGAGCGGGAACGGGCATGGGTCAAACCATGCCCGTTTTTTCTGTCTTCAATTCCGACGATCCCCGTCTCGCGCCATACACGTCCATTCGCGAGAAGGACCTCGTCAGCGGCCATGGCGGGCGGTTCATTGTGGAGGGCAAGGTGACGCTGGAGACCCTGCTCACCCGGTCCCGCTTTGCCGTGGAAAGCCTGTTCCTGGCCGAAAGCCGGCTCGAGCCGCTGGCAGACATGCTCGCCAAGGTGCCGGGGGACGTGCCGGTCTATGTCGCGCCGCAGGCCGTGATGGATCAGGTTGCCGGCTTCCCCATGCATCGCGGCGTCCTCGCCTGCGGCCTGAAGGGGCAGATTCCCTTGCCTGGGGAATTTCTCAGCCCCACTGGAGCGCTCATGCTGAGCGAAGTCGAAGCACGGGCGCGGGCTGCATCCTTCGACTTCGCTCAGCATGAACCTCCCTCGAAGCCCCTCCTCCTCCTCTCCGACCTCTCCAACCATGACAATGTCGGCGCCTGCTTCCGCAATGCGGCGGCGTTCGGCGCGGGCGCTGTGTTGCTCGACAGCCAGTGCTGCGACCCGCTCTACCGCAAGGCCATCCGCGTCTCTTCCGGCGCGAGCCTGACCCTGCCCTACGCGCATGGCGGCTCGGGCATCGACATGGTGAACGCGGCCAAGGCGGCAGGCTATGAAGTGTGGGCGATGACGCCCCGGGCCGATGCCCTTCCGCTCCGGGAACGGACGGTTCCGGACAGGCTCGCCATCCTGCTCGGCGCCGAGGGGCCGGGCCTCCCGGCAGACCTGATCGCCGCCTGCACCCCGGTGCGCATTCCGATGGCGGACGGGTTCGACAGCATCAACGTCGCCACCGCCGGTGCCATCGCCCTGGCACACCTGTTCGGCAGGGGTGCCTGAAAGAAAAACGCCCTCCCCGCTGGGCGGAGAGGGCGTGCGGGTCCGGGGGTGTGCGTCCCGGCCCCAGAGCGGATCAGAACACCCGTGGGCGCTCGTTCTTTTCGACATGCAGGCCGCACTCGGACTTTTCCTGCCCGGCCCAGCGGCCCGAGCGCGGATCGGACGGGTCCGATGCGGGCGCGGTGCACGGCCAACAGCCGATCGAGGGATAGCCCTGCGCAACCAGCGGATGGCGCGGCAGGTTGCGCTGCTTGACCAGCAGCTCGACATCTTCCGGCGTCCAGTTGGCCAGCGGGTTCACCTTGTAACGGCCAGCGGCGAATTCGAACACCGGCAGGCTCATCCGCGCACCGCCGTGGAACCGCTTGCGGCCCGTGATCCAGGCATTGAAGCCCTCCAGCGCCGGTTCCAGCGGCCGCACCTTGCGCAGCGCGCAGCAGGCATCCGCATCAGTCTTCCACAGCGTGTTCTTCGGGTCGAGGATCTTGCGCTCGGTCTCCGAGGGCGGGATCGACCGCACGCCGGTCAGGCCGAGCCGCTCGATGATCTCGTCCTTGTAGTCCAGCGTCTGCGGAAAGTGCATGCCGGTATCGAGGAACACGATCGGCAGGCCCGGGTCGACATCCGCGATCAGGGCCAGCATCGCAACGCTCTCTGCGCCGAAGCTCGACACATAGGTCAGCGTCTCCGGCCATTCGCGCACCATGGCGACGCGCAGCACCGTCTGGGCCGAGGCCTCGCGCAGTTCGGCGTTCAGCCGGGCGAGACGCGCATCGACCGCTTCGGTCTGGCGGGCCTGGATGTCACCATAGGGCATGCGATTTCAGCTTCCGTGTCTGTGCCGGAACACCGGGGCGCGCTGGTCGGCAGCGGGCTGGTAGGCGTCCCGGAATTCCGTGAGGGCTTCCAGAACACCAGATAGGTCAGCTCGGGCCGTCTCGTAAGCGTCGAAGCCTGAACGGTTCATGTAGAAAATCTGATCTCGCAGCACGTGTCCGACGGCGCGGATTTCGCCTGTGAAGCCATACCGGCGGCGCAGCAGCTGCGCCTGCGAATAGCCCCGGCCATCGGTATACTTGGGGAACGACACCTCAACCAGTTGAATTTGTTCAAGAAATGGCTCCAGCAGCGCGGCATCGTCACCCGGTACGAGGCGCACGCCAAGCGGCGCATTTCGCCCCGCAAGCGAGTCCGCCTCGGCGAGGAATCTGGCCAGCGACAGCGTCACCGACCCCTCCGGCTTTAGCTCTGCTGCATCATCGAGATGCGTCCACTCATTCGCCACTTCGGCCCCGTTCCTAACCAGCGGCATACAGGGCCTCCTTGAACGGCTCCATGCCGAGACGGGTGAATGTATCGATGAACTTCTCGTCCGGGCCGGTGCGCAGGCCGAGATAAGCATCGACCACGCGTTTCACCGCGCCCGGCACCTCATCGGCGCTGACCGCCGGTCCGGCAATGTCCCCGATGGCCGCCTTCTCGTCGGCTCGCCCGCCGAGGCTGATCTGGTAGAATTCCTCGCCTTTCCGGTCGACGCCCAGGATGCCGATATGGCCGACATGGTGGTGTCCGCAGGCATTGATGCAGCCGGAAATATTGATGTGCAGCTTGCCGATCTCGCGCTGGTATTTGATTTCCTCGAACACTTTCTGCACGGCAATCCCGACCGGGATCGAGCGGGCATTGGCAAGGTTGCAGTAATCCAGCCCCGGACAGACGATCATGTCGGTGATCAGGCTCTCGTTCGCGGTCGCGAGCCCTGCCGCGTCCAGCGCCTGCCACATGGCAAACAGGTGCGCCACCGGAACGTGTGGCAGGACGAGGTTCTGCGCATGGCTGACCCGGATATCGTCATAGGCGTAGCGCTCGGCGAGATCGGCGACGACCTGCATCTGCGCCGTCGTGGCATCGCCGGCGGCGACGCCGACCGGCTTCAGGCTGACGGTGACAGAAGCATGCCCCGCCGCCTTGTGCGGATGCAGGTTCACTTCTGTCCATTCGGCAAAGGCCGGATGCTCCCGCTTGGCCGATTCGAACGCTTCGAGGTCGGCCGCCGTGGTCGCAGTGAAATCCGGCGGCGCGAAATACGCGTGTACCCGTTCAATCTCCGCCTGCGGAAGGTTGATCTTCTCGCTGCCGCGCTGGGCTGCGAATTCCGCATCGACCTGCCGGGTGAATTCCGTCTCGCCGAGTTCGTTGACGAGAATCTTGATGCGCGCCTTGTACTTGTTGTCGCGCCGTCCGTGCAGGTTGTAGACCCGCATCACCGCCTCGAGATAGTCGAGAATCTCCGTCTCCGGAACAAAGTCCTTGACCAGAGCGGCAAGGTGCGGCGTGCGCCCCTGCCCCCCGCCGACATAGACGACAAAGCCCGTCGCACCATCCCGCTGAACGATGCGCAGGCCGATATCGTGCACGGCAATGGCGGCGCGGTCATGCGCGGCGGCCGTCACGGCAATCTTGAACTTGCGCGGCAGGAAGGCGAATTCCGGATGGAACGTGCTCCACTGGCGGATGATCTCGCACCACGGGCGCGGGTCCATCAGTTCGTCCTGCGCGGCGCCCGCGAAATGATCGCTGGTAACGTTGCGGATGCAATTGCCGGAGGTCTGGATGGCGTGCATCTCGACCTCGGCCAGCTTTTCCAGGACATCCGGAATGTCCTTCAGCGCGACCCAGTTGTACTGGATGTTCTGGCGCGTCGTGAAATGTCCGTAGCCCCGGTCATAATCGCGCGCGACTTCGGCAAGACGGCGCAGTTGCCGGCCAGACAATTGGCCATACGGAATCGCCACGCGCAGCATGTAGGCGTGCAGTTGCAGGTAGACGCCATTCTGCAGGCGCAGCGGCTTGAACTCGTCCTCGAGAATGTCACCGGCAACCCGCCGCGCGACCTGCCCGCGAAACTGTGCGACCCGGTCGGCGACGATCCGGGCATCGAACTCATCATAGCGATACATTACGCGGCCTCTCTCGCGTGGGGAATGCCAAGCGCGACTTCCGTCCGGCTGACCCAGCGTTTGACGCTTGGAAAATCCGACAGGTCGAACCCGCCTTCATGCGCGACCCGCGTATAGGCGACGAGCGCGATGTCGGCGAGCGTGATCGCATTGCCGACCATCCACTCCGTATACGTCAGTTGCAGATCCATCACGCCAAGCGCCCGGCGGCCCTTGGCCATCAGGTTCGGGTCGATCTCGTCATCCGATTTCTTCAGGTAATGCTTCTGGAAGCGCCGCACGGCTATCGCCGTCTCGTGGGAATACTGTTCCCAGAACAGCCAGCTCATCATCTTGGCCCGCGCAAATGTGTCGGACGGAATGAGGTCGCTGCCGGCCTCCTCGGCAATATACAGCGCGATCGCGTTCGATTGCGTCAGGACACGGCCATCCGCCCAGCGGGCAATCGGCACCTGTCCAACCGGGTTCAATGCCAGGAATTCCTCCGACTGCGTTCCGCCTTTCAGGATATCGACCTCGACCCAGTCATACGGCACGCCAAGCAGGTCCGCCGTCCAGCGCGGCTTCAGGCAGTTTCCGGATATCGAGTCGCCATACAGGGTGAGGCGGGAAATCTCGCGGCGGGGCATCAGGCATTGTCTCCATAGGCAACGGTCGGGCCGGTCGCCCGTATGGTTTCACGAATCGTTTCACGGCCGGTGATACCACCGGTTTCCGTCACTTCCATGAAATACGGATCGGTGATCTCGCCTTCCTGTTTCAGGGCGGCTGCAAGACGCGCCTCGGCCTCCTCGCTGGTGAAGGCAGCAGCTCCAGCCGCATCGTCCGACCACGATCCATCGGCGCGCATCCAGACGGATTTTCCGGTCAGCGTCGCCCAGGCGGTAACGGCCTTCGGCGTTTCGGGTTTGAGCTTCGGGCGGACGGACGTCATGCAGGAACAACCTCGTACAGGGGGGAGACAGTGGCGGCGGCAGGCACACGCAGTGCCGCGACTTCACCGATGATCAGCAGGGCCGGCCCCTGGATGCCGTGTGCCGCGATCAGGCGCGGCAATTCTTCCAGCATGCCATAGGCGCGGATTTCAGTGTCGCGGGTCCCGTTCTCGATCACAGCGACCGGCGTCTGCGGCGCGCGGCCGGATTCGATCAGCTTCTCGGCGATCACGCCGGCCGTGCCGACACCCATATAGACCGCAACCGTCTGGCCGCGGCGGGAAAGTGCGGCCCAGTCGAGATCGGGCACGCCGCCATCCTTCGCATGGCCGGTGACGAAGGTGACCGATTGGGCATGGTCGCGATGGGTCAGCGGGATGCCGGCGCTCGCTGCGCAACCGAGGGCGGAGGAAATGCCGGGCACCACGAAGGCCGCGATGCCGGCGGCCTCGACCGCGTCGAGTTCCTCACCGCCCCTTCCGAAAATGAACGGGTCGCCGCCCTTCAGGCGAACCACGCGCTTGCCGGCCCGGGCGGCCTCGATCAGCAAGTCGTGGATCTGGTCCTGCGGCACCGAATGGTCGCCCTTCGACTTGCCAACCGGCACGCGGTCGGCATCCCGGCGGATCAGGGCGAGAATGCCATCCGAGACGAGCCGGTCGTAATAGACCACATCCGCCTCCTGGATCAGGCGGAGGGCTTTCAGGGTCAGCAGCTCCGGATCGCCGGGGCCTGCCCCGACAATGTGAACCATTCCCTGCCCATCCGGCGCGGTGAGGTCCGCCCGCATCGCGGCCTCGGCCCCGGCCAGGTCTCCGGCATAGGCAAGTTCGGCGGC
>JBGSKI010000286.1:0-2375 GCA_041741315.1 Hyphomonas sp. | reverse complement strand
GGCATCGGCGAACAGGACCGGCGTGCAGTCGGCGGTGAGGATGCAGACGGCAAGGCCGGGCACCGAGGTGACCATGGCGTCGGCCTGCGGACGCTCGGTCCAGGCTTCGGTTGCGTGGACGACCAGGTCTGAATGGATCTGGTGGCAGGACAGGAGGTGCGCGGCGCCCATCGCCTCCCGGATCAGCTCCCGGTTGGCGGTCACGGCGGCGGGGTCGTCGCCCGAGCCTGGGCCGGCATTCAGGCTGGCATAGAGGCCGGTGGAGACACCGCCCTGACGCCCGAAAAAGCCGTGCCTTATGCCTTGCAGGGCGGCAAGGCCGGGCGCGGTCTCGAACGGGGGCGGGCGGGCCGTCATGCCGCCAGCCCTGAGGCGCGGCGCCGGGGATGTCAAGCAGGGGCGCTAGACATGGTAGGCCGTCTCGCCATGGCTCGCCGAATCGAGGCCAGCTTCCTCGTCCTCAGGCGAGACCCGCAGCGGCACGACCCTGCCAATGGCCAACAGAATGACAGCGGTCACCAGTGCCGAAAATGCCGCCACCACGCCGACACCCAGCAATTGAATGCCGAATTGCGACAGCAGGGGCCGGGTCAGCCCGGGCGCCATCGGGCCGAGCCCGGCAAGCAAGGGCAGGACCAGACTGCCGAGCATGCCGCCGACGCCGTGCACGGCGAACACGTCGAGACTGTCATCGATCTTGAGGCGCTGACGGATCAGGACGACGGCGCCATAGCAGACGCAGGCGCTGAGACCGCCGATGAGGATTGCCCCGGCCGGGCCGACTGATCCGGCGGCAGGCGTGATCGTGGCGAGGCCGGCGATCGTGCCGGTGGCGATGCCAACCAGGGTCGGCTTGCGGAAGGTGACCCATTCGATGGCCATCCAGACAAGGGCAGCGGTCGCGGCGGAGGTATGGGTGACCAGCATGGCGCGGGCGGCAAGGCCATTGGCACCGAGCGCCGAGCCGGCATTGAATCCGAACCAGCCGACCCACAGCATCGCGGCGCCGAGCATGACGAAGCCCGGACTGTGCGGCGGACGCAACTCACGCGGGAAATGGGCCCGCCTGCCGAGCATAAGTGCGAAGACGAGAGCCGACACCCCGGCCGTGGTGTGCACGACGATGCCGCCGGCAAAGTCGATCAGGCCGAGACCAGCCAGCCAGCCGCCGCCCCACACCCAATGGGCAACCGGGGCATAGCAGAGCAGCAGCCAGGCGGCACAGAAGACCAGCACGGCGGCAAAGTTCGCCCGTTCGGCAAAGGCCCCGATGATCAGGGCCGGCGTGATGATCGCGAAGGTCATCTGGAACATCAGGAACAGGCCTTCCGGCACGGTCTGGCCCGGCAGGGGCGCATCGCCGATCCCGGCGCCGAGGATGCGGCCGAAGCCGCCGGTGAATCCGCCGTCACCCGGCCCGAAGGCGATCGAGTAACCGAGCACCAACCAGACGAGGCTCATCAGGGCGGCGACCGCGATGCACTGCATGAACACCGAGAGCACGTTCTTCGACTGGACAAGTCCGCCATAGAACAGGGCGAGCCCCGGCAGGGTCATGAACAGGACGAGCGCCGTGGATGTCAGGATCCAGGCAGTGTCGCCGGTATCGGCGAGGGCAGGACCCGCGAATCCTGCGCATGCCAGTGCCAGCACGCCAAAGCGTGCGGCCAGAATCTTGGTGTTCAAAGTCAGCTCCCCCGAGTTCACGCACGCGCGTGAACTTGCCCTCCACTCGCGCCGACTGTTTTGTTTTCAAGTCCGGTGAGATCGAAGCGTCCCGGCTGCCGCCGGAAGTGATCTTGCCGGTTGGGCGAACGGCGTCAAGGCGGCGTGGATGCGCGGACCCTAGCCGGCGGTCTTGCGCCGGGCCGGGACGGGGAGGGTGCAGATGTCGACGATTTGCGGCGGGGTGACGACGAAGGTGGCGATGGCGGAATAGTCTCGCTTGGAGGCTTTCAGCGCCTCCCAGTCGGCACCGGGCACCGGCATCACTTCATAGGACGGGCGGACATCCTCCGGCAGGTCGGCGGCGATCTTTGCCGAGACGATCATGTTGGGGCCGAGCTTCGAGCGGCGGTATTGCCGCATCTGGTAGGCGAGGGGGGCGTCATCGCCGAACAGGGCGGCGGTTTCCTCCTCGTCGAAGGGCTCAACCCTTTTCAGCTGGTTGACGAGGTCCATGCCGTCGATGACGCGGCCGAACACGGTGTAGTTGCGGTCGAGATAGCGGCGCGGCAGGAGCGGGATGAAGATTTCCGAGCCGCCGGTGTCCGGGGCCTCGTCGCGCGCCATGCCGAGCGTGCCGGGGCAGTTGAGCAGCCATTCCGTGTCGCCGTCGCGGCCGACGGCAAAGCCGCTGCGGTGTCCGACCTGCG
>JBGSKI010000285.1:0-6124 GCA_041741315.1 Hyphomonas sp. | reverse complement strand
GCCCGCGCGGCGCTCGCCGCGGCCGGTGCGCCGGTGCGCCCGCTGTAGTATCTATTCCGCAAACACCGGCTTGCGCTTCTGCATTTCGGCCATCACCGCTTCCATCTGGTTGGGCGTGCGGATGACCTTCAGCTGCTCGGTACTTTCCAGCAGCAGCAGGTCTGCATCGGCCGCATCATGCATCGCATTGCACAGGGTCTTCGCGCCGCGCATCGCCGCCGGGTTCTTGTTGGCGATCACTCTTGCCAAGGCCATCGCGTCGTCCAGCGGTGTCTCGGAAGCATGCGTCGCAAAGCCGAGCGCGTGGGCCTCGCGGCCGGTGAATTCGCGGTTGGTATAGGTCAGCTCGCGGATCACGTCGTCCCGCGCATTGCCCCGCCACAGCGGGAAGCCGGCCATGTCGGGCACCAGGCCCCATTTCATCTCCATGATCGCACAGCGCGTGTCGGGATGGATGAACCGCACGTCCGCGCCGGACATGATCTGGAACCCGCCGCCGAACGCGACGCCGTGAACTGCCGCAATCACGGGCACGTCCAGCTTGCGCCAACCCCAGGCGACGTATTGCGCAAGGTTCGCCTCGCCATGGCTGCGGCTGCCGAGATCCCCGGTCGCGCCGCCGGATTTCTTCTCGCCGCCGCCGCTATTGCCCGACATGCTCGACAGGTCGAGCCCCGCACAGAAGGCCCGTCCCTCGCCAGACAGAACCACGACGCGCAGGCCCCTGGTTCCGTTCAGCTCCTCGATCGTGTCGGCCAGCGCCTTGAACTGGGCCGTATCCAGCGCGTTCATCTTGTCCGTGCGGACCATACGGACATCGGCAATGCCGTCCTCCAGCCGCGTGATTGTCACCCTGTCATTCATCCGGGATCCTCCTTCTTTTACCCCGGAAGTGACGCCGGGTGGCCACCTGCGTCAAGCAGGCAGGCTTCCTCCCCTCGCGGAAGGACGCTAAGAGGCCGCCATGACCCAGCTCGGCCCGACTGACCGCCTCGCCAATGCCCTGCGGCATCTCGCAGAAACCATCGACGCACGGGCGGCGGGCGGCGATGCCTCGTCTTCCTGGACGGCGAAGCTATTGTCGAAAGGCATCGAAGCCTGCAGCGAAAAGGTGACGGAGGAGGCGGGGGAACTCGTGGAAGCTCTCCTCGTCGAGACGGACGCGCGCGTGGCCAGTGAAGGCGCAGACCTGCTCTATCATGTGTTCGTTGCGCTGCGTGCGCGCGGCATCGAGCTTGACGACGTGGCCTCCGCGCTGGAACAGCGCCAGGGGATCAGCGGCATTGCGGAGAAGGCCTCCCGCAGCGTCCCGGACTGACGCCTAGAGCTGGCGCAGCAGGTAGATCACTTCCTTCTCGCCCGGCACGAACGCCTGGCGGCCGATCTGGACGAAACCGAGCCGCGTGTGGAAGCGCAGGGAGCCGGGATTGGGGGGCAAGCTGTTCACTTCGCAGCCGATGGAATCATGGCTTTGCCGGCAGAGGTCGAACGCCGCCGCGTAGAGTGCCTCGCCAATCCCCTGCCCGCGTGCCGCCGGCGACACCGCGATCCTGTCAACATAGGTGAGATTCCCGCCGAGCGCCTCGAACCAGCGGAGGTTCAGGCTGGCATAGGCGGCGGTGCCCGGCGGCACGAGGGTAAGGAAGCCCAACGGATCGCCGGACGGGGTCTCGGCGACCAGGCATTCCGAGAGCCCGATGATTTCCGCGAGGGTCTCCGGCGTCTCCCGGCTGACCCCCGGCGTTCCGGCCTCGTTGATCGCGTGCAGGGCGGGCAGGTCCGCCGCCCGGAACGGACGGACCGGCACTACATGTCCTTTGGCGGCTGCAGGCGGCGCTTGGTCTGGTGAACTTCCGCCTTGTCGCCGGTCGGCTTCTCACCCTTCATGTAGTGGCGTTGCCAGCGGGCCTTCATGGCATTCTCTTCGCCGGCCTTGAGTCGGGTATTGAAGTCGGCGCGGCTCTCGTTCCAGGCAGTGTATTCGAGGACCAGTTCCTCGTTCGACCGCAACAGCTTGCGTTCCGGCACGACCTCCTCGAGGCGCCGGTGCTCCATCAGCGTGATGAAGGCGAAAGGCTCGCCCTTTTCGAAGATGACGTCGCCGGGCCGGGTCATCTGCCAGTTCATCGTGAAGGGGAAAGGCAGCCAGTCGGTCTCGACCAGGCCAGTCAGCGGCGCAATGCCATCCTTTGGCCAGTTCGGCGGGCCGGTGACCCAGACACCCCAGCCGGGCGGGGTGCGGAACAGGTGGCCGGTATGGAAGGTGACGATGCCGCGCATGAAATGGCTGTCGGCAAAGCTGGCGATCGCGCGCGGGTCGCCGCGGGTCAGCAACTGGATGTCCTCGTTGCGGGGGCCGCCATTCCATTTGATCTTGATGTCCATCGGGCAGAGGATTTCCCAGCCGGTGGAGTTCGCCATGGTCAGCGGCAGGCAGCGATAAGGATGCCGGTCGGTGAAGGCATCCATCCAGTCGCGGTTGGACCGGCCGGGGACGATTTCCGGCGCAATGTCATAGATCTTGTAACAGTCGAGATGCATGGGAGTGAACTCGCTTGACGGACGCGCCAAGTCTTGGCCCAAAGAACGACATGAGAGCAAGCCCCGACGACCTTTTCGCCTATCTCGACCAACTCGGCATCGGCCACGCGACGCACTGGCACGACGCCGTGTTCACCGTCGCCGAGAGCGGCGACCTGAAGAGCAAGATGCCCGGCGGGCATACCAAGAACCTGTTCCTGAAGGATAAGGACGGGGCACTGATCCTGATTTCCGCCGAGGCGCACTCGGAACTGAAACTCAATCATGTGCACCGGCTGATCGGTACCAAGCGCCTGTCATTCGGCGCACCGGACCTGATGGAAGAGGTTCTGGGCGTCACGCCGGGCTCGGTCACGGCCTTCGCGCTGATGAACGACACGGCGGGACAGGTGCGGTTCCTCGTCGATGCGGCCCTGCTGGCGCACGACCCGGTCAATTTCCACCCACTCACCAATACCGGCACGACGGCGGTTTCGAGGGCCGATTTCGAGACCTTCGTTCGGGCCACCGGCCACGGGTTCGAAGTGGTCGACTTCACAGAGCTCCTGTCCCCGGAATGAAAAAGGCCGCCCCGGAGGGCGGCCCTCATCTGTTGAGTCTCCGGACGATCAGCCGAAATGATAGTTGAATCGCACGCCGATCGCACGGGGCGCACCGACATAGGTGTAGTATGTGCGCTCGTAGACCGGACCGCCATCATCATCGGTAAGGACCTGGTTGAACAGGGACGTGCCGACGACGCCGGTCTCGTAATATTCATCGAACAGGTTGGTGACGAAGGCTGTCGCCTGCCAGGTTCCGGCATCGTACACGGCCGAGACATTCGCCACGCCATAGGCATCGAGCGTCAGCCCGTCGCCGCGACCACCGGTCCGGGAGAGCACATCGCTCTGCCAGGCGTAGCCACCATTGAACGTGATCTCGCGGCCATTGGCGAGCGGGTAGACGAACGTCGCAAAGAGCGACAACTGGTCTTCCGGGGAGCCCGGCAGCCGGTCGCCGTCCTGGCCATCGAGCAGCACGCTGCCGAAGCCCGGCGGCGAGATCGTGCCGACAAGACCCGGGGCGAGCGCCGTCAGCGATGCCTCGGTATGGCTGTAGCTGCCGCGCAGTTCCAGTGCATCCGAGACCAGCCAGGTGCCGTTCAGTTCGATCCCCTTGGACTCCGCGCCATCGGCGTTCACGGTGATCGGGATGGAGGCATTGATGGTGGCGGATGAGAGCTGCGGGTCGGTCCATTCGACATAATAGATCGCACCGTTGAGCGTGACGCGGCCGTCGTCGAGCGTCGTCTTGAAGCCGGCTTCGTAGTTCGTCGTCTTGTCTGGCAGGAACTGGGTTTCGTCACGGGTCGAGAAATCGTCAGGACCCGTGCCGAATTGCTGGCCCGGCAGCAGAGCACACGCGCCCTGCTGGTTGTCGTCCGGATCGAAAGCGGGACAGACACCGATGCCGTTGGAATTGCCGATCCGGTAGCCTTCCGAGACAGTCAGGTAGCCGAGAATGTCATCGGTGAAGTCGTACGACGTGTTGAACTTGAACAGGGTACCGTTGTCGGACTGCGAGGTTCGCTCCGTGCCGTTCGGGCTTCCCGCCGCGTAATCGGATTTCAGGCTGTCGGCCATCGCACTGATGCCGACCGTCTGGGTATAGTCCGGACCTGAATCGAACAGCGGGAAGTCGACATCGCTGAATGATTCCAAATCGTACTTGTAGTAGCGGCCGCCCACAGTGACGGACCATTTGTCGGTCAGATCGTAGCCGATCTCGCCGAAGATCGCGGATTCCTTCAGCTTGGAATAGAACTGGGAGTAGTATTCGAGATCATCCGGACGGTCGAAACCGACATAATCCGCATAGCCCGGCGTGTATTCCTGCGAGTACGAAGTGACGTCCGCATCATTGTAGAAAGCGCCGACGATCCAGTTGAACCGGCTTTCGGTGGTCGAGACCAGACGGACCTCCTGGTTGAACGTGTTCTCGCGGGTCTTCTCGTGGGTGAACGCCGTAAAGGTCGGGAAAGCCTCGTAGCTGTATTCGAGCGAGATGAGCAGGTCGGTCTGGTCGCGCTGGCCGTTGTCGTCATATCGGGAAAGGCCGGTGGCGGAGGTCAGTTCCGCGAAACCGAGATCGGCCGTCGCCTCGAAAGCGAGCAGCTGGTTGGTGATCTCGTTCGGTTCTTCGACGCGTTTGGCGAGTTCATAGTCTCCGGCCGGCACGGTCGACCGCTTGCTCGACCCGCGGCGGCCTTCAATGTCGGATTTCTGGTAGTAGTAGGTCAGCGTCGTATCGAGCCAGTCGGCCGGCTCCCACCGCGCCGCGACGCGGCCGGACGAGACTTCCTCGCCGTCCGCATCCTTCACGCGGCGGAGATTGGCGGCAACATCTGCCGGATCCGTGAAGTCGGGGTCGGCATCCGACACGCCGATGTCGCGCACCACGTAAGGATAGTCGATGAAGCCGGAATCGTTCTCGAAATCGAAGGAGGCACGCACCGCGAAGTTCGGGGCGAGGACCTTGTTGGCGGTGATGCCTGCCGTGTAGCTGAGGTCATCTGCTTCCGAATATTGGAACAGCTCCGAGCGTACATCGAGCGTATCGCCACTGAAGTCCGGCTTCTTGGGGATGTAGCGGATGGCACCGCCCAGCGTACCGGCACCGTAGAGCGTGCCCTGCGGGCCGAGCAGGACTTCGACACGTTCCATGTCGTTGAGCTTGAGGTCAACAAAGAGCGGGATTTCTCCGACATATGTGGCGACCGTTCCGCCGCCGCTATTGTCGCCGTCGCCCGGACCGAGCCCGTCGGCATTCAGGCCGCGCACGATGATCGGGTTGCCCTGGCGGCCGCCACGGTCGACCACGTTGATGCCCGGCACATAGGCAAGCACATCTGCCAGTTCGCCGAAGCCCTGCTCCTCGATCTGGTCGCCACCGACTGCGGCAATGTTCAGCGGCACGTCCTGCACGCTTTCGGCGCGGCGGGTGGCCGTGACGGTGATCGTCTGGGCCCGCATTTCGGACTCCGGCGTGTCGGACTCCTGGCCGGCAGCCGTGAGGGTCAGACCGCTCACGATTGCGACGAAGCTGGCATGCCGTAAGAGATTGGATTTTTTCATTTGATTTCTCCTTGGGATCCCACCTGATGTGGTCGAGTAGGACGCGCCGATGAACAGTGTGCAATACACGGCAGCATACAGGTTCACGTTTCTGACAAACCGCAGCAAAAAAGGCACAATATCGGGCAATTCCTGCCCAAACTTAGGACACTTCAGTGCAAAATTTTCAGGGCGAACAGACGGGTTCCGTTCCGCGGCTGGTGAAGGCCGCCGGATTGCTCGCGCGCCGCGAGTACCGGGCCGCCCATGCCCTGTGCCTGGAGGTTCTCGCCGATGATCCGGAATCGGCCGAAGCTTATTTCCTGCTGGGCGTCCTGACAGCGGATCATGGCAATCACGCCAAAGCCATCGAACTGTTCGACCGTGCCCTGACGAACAACCCGGCGCATGCGGCCGCTCTGGCGCAGAAGGCACGCAGCCTGATGGCCCGTCTCGAGCGCGACCGGGCGGTCGAGACCGCCGATGCC
>JBGSKI010000284.1:0-18955 GCA_041741315.1 Hyphomonas sp. | reverse complement strand
CTGCGCCGCATCGCGGACGCGCCGCGCACGCCGTCCCGCATGCCGCGCCATTGCTGCCGCACACGGCCCGTCATCACGCCGCGGATCAGCAGGTACACGGACAACACGACATGCCCCGGGAGCGTCGGCCAGAAGATCAGCGAGGGCATGTTCTTGGCGTAGGTCCAGATCCGGTTGCGGCAGCCATGGTAGATGGCGAATTCGCTGGCGCGGCCGGAAAGCCCGCCGCCGGCATGATGGATCACGGCCTTGGGCAGGAAGATGCAGGTTTCACCGGCCAGCCGCATGCGGAAGCCGAGATCGACATCCTCGCAGAAGCAGAAGAAGTCTTCGTCAAACCCGCCCATGTCGAGGAACAGTTTGCGCTCGAACACCGCTCCGGCACCGCACGGGCTGAAACATTGCCCTTCCCCCGGCAATTCGCTGGCCGGCCGGCCGAATCCGCCCCGCCACGGCATGCCGAAAATCAGGTAAGCGTCGCCTGTTCCGTCCAGCAGGGCAGGCGCTACGAGGTCGAACTGCGCCGAGGCGAACATCCGGGCGTCCGGATGCCGGGCAAGCCCGGCGGCGACCTCGTCCAGCCAGTTATCGTCGGCCACGGCGTCCGGGTTCAGGCAGACCAGCCATTCGCCCTGCGCCCGCGCAGCGGCGAGATTGTTGCCCTTGGCGTATCCGTGGTTTGCTGTCTCCGCCAGCAGCGTGAATGCCGGAAGATGCGCGGTATCGAGGCCGTCGGCCGAACCGTCGCGCGAATCATTATCGACGAGGATCACTTCGAAGTCGCGCCGTGTCTGGCGGGCAAGCGAGTCCAGCGCATGCTGGACATAAGCGCCGCCATTGAAGTTGACGATGAGAACGGAAAATCTGGGCGTGCCGGTAATGCCGGGCTCAGGCCGGTCGGGTGTGGTGGCCGTTTTTGTTGCCATTCGCCTGTCGCCGCCGATCTGCAGGATTGGGTTGCACGTGCAAGTCGTTCCTCCTGTTTGATCCGGCAGGGGGGCTTTCCGGTCAAGTGCGCCAGTGCATTGTACTGTTGCCGGTGCGAACAAATGTCGTAACTGGTTTCATTTGAAACCAAATGACATTGGCGGTAGTCTGCGCACATGATCACTTCGCCCCCCAAGAATCGCTACCACGACGCCCCGCGCGCTGACGATTTCACGATCAGCCAGGAGTGGGACACCTATTCCCCGGAAGAACACGACCGGTGGGACCGCCTGTTTCGGCGGCAGCAGGACGTGACACAGGGCAGGGCTTGCGAGGCCGTCCGCAAGGCCATGACGGCGCTGGAATTGTCGCCCTCCGGCATTCCGGACATGGAGCGCCTGTCCGATCGGCTGGAGAGCCTGACAGGCTGGCGCGTCGTACCGGTGGCGGAA
Organism: Hyphomonas sp.; assembly: GCA_041741315.1. Taxonomy (GTDB): domain Bacteria; phylum Pseudomonadota; class Alphaproteobacteria; order Caulobacterales; family Hyphomonadaceae; genus Hyphomonas. Next base: position 17,576 of record JBGSKI010000284.1, on the reverse strand, counting down.
CTGGTGCCCGATGATATCTTCTTCAACCACTTGGCCAACCGCCGCTTTCCGGCCGGCGCGTTCATTCGCCCGGAGGCCGAGTTCGACTACCTCCAGGAACCGGACATATTCCATGACATCTTCGGCCACGTGCCGATGCTGGCCAATCCGGCATTTGCCGACTTCATGGAGGCCTATGGCAAGGGCGGCCAGCGCGCCATGCGCCTCGGCCAATTGCACAATCTCGCGCGCCTATACTGGTACACGGTGGAATTCGGATTGATCCGCGAGCCTGAAGGCTTGCGCATCTACGGCGCAGGGATTCTCTCGAGCCCGCTGGAAACCGTGTTCGCGCTTGAGGATGACAGCCCGAGCCGCATCGGGTTCGATGTGAAACGCCTGATGCGGACGAAATACATCATCGACGATTTCCAGCAGACCTATTTCGTCATCGACAGTTTCGAAGCCCTGCTGGATGCCTGCTACAAGGATTTCGGGTCGGTCTACTCAGAAGTGAGAGGGCTCCCGGACTACGAAGCGCACGAGATTGCACCCGATGATTCGGTCCTGCATCGTGGCACAGGCGGGCGGCTCAGGCGATAGAGACCCCACCGCAGGTTCCGGCTCAGCACCTGGCGTTCAGCTTGGGTGGGCCACACCCTCAAGCGCCATGGCTTTCGCGTCGGGACGGTTTGGCGAAAAGGTGAAGGTCGGCTGGTTGCGCTCCCTCACGAGTTGCGCATGTTCGGGGTGTGCATTGCAGTAGGACAGGTATTGCTCGACATATGCGGCTCTTGGAATTTTGGTGGGCGCATCCTGTGCTTTCAGAGCGCGTTCAATCTGCCCCTGCGAGGGCGAGTTGAGGAAATCTGCAAACATTTCCGCCGGACCCGAAACCAGGTCTTCGTACCAGTAAGTCCCGTTGTTTTCAGGCAGCTTGGTGCGAATGAAGTTTTCGCCCTCGAGTATGCGAGCCAAATACTCTTCTATCGGAGGTACATTTGTACGCGGGTCGAGCCGCTTTTCTTTCGAACCGCTCTGGTGCCAGAGGCCGCTCGCGGCAGCGTTATGGTAGCTGATCGCCTGGGCGATCACGTTCCGCCGATAGAGGTGACTGACGCGGAGGTCTGGCCATTTTTCCAGCGCCAGCCGGCCCAGAAGTGCCTTGAGGCGCATATGATCGATCTGGAACAGGACTTTGCCGTCCCACGCCGAACGCGCCAGATGGTTGGCGATGGCGATTTCGGGGTTACGTGACCTGCATCTGTCGCGCCACCAGTCTTCCGGCTTGTCGTTGAAGATTTCGGCGCATTCTCCGATTTTTGCAGCCTGGCACAGATGCGTGAACAAACTCGACCCACATCTTCCGGTGATGGCCAATACGTGAACTTCCTTCACGCCGAAGTCTGCAGCCAGACCGAACGCGCGATCAATGTTCAACGGACCTTTGGTAACAAACTGATTGAAAAGCATTTTTGGAAATTCAAGCAAACAATGGGGGCCGTCAAGTAATGGGTACCACAAGAAGCGTTAATTGGTGGATTCAGAGCGCCAGATGTTTTGCCCGTTTATCCAATTCAGTTTTAGGAGGCAAAAATTGCCTCATCCAATACTTAACGCCAGAAGACGGCTGATCCGGGCGCGGGGCAGGCCGCTTTCGGTGTGCCAATGATTGATTGCCGACTGGACCGCCTTCAGGTCTCCCTTGCCCTTTGCCTCCGGTTTGTCGAGCACGCCTTCGCGGTGAAGGGCCGCGCAGACATGGGATGACGTGATCCACGCGTCCCATCCGGCAAAGCGCAGGAAATACTGCCCTGTCGCGCCGCCGAGCCTGGAGCCCTTCTTGTTCAGCAAGTCCATCAGGCCGGTCTGATCGTCGCCGGGCCAGGCGGCGAGGAACTTGCCGAACCCGCCATTCTCCCGGCTGATTTCGTTGACGAAGGCGGCGTTCTCGAGGGTCGCCTTGATCTTCTGGCCATTGCGCACGATCCGGGCATCAGACACCAGCTGCCCCAGCATTTCGTCTCCGAAGAAGGCAAGCTTGCCGGGGTCGAACCCTTCGAAGGCCGCTTCGAAACCGTCCCACTTCGCTTCGATGACTTTCCAGTTGAAGCCGGCATTGAACACGCAGCGGGTCATCACCGACAGGTACCGGTCATCGGTGACGCGGCCGAGCTTCGGTACGGCGTGTTCGTTCACGGAGCGTTTCAGCACCGCCTCCCGTCCGCCATGATGGCGGGCCGCAAAGTCGATGATGCGGTCAAATTTCTTCATGCTTGGTCGGCAGCCTGCGTCGCCTTGGCACCGGTTTCTTTCAGGTGCCAGTTCCAGGCGTCCGCGAGCAGCGTCTTCACGTCGGAGCGTTCGGCCCGCCAGCCGAGCAGCTCCAGGGCCTTGCCTGCATTGGCGACCAGCCGTGACGGGTCCCCGGCGCGGCGGTCGCAGAGTTTCGTCCGGATCGTCTGGCCCGTCACCGCTTCGACGGCGTCCCGGATTTCCTGTACGCTGGTGCCGCTGCCCGTGCCGAGATTGACGTGGGTGCTGTCGCCGCCGTGATGCAGGTGATCGAGCGCCTTCAGGTGCGCCGAGGCAAGATCGCAGACATGGATATAGTCGCGGATCGCCGTGCCGTCCGGCGTGTCATAGTCAGTGCCAAAGATCTGGAACACATAGTCCTTGTCCTCCGCGCCGCGCAGGGCAAGCGGGATGACATGGGTTTCGGGCTCGTGGCGCTCGCCTATCTCGCCATCCGGCGACGCGCCGGCGGCATTGAAATAGCGCAGGGCAACGAAACGGAGCCCATAGGCGGCGTCATGGTCGCGCAGCAGCCATTCGGCCATCAGTTTCGACCGGCCATAGGGATTGATCGGTGCCTGCGGATGCGACTCGTCGATCAGGTCCTGGACTGGCGGGCCATAGGTGGCGCAGGTCGACGAGAAGACGAGGTTCGGCACGCCATTCTCCCGCATCGCGGTCAGGATGTTCAGTGTTCCGAGGACATTGTTTTCGTAATAGCGTGCCGGATACTCGACGGACTCGCCGACATAGGCGAGCGCGGCGAAGTGCGCGACCGCATCGGGCTTGGTATCCGCCATCGCTTTCGACAGGGCTTTCAGGTCGAGGATATCGCCTTCGATCAGGTCGCCCCATTTGACGAAGTCGCGCCAGCCCCTCGACAGGTTGTCATAGACGACGACCTTCCATCCGGCTTCCGCGAAGGCCTTGCAGCAATGCGAGCCGACATAACCGGCGCCGCCCGTGACGAAGACTGTTCGGGACATGAAGACTGCTCCTGAGGTTCGGAATTCCGGGGCCGTGGCGGGCTTTTCGTCCTTTAGCGGTCCGCCCGGGGCTTGGCAAACACGGGACGCCGGGCCGCAGCTGAGGCAAACTTGACGGCAGGTCGAATTCTGGGCATCGCCTGCAGATGCATTACGTACCCCGTATCCTCGTCACCGGTGGAGCAGGCTTTATCGGTTCGTTCCTCTGCGAGCGCTTGCTCGAGACGAATGCCGAGGTGCTTTGCGTCGACAATTTCTTTACCGGCCGGCGCAGCAATGTTGCCCATCTTCTGGGCAATCCACGCTTTGAAGTGATGCGCCATGATGTGACCGTGCCGCTGTTTGTCGAGGTCGATCAGATCTACAATCTGGCCTGCCCGGCAAGCCCGATCCACTACCAGTTCGATCCCGTCCAGACGACCAAGACCAGCGTTCATGGGGCCATCAACATGCTCGGCCTTGCCAAGCGGGTGAAGGCGAAAATCCTGCAGGCATCGACGTCTGAAGTCTACGGCGACCCGGACGTTCACCCGCAGCCGGAAGAGTATTGGGGCAACGTCAATCCGATCGGCATCCGCTCCTGCTATGACGAGGGCAAGCGCTGCGCCGAGACGCTGTTCTTCGACTATCACCGCCAGCACAGGGTGAAGATCAAGGTCGCCCGGATATTCAACACCTACGGGCCCCGCATGCACCCCAATGATGGCCGGGTCGTATCGAATTTCATCGTCCAGGCCCTGCGCGGGGAGGACATCACGCTGTATGGCGATGGTCAGCAAACCCGCAGCTTTTGTTACGTATCCGACCTCGTCGACGGACTGATGCGGCTGATGAATACGGACGATGATGTGACCGGGCCGATCAATATCGGCAACCCGGGTGAATTCACCATCCGCCAGCTGGCCGAGAAGGTGATCGAGTTGACCGGTTCGACGTCGAAGCTCGTGCACAGGCCTTTGCCGTCGGACGATCCGCGGCAGCGGCAGCCGAACATTGCCCGTGCCAAGGAGATACTTGGCTGGGAACCGGCGATCCGGCTGGAAGAGGGCCTGCGTCCGACAATTGACTATTTCCGGACGGAAATCGGTGCCTGATCAAGGCGCTGGTGGGCCCGGCAGGATTTGAACCTGCGACCAAACCGTTATGAGCGGTCCGCTCTGACCAACTGAGCTACAGGCCCACCGTGGGCCTGTTTAGTTAGCTTGGCGGCGGGACGCAATGCCGGTTTGCCTGCCGGAAGATGGCTTGACCGTGGGGGCAGCAACGCGGCAAGCTGGCGGAATTCTGGCCGGATTTTGGCCTGTTCCCTGCATGATCCTGGCCCATGACTCGCGTATTGATTACCGGAGGAGCCGGGTTCATCGGCTCCCACACCTGCGTCGAACTCCTCTCGCGGGGGTACGAGCCCGTGATCGTCGACAATTTCGTCAATTCCAGCCCGGTCGCCATCGAGCGGCTGCATCGGCTGACCAATCATGAAGTGCCCTGGTACGATGCCGATGTGCGCGACACGAAGGCGATCCGGAACATCCTCGAACAACATGCCTGCGAGGCGGTGATCCATTTCGCGGGCCTGAAGGCGGTCGGGGAATCGAATGAGCGGCCGCTCGACTATTACAGCGTCAATGTCGGCGGCACGCACAGCGTCGTGACGGCGATGCTGGAAGCCGGGGCGAGCCAGCTTGTGTTCTCGTCGAGCGCGACGGTGTATGGCGAGCCGGAATTCCTGCCCTATACCGAAAGCCACCGGGTCCGCCCGACCAATCCGTATGGCCAGACCAAGCTTGCGGCGGAATTCCTGCTGAATGACGTGGCAGCTTCTGGCGCGCTGCCGAATGTTGCGATCCTGCGCTATTTCAATCCGATCGGGGCCCATCAGAGCGGCCTGATCGGGGAGGACCCGAACGGCATACCCAACAATCTGATGCCCTATGTGGCGCAGGTCGCTGTCGGGCGGCGCGAGGCGCTGAATGTCTGGGGCAATGATTATGACACGCCGGACGGAACCGGGGTGCGGGACTACCTGCATGTGCTGGACCTGGCGCGGGCACATGTGCTGGCACTGGACCGGTTCAAGCATACGCCCGGGCCGGTCACGGTGAATGTCGGTACGGGCAAAGGCTCGTCCGTGCTGGAAGTTGTCCGGGCCTTCGAGGCGGCGAGCGGCAAGACGATCCCGCTGCGCTTTGCTGATCGACGTCCGGGTGACATTGCCGCCTTCTGGGCCGACCCGGCGGAAGCGGAAAAGCTGCTCGGCTGGAAGGCCGAATACACGCTGGCCGATATGTGCCGCGACCAGTGGGCCTGGCAAAGCGGCAACCCGCATGGCTATGCCCCGCTGTCGGATGCAGAGCCCGTCATGGTGCCGGTGAAATAGACGATATGCGTCCGGCATGGAACCGGATTGCCACCGGATGGGTTTGAGCGGATAACCACTTCATCCAACAAGGGAGGCGTCTTATGCGCCGTATTGCTTCCACCGTTTCCAGCCTGTTCCTGCTGGGTGCCCTGATGAGCCAGGCCGCCTGCGCACAGATGCAGGCACTTGCCCAGGAGTCCTCCATGGCCGCACCTGCGGGCGGGTACCACCCGAATTCGATCCAGCCGGAAACCACCGTCATGATTTCGGCCGACGGCGTGTCGCACAGCCAGCCTGACATCGCGATCGTGTCGGCAGGCGTGCAGGCCGATGCCTCCACCGCAGGGGAAGCCATGGCGGGACAGGCGAAATCGATGACCGGCGTGTTCGAGTCGCTTTCCGCCGCCGGCGTCGGCCCGAAGGACATGCAGACCTCGAACCTGTCACTGTATCCGCGCTATGACTATATCGAAGTCACCAACGAGGACGGCTCGACGCAGGGCGTGCAGCGCCTGATCGGCTACACGGCATCCAACGAGCTGACCATCAAGATCCGCGACCTGTCGAAGCTCGGCGAAATGCTCGACAAGCTCGTCGCCGCAGGCGGCAACACGTTCAACGGCGTGACGTTCGGTCTGGACGATGCGTCCGAAGCGCAGGACGAAGCCCGGCGCATGGCCATGAAGGACGCAACCGCCCGCGCCAAGCTCTATGCAGATGCCGCTGGCCTGAAAGTGAAGCGGATCGTCAGCATTACCGAGAGCGGCGGCTACAGCCCGGACCCGATGCCGATGGCCCGGATGATGGGCATGGCCAAGGACGAAGCCTATTCGACGCCCATCGCGGCAGGTGAAGTGGGCTATTCGGCGAACGTCACCGTCCTGTTCGAACTGACGAAATAGGCGAGCGGCTAGAGATAGCCTTCTGCCAGAAGGTCCTTCATGTCGATCAGGCCCTGAGGCTTGCCGTTGTCGGTGACGAAGGCATTGGAAATGCGCATTTCGCTCAGCCGTTTGATGACGGCAGACATGCGTTCCTCGCGGCCGATCGTCTTCGGGTTTGCCGTCATCACGTCGCGCGCCGTGCCGTCCAGCTTGCGGGCGAGCATGGCCCGGCGGAGGTCCCCGTCGGTGACCATGCCGATCAGCGTGTTGCCGCCGTCGATGACACCGACGCAGCCCTTGCGGCCCTCGGACACGGCCAGGATGACGTCATTCACAGGCGCATCTGCGATCACCAGCGGCATGTCCTCTCCCCGGCCGTCGACATATTCGCCGGCGGTCTGAAGCGTCCGGCCGAGCTTGCCGCCCGGATGACGGAAGCCGAAATCCTCCCGCGAGAAGCCACGCCGGGCCATCAGGACGATGGTCAGCGCGTCGCCGAGGGCGAGGGCCATGGTGGTGGACGAGGTCGGCGCGAGGCCGTTCGGGCAGGCTTCAGCGACTTCCGGCATCTGCAGCACGACATCGCTGGCCCGGCCGAGCGTCGAATCGGGTGACCGCGTCATGCCGACAATCGGGATCTGGTTGCCCTTGCAGAAGCGCAGCAGGTCGACGAGTTCCCGGCTCTCGCCGGAATATGAAATGGCGATCACGACGGACCGGGGCACGACCATGCCGAGATCGCCATGGCTGGCTTCTGTCGGGTGCAGGAAGAAGGAGGGCGTGCCGGTCGAGGCGAGGCTGGCGGCGATCTTCTGGCCGATATGTCCCGATTTTCCGACACCCGCGACGATGATGTGGCGGTCGGTGGCCATGATCAGGTCGGCGGCCCTGGCCAGCGACGGGCCAATCATCGCCTCCAGTTGCTCAAGCGCCTCGCGCTCGATGCGGATGACGTTGCGGGCGATATCGATATCGGACTCACTGGCCACGGCGGCTGCTCCTGCAGGATGGCCGCGTTTTCAGGCAATGCCGGCCGTCAGGCAAGCCTACTTGCCCAGTTGCCGGGCTTCGTATTCGGAAATGGAGAGGGTGAGTTCCGGGGCCGGCGCCGCAACGGCAACCGGTTCGGCTTCTGGCTCAGCCGCGACTTCTGCGGTTTCGACATTGATGTCGAGCATGTCGGCGGTATCGACTTCGGAGGACACTTCGCGGGTTTCCACAATTTCGGCCACGGCTTCCGCGACATCGACTTCAGCGGCGTCTTCGGCCATCGGGGCGTCCGCCGTCACAAGGCCGGCGACCGCCATTTCATCCGTATCTCCCTGAGCCGTTGCGTCGGCTTCGGCAACGATCCCTTCTTCTGCAGGGCCCTTGGTCAGGTAAGCCGACAGGGGCTTGCCGTTCAGCATCGGTTCGGCGGCCGCGTTGACGGGCAGCGGCTTGTCCAGGGATGCGAAGGCTAGGCGGGTGCGCAGGCCCGGATCGTCGGCGTCCATCGGCATGGCGAACGCGTCGAACGCGGCTTCCATGAGGGATTCGACATGGCTGTCGCGCGACCGGGCGGTCGACCCGCCGAGCATGACGGCGATCACGCGGTGGTCTCCCCGGACGGCCGAGGCCATCAGGTTGAAGCCGGAGGCGCGGGTATAGCCGGTCTTGATCCCGTCGACGCCGTCGACCTTGCCGAGCAGCTCGTTGTGATTCTTGTAGGTCTTGCCGGCATAGGTGAACTGGGCGGTCGCGAAATAATGGTAGTAATCCGCCTGGTCCGTCAGCATGGCCTGGGCGAGCAGGGCGAGGTCGCGGGCGGTGGTGAGCTGGCGGGTGTCGGGCAGGCCGGATGCATTGACGAAGCGGGTGTTTTCGAGGCCGAGCGATTGCGCCTTGGCGGTCATCAGCTTGGCAAAGCGGGTTTCGGTGCCACCGAGACGTTCGGCGACCACGACGGCCACGTCATTGGCCGATTTGGTGACGAGGGCGTCGATCGCGTCCTCGACCGTGATCTTGCTGTTGACCTTCAGCTTGAGGTTAGACGGCGCCATGCTGGCGGCGTAGCGCGAAACGGTCAACTTGTCGTTGAGCGAGAGTTCGCCGCTCTTCAGGGCGTCGAACAGCATGTAGAGGGTCATGACCTTGGTCAGCGAGGCCGGGTAGCGCGGATCGTCTGCATTCCGGGAATGGAGCACTTCCTGCGTGTCGGCATCGACGACGATGGCGGCATACTTCTCTGCCGAGGCCATCGGAGCACAAATGGCCACCGTTCCGACCAGCAGAGCGGCCCCAATCGAGCGAGTCAGTGCTGCGAGCGAACGCAGAAGCATCGGCCAGTCTCCAAAATAGTACCCGATCCCTCGGGCTTGAACCTAGAATCCGGCAAATCCATTGACCAGTGCTTAACGCAGGCTCCGGGGCAGGATTGCCGAAATGTAAGCTTAACCTATGCAAGATATGTGCAGAATGATCGATGTTGCAGCGCACAATAAAATGTTGCAAGTGCGAGCTATGTAAGATAATGTCAGTTCAAGGCTACTCCCAGAGAAAAAGAAGAGGTCTCCACAATGGCAACGAAAGCAAAACCCGCAGCCACCAAGGCAAAAGCTGAAGTCCGCGCAGCGGCGGACACGGCAACCAAGATGCTCGATTCGGGCATGGACCAGCTGACCGGTTTTGCCGGCCTGTTCGGCGAGCAGGCGACGGCGTCCACTGAAGTCATGCGCACGCTCGGCAGCCGCAACATGAGCTTCTTCACCAAGGCCCTCGAACAGGGCGTCGAAACCACCCAGGCGATGACCGCCGCGAAAGACGTTCGCGAAGTGATGGAAATCCAGGCCGGATTTGCCAAGTCGATGTTTTCGTCGTACACTTCGGAAATCAACGCGCAGGCCGAGATTTTCATGTCGGCACTCCGCAACGCTGCGAAGCCGATAATGGCTTTCGGCGCGAAGTAAGGTCTCAGGATCGGGCCGCGGACCAGTTCCGGGCCGGGTTGTAGAGTAAGTAGATTAGGAAGAGCCGGACCTGATTGGTCCGGTTCTTTTTTTTCCGGAAACGGTTGCGGATTGTCCGAAACGCCCGTCTTGCTGAGCGGTCGGTCGAAAAGAGGGGTGCGCGTATGAGCCGGTTGCCTGACCTGATCGAGTTTTCCGCGCTGAAAAGGGCGCCGAAACCGAACAATTGCCTCGTCCTGCCCGAGGGCTTCCTCAGCGCATCGACGCCGGACCGTGCCTCGCCGGCCGTCGCCATGGCACCTCGCGCCGTGTTCGACCGGGTGATGGATGAAGTGCTGAGACGGGAGGAATGGCGGCTCAAGGCGTCGGACCCCGATACGCTGCAGGTGTCGTTCGTCGCGGTGACGAAACTGATGAAGTTCAAGGACGACGTGTATGTCCAGGCCGTCCCGGCCGGGGGCCAGGCCGGCCATTCGCAGGTCGCGGTCTATTCCCGGTCGCGCATCGGATATTCCGATCTCGGCACCAATGCCCGGCGGGTGGACGAGATCCTCGCCCTGCTGGGTGCCTGAGCAACACCTCGCCCTAAAAGCAGGCAAGCAGCTAATTTGGCATGCTTGCCATCTTCAATCTCGTCCTGAACCGTATATCTTAGGGGTCATGACCACCGGCGGATACGACATCACGATGAGCGACCCCGCACAGCCCGGCAATCCCGGCGGTGGCCAACCGGGCGATGACGGCACCAATTTTGGTCTAGCCACGCAGACACGTGTGCGGACCAAGAAGCCGTCCCTCTACCGGGTCCTGTTGCTGAACGACGACTACACGCCGATGGAATTCGTCGTTTACGTCCTCGAGCGATTCTTCAATCGCTCGCGGGAGCAGGCCACGCGGATCATGCTGCACGTTCACCAGAAGGGTGTCGGCTTGTGTGGCGTGTATACGTTCGAAGTGGCGGAAACCAAGGTCACGCAGGTTCTGGACCTTGCCAAACGCCATGAACATCCTCTCCAATGCGTCATGGAGAAAGACGACTAAGAGACCCCCCTCGTAACCGGAAGGCCAGTATTTTGCCACGTTTGTCCCCCTCGCTTGAAACCGCCCTCGAGAAGGCGCTCACGCTCGCTTCCGAACGCGAGCACGAGTATGCCACGCTCGAGCATCTGCTGCTCGCCCTCACCGAGGACGAACATGCGCGAGACGTGATGGGAGCGTGCAAGGTCGACATCGAGGCCCTGCGCACCGACCTGGTCCGTTATATCGACGAGGAACTGACCAGCCTGATCGTCGAGGAAAGCGATGGCCGGGTGCAGCCGACGGCGGCGTTCCAGCGCGTCGTGCAGCGCGCCATCCTGCATGTCGAAAGCTCGGGCCGCGACGAGGTGACGGGTGCAAACGTGCTCGTCTCGATCTTCTCGGAGCGTGAAAGCCACGCGGCCTACTTCCTGCAGGAGCAGGACATGACCCGTTATGACGCGGTCAATTACATTTCCCATGGCGTCGCCAAGCAGCCGGGCATGTCGCGCCCGTCGAATCCGCGCGGTGCCGAAGCCTCCGAGGATGAGAACGTGAAGCAGGGTCACGAGGCTCTGGACGCCTATTGCGTGAACCTCAACGCCAAGGCCCGCGCCGGCAAGATCGATCCGCTGATCGGCCGCGATGCCGAAGTCAACCGCTGCATCGAGGTGCTCTGCCGCCGGAACAAGAACAATCCGATCCTCGTCGGCGATCCCGGCGTCGGCAAGACGGCGATCGCCGAAGGCCTCGCCAAGAAGATCGTTGACGGCGATGCACCGGAAATCCTGGATGAAGCAATCATCTGGTCGCTCGACATGGGCGCGCTGCTGGCCGGCACGCGGTATCGCGGCGATTTCGAAGAGCGCCTGAAATCGGTGATGAAGGAACTCGAGCAGCAGGAAAAAGCCATCCTGTTCATCGACGAGATCCACACGATCATCGGCGCGGGTGCGACGAGTGGCGGCGCGATGGATGCGTCGAACCTGCTGAAGCCGGCGCTGCAATCCGGCGGCCTGCGCTGCATGGGCTCGACGACGTTCAAGGAATACAAGCAGCATTTCGAGAAGGACCGGGCCCTGTCGCGCCGGTTCCGCAAGATCGACGTGGTCGAGCCGACCGTGCCCGACACGATCAAGATCCTGACCGGACTGAAGTCGCGCTTCGAGGATTTCCACGGCCTGCGCTACACCAATGATGCGATCAAGTCGGCCGTCGAACTGTCGGACCGCTACATCACCGACCGCAAGCTGCCGGACAAGGCGATCGACGTGATCGACGAAGCCGGGGCGGCGCAATGGCTGCTGCCGGCGGCCAAGCGCAAGAAGACGGTGAGCCAGAAGGACATCGAGGCCGTGGTGGCCAAGATTGCCCGGATTCCGCCCAAGCAGGTCTCGACCGATGATGTTGTCGCGCTGAAATCGCTCGAAACAGATCTGAAGCGGGTCGTGTTCGGCCAGGACGAAGCGATCACGGCGCTGTCGGCCGCGATCAAGCTCTCCCGTGCCGGCCTGCGCGAGCCGAACAAGCCGATCGGGTCATACCTGTTCACGGGGCCGACCGGTGTCGGCAAGACCGAAGTCGCCAAGCAGCTCGCCTCCATCATGGGTGTCGAGATGCTGCGCTTCGACATGTCGGAATACATGGAGCGGCACACCGTTTCGCGCCTGATTGGTGCGCCTCCGGGCTATGTCGGCTATGACGAGGGCGGCCTGCTGACCGACGGTGTCGACCAGCATCCGCATTGCGTCCTGCTGCTCGACGAAATCGAGAAGGCACACCCGGATCTGTTCAACATCCTGCTGCAGGTGATGGACAATGGCACGCTGACGGATGCGAACGGCCGCAAGGTCGACTTCCGCAACGTGGTCGTGATCATGACCACGAATGCCGGTGCGTCGGATGCGTCCAAGAACTCGATCGGTTTTGGCCGGGGCAAGAAGGCCGACGAGCAGGATGAGGCGCTGAAGCGCCTGTTCACGCCGGAATTCCGCAACCGCCTCGATGCCACGATCACGTTCGGTGGCCTGACGCCGGAAATCATCGACCGCGTGGTCGAGAAGTTCATCCTGCAGCTGGAAGTGCAGCTCGAAGACCGCAACGTCACGATCGAGATCACCAAGGCAGCGCGCGAATGGCTGGCCAAGCGCGGCTTCGATGCCGACATGGGCGCCCGGCCACTGGCCCGGACGATCCAGGAACACGTCAAGAAGCCGATGGCGGAAGAGCTCCTGTTCGGCGAATTGCAGAAGGGCGGCGTGGTCCGGATCGACGTGGACAAGAAGGACGAGGACAAGCTCGCCTTCAAGTACGAAGCGGAAGAGGCCAAGAAGAAAAAGCCCGCCAAGAAGAATCCGACGGAAGAACCTACGGCCTAGATTTGCGGACTGATCCAAATTTCGCCATCTTGACGGTCAATTGAATGGCCGGGGCTTGAATTGTATTGAGTTCTTCAGAGTGCGAGGGAGATATCACGTGAAGAAACATGTTTTGCTGGGGGTCTGCCTCCTGTCGCTCGCGGGGTGCGATGCGATCAAGAACATGACGTCGCCGAAGGTCGAGGAACCGGCCGTTGCGGTCGTCGATCCGGCTGACACGGCCCGGGAAACATTCGTTGCCGAGACGGTGATCGTTCCGTCGGCAAGCCTGGGTGACCGGCTTGCGGTGCGAAAGGGCGTGACGGGAACGTTTACCGACCACAACACGCTTCTGGTCACGGCCGCTCCCGATGTGCCGGTTGATTCCACCAAGAAGACCTCGGGCGCATCGATCATGCTGACGCCCGAGCAGGAAGCCACGCTGTCGAACAGCAAGGCCACCTTCAAGATCCTGGCAAGGTCCGGCAATGGCGGCACGGTAAAGGCCCGGGTGGCATACTCGACCAATGAAGTCGGAAACAGCAAGTTCCGGGATTTCGAAGTGGGGCCCGAGTATTCGGTGTTTTCCTTCCAGTACACTGTTGCGCCGATGAAGGAGGGAGCCGGCGACTATATCGGATTCCTGCCCGCGGACGGTCCGATCGAGATCGCGGCCATTGGCATCGACAGCAAGAAGAAGGCGGCGCCTAGAGCGCCGGCCGAGGCCGTCGAGCCCGCGCCTGCAACCGGCACGCCTGAGTAGGTTTCGCGCCTGCCACAACGTCACGGGGCCGCGCTGGAAGGCGCGGCCCTTTTCGTTCTCGCCTCCGCCGCCGCCCGGGCCTATGCTGCGCCAAAACGAACTGCGGGAGGCAGCCAGATGACAGCGAATGTACACGGCCGGTGCGACAGCCGGTTCGAAGGCGTGAAGCGCGAATTCGAGAAGAACTTTGCGGAGCGGGGCGAGGTCGGCGCGTCCGTCTGCCTGTCCGTCGACGGGGAGACCCTGGTCGACCTGTGGGGCGGCATGGCACTGCCGGAAACCGGCGATCCGTGGACCGAAGACACGATCTCGATCGTGTTCTCGTGCTCCAAGGCGGCGACGGCCCTGTGTGCGCACATATTGATCGACCGTGGCCTGCTGAAGCCGGAAGCGCGGGTCGCCGAATACTGGCCGGAATTTGCGAAAGCCGGGAAAGAGAAGACCACGGTCCAGATGATGCTGAACCATGAGAGCGCGTTGCCGACGCTGCGCAATCCGGTCAAGGCCGACGGGTTCGGCGACTGGGACTACATGGTCCGGCGGATGGAGGACGAGGAAGCCTTCTGGGAGCCCGGCACCCGCAACGGCTATCACATGATCAATTTCGGCTGGACGGTCGGCGAGCTTGTCCGGCGCGTTTCCGGCAAGTCGCTCGGCACGTTCTTCCGCGAGGAAGTGGCCGAGAAGACCGGCGCGCGGTTCTGGCTCGGCCTGCCGGAATCCGAGAACGTGCACATCGCCCCGATCCGGCCCTACATGCCGCGTGCGGCGGATGTGCCGACCGAGTTCGTCGTCAAGCTGATGACCGAGCCGGACTCGATCCAGCACAAGAGTTTCATGAACAATGGCGGGTGGGACTTCAACGGCCGCAAGAACCAGGTGGCCGAGATCGGCGGTGGCGGCGGCCTGTCGAATGCGCGTGGCCAGGTCGCGATGTACACGCCGCTCGCGAGGAATGACGGCTCGCTCGTCTCGCCGGACCGGTTGCACAACATGACCATGGTATCGACGGCGACGCAGCGCGATGTGACCCTGCTGATCCCGACGCGGTTCGCCTCCGGCTTCATGAAGTCGATGGACAATCGCAGGCTGAACCTTGGGCCCGGCACCAGCGCGATCATGGGCGACCGCGCCTTCGGCCATGTCGGGGCCGGCGGTTCGATCGGTTTTGCCGATCCGGAATGCGGCCTCGCGTTCAGCTACACGATGAACCAGATGGGCGGCGGCATCCTGATGAACGATCGCGGGCAGAGCCTCATCGACGCGGCGTATAAGGCGCTCGGCTATCGCACCAATGCGCCGGGGGCGTGGGTGCGATAGGTCTCAACCCTCGTCGTCGGCTTCGCCGATGCCTTTGCGCCTTTGCGCTTCGGCGATCCGTTCGCGGGCACGTTCGACGCTTTCGCTGCGGGCAGGCGGGGCCATGATTTCCGGCGGATCGGTTTCCTGCAGGTAGATCGTACGGCTCGGGAAGGCAAAGCCGGTGCCTGCCTTTTCGATGATCTGCATCACGGCGACGGCGAATTCTTCCTTGATCGCCAGCCACTCGCCCCAGTCCCTGGTGTGGGTGAATGTGTAGATCAGGTAGTCGATGGAGCTTTCGTTGAAGCTGTCGATGCGCACGAACAGCGCGGCTTCCGGCGGTTTGGCGAAGCGGTCATCGTTCCACAGCCAGGCTTCGATTTCGTCGCGGATGTATTTCAGCTGGTCGACGGTGGTGCGGTACTCGACGCCGACGACCCATTTGATCCGCCGGTGGGTCATCCGGGAGAAATTGGTCACGGCAGCATCGGACAGGGCGCTGTTCGGCACATAGACCGGGCTCTTGTCGAACCGGCGCACCAGCGTCGAGCGGAAATTGATCCTTTCGACCGTGCCCTCCACGACGCCATCGGCGCAGATCCATTCGCCCGGCACGAAGCGCTTTTCGCTGATGATCAGGATGCCGGAAATCAGGTTCTTGAACAGGTCCTGGGCGCCGAGGCCGACCGCTATGCCGAACACGCCAAGGCCGGCGATCAGCGGTGCAATCGCGATGCCCCATTGTTCGGCTACCGCGCCGATGCCGAGGAGGATCAGGATGATCTGCAGCGCCTTGATCATCCAGTCGACGACGGCCGGCGACAGCGTGTCCCGCAGGTTCACGAAGACGAATTCGAAGGCATGCACGGCGCGCGACAGGGTCCAGAACACCGCGAGTGTCACAACTGACTGGATGATCCGGTTGGCATAGGCCTCGGTCTCGGGCGCGATATGGGCGAGCTTGAGGGAGAAATAGACGCCGATGATCACCGGCACGATCTTCAGCGGCGTCGCGATGGCGGCGACGAGGACATCGTCCATCCGTGTCTTGGTGCCGGAGGCAAGACGGGTGATCCAGCGTACGAACGTGCGGGCGAACAGGCCCCGGATCATCAGCGAGAACAGGATGACCGCGACAATCGTGATGATCTGGCCATAGGTCAGCCCGTAGGCGCCCTCGTTCCAGATCGATTGCAGGTAGGCAAGCGAGTCCTTTGCCCACGCCGGCGCATTCTGGTTGAACCACACAATGACGCCGTCACGGATCGAGCTGTTTTCCATGATCGTCCCCTTCATGGATGATGCCCCAGCGCTAGTGACGTAACCTGCCACGGCTGCGCTGTGAAGGCGCTTTGGGCGGCTCGGTGTCGCACCATTTTCCGGGGGCGAGTCCGCCGAGATCCCAGTCTCCGATCCGGGTGCGGATCAGGCGCAGCGTCGGGTGGCCGATGGCTGCCGTCATGCGGCGCACCTGCCGGTTGCGGCCTTCTGTAATGGTCAGTTCGATCCAGCTGTCCGGCACCGACTTGCGGAACCGGATCGGCGGGTCGCGCTCCCACAGGCCGTCCGGTGTCTCGATCCGTCTTGCCTCAGCCGGCGCGGTGCGGCCGTCGCTGAGGTCGAGGCCCTGGCACAGTGCCTGAATGGTGGCATCATCCGGCACGCCCTCTACCTGGGCCCGGTAGGTTTTCGGCATCTTGTTGGACGGATTGGCGATGCGGTGCTGCAGCGGGCCGTCATCCGTAAGGATCAGCAAGCCTTCGGAATCCTGGTCGAGCCGCCCGGCAGCATAGACGCCCGGAACGTGGATGAATTCGGACAGGGTGCGGCGCGACGAGCCGGCGGTGCCCTTGTCGGTGAACTGGGACAGGACGCCCCACGGCTTGTTGAACAGGATCAGGCGGGTCATCGCCCCTTCCAAACGCAAAGAAGCCGCCCTGTCGAGGGGCGGCTTCCGTGAGTCCATGGGGCTCATTTGGTCCTGGCGGCGTTTCAGCTGCCCGGGATGTCTCTAGCTGCCGACTGGAGGCTGCTCCAGCCAGACACCGTAGGACATAGACCTAATGGCCTCACCTGGTTTCTCACTCGACATGGATCACCTCCTTTCAGGCGCGCTACAGGCGCGGACTTTGCCCAGGACCATCCCAGACGAATCAAAGCTAAGCACAAAATGCGCCACGAGAAAGTTAAGATCCCGGCTTTGTCAGGATTTTTCCGGATATTGCATGGAAAACGCCCGGACCTTGCGGTCCGGGCGAGAGTCACAGGGGCAAAATAGTGAGCCGGATCAATCGGTTGCGATGGCTCCGACGATCAGGCCGATGATCGCGCCGGTGGCGACCGACGCCAGGATGGCGTCGCCCCGGTCATAATCGCGAGCCCAGTAGTAACCTTCCGGCGGGGCATAAAGGCCGTAGGCGTCATAATTGCTTATATAGACCGTTTGCCGGTGCGGGCGGTAATAGCCGCCGACGGCGTAGGGCGAGTAGTAGCCGCTGTAGTAGTAGGGGCCGGTGCTGTAGCCGTAGGTGACATAGCTGCTGCTGTAGCGCGGGCGTGGCGGCGCGTAATAGACGCGCGGCGGGGCCCGGTAAGTATAGGACGGGCGGTGATCCCGCCGGTAGTCGCGGCGGTCATCGCGGCGGTCATAGCGCCGGACGTCGCGGCGGTCGTGGCCGCGCGTGTC
>JBGSKI010000283.1:0-20086 GCA_041741315.1 Hyphomonas sp. | reverse complement strand
AACGCCGCCAGTCCGCCGGCATCATCGGCGCCGGGCCTGCGGGGCTTGCCGCTGCCGAGCAGCTGCGCCGCAAGGGATATCAAGTGACGGTATATGACTCCTATGACCGGGGCGGCGGGCTGCTGGTTTACGGAATTCCCGGCTTCAAGCTGGAGAAGGATGTGGTCTCGCGCCGCATCGACCATCTCGAAGCCTCCGGAGTGACCTTCAGGTTCAACACCCGCGTCGGCGAAACAGCCCGCCTCAAGGACCTTCGCAAGAAGCATGATACCGTGCTGATCGCTACGGGAGTCTATGCCGCGAAGGACCTCAAATGCCCGGGCAGCGGCACCTCCGGCGTCCATGCGGCGCTCGACTACCTGACCGCGTCGAACCGCAAGGGCTTCGGCGACGCTGTGCCCGCGTTCGACGACGGCACGCTCGACGCCAGGGACAAGCGTGTCGTGGTCATCGGTGGTGGCGACACGGCAATGGACTGCGTGCGTACGGCGGTCCGGCAAGGCGCGAAATCCGTCACCTGTCTCTACCGGCGCGACCGCGCCAACATGCCGGGCAGCCAGCGCGAAGTCGCCAACGCGGAAGAGGAAGGCGTCGTGTTCGAATGGCTCGCCGCCCCGGAAGCCATTCTGGACACCAAGGCCGGAAAGGTTCGCGCCGTGCGCGCCTCGAAGATGAAGCTCGGCGAACCGGACGCGTCCGGACGCCAGAGCCCGGTCAAGACCGGCGAAACGATGGACATCAAGGCCGACATGGTGATCAAGGCGCTTGGATTCGATCCGGAAGACCTGCCGACCCTGTTCGGCGAGCCCGAACTGGAAGTGAACCGCTGGGGCACTGTCCGCGTCGACTATGCAACCATGGAAACGCGCGCCTCGGGCGTCTACGCGGCCGGCGATATCGTTCGCGGTGCCTCGCTCGTCGTCTGGGCGATCAAGGATGGCCGGGATGCTGCCGAAGGCATGCACAAGGCAATGAAGGCTGCGGAAGCGGCCGCAAAAGTGGCGGCGGAGTAAGCCCATGTCAGATTATGTGAAGCAATACGAAGCCAACCGCCAGAAACTGATCGATGGCCACGCCTATGATCCGGCCGATGAGCATGATGCCTGCGGCGTCGGCCTCGTCGTGTCGCTCGACGGCAAGCCCCGGCGAGAGATCGTCGAAATGGGCATCAAGGCGCTGAAGAACGTCTGGCATCGCGGTGCAGTGGATGCCGATGGCAAGACCGGTGATGGGGCGGGCATCCGTGTTGAAGTCCCGCAGGACTTTTTCCGCGAGCATGTCTCGCGCACCGGACACAATCCGACCAGCGATGCGATCTGCGTCGGCCAGATCTTCCTGCCACGGACGGATTTTGCCGCACAGGAAGCCGCCCGCACGCTGGTCGAGACCGAAGTCCTGCGCTTCGGGTTCTACATCTATGGCTGGCGTCAGCCGCCGGTGGACGTGACTGTCATCGGCCAGAAGGCCAAGGACACCCGGCCGGCCATCGAGCAGATCATGTTCCGCGACGCGCGGGACCGGAGCCGCGAAGACCTCGAACGCGCGCTCTACATTTGCCGCCGGCGCATCGAACGCCGCGCCCGCGAATCGGCCATCCCGGGCTTCTACATCTGCTCCCTGAGCAACGTATCGCTGATCTACAAGGGCATGTTCCTGGCCCAGGACATCGACAATTTCTATCTCGACCTGCGCGACCCGCGTTTCGTTTCTGCGTTCGCGATCTATCACCAGCGCTATTCGACCAACACATTCCCGCAATGGGCCCTCGCCCAGCCATTCCGCATGATCGCGCACAATGGCGACATCAACACGCTGCGCGGCAACAAACACTGGCTGAAGAGCCACGAGATCCGCATGGTCTCGGAAACCTATGGCGAGCATGTCGATGATGTGAAGCCGGTCATCCCGGATGGGACCTCCGACTCCGGCGCACTCGACGCGGTGTTCGAACTCCTCTGCAAGTCCGGCCGCCCGGCGCCGATGGCCAAGGCCATGCTGATTCCGGAAGCCTGGTCGAAGCGCGATTCGATCATGCCGATGGCGCATCGGGCCCTTTACGATTACTGCAACTCCGTTATGGAGCCGTGGGACGGCCCGGCCGGCATCGCCGCCTATGACGGCCGCTGGGCCATTGCAGGCCTTGACCGCAACGGGCTGCGGCCCCTGCGTTATGCGCTGACCACGGACGGTATTCTTGCGGTCGGCTCCGAGACCGGCATGTGCCCGCTCGGGAACCATGAAGTGGCGCGGCGCGGATCGATCCCGGCAGGCGGGATGATCGCGGCCGACCTCAAGACGGGCAAGTTTTACGAGCATCGCGAGATCACCGACTTCCTGGCCGCGCAGGCACCCTATGAAGAATGGCTCTCTTCGGTCACCGAACTGGAGCCTGAGATTGGCCCAGGGCCTGAACCGGTCCTGTTCAGCAAGGAAGAACTGCTCCGCCGTCAGACGGCTGCTGGTTACACGCTCGAAACGCTGGAACTCATCCTGTCGCCCATGGCCGAGGCAGCAAAAGAGGCGATCGGATCCATGGGCGATGACACGGCCCCGGCGGTCCTGTCGTTCCAGTACCGTCCGATGAGCCACTTCTTCCGGCAGAACTTCAGCCAGGTAACGAACCCTCCAGTTGACCCGCTCCGCGAAGCCCGGGTGATGAGCCTCAAGACGCGGTTCAAGAACCTTGGCAATGTGCTCGACACGGACAAGTCGCAGCAGGAAGTCTTCGTGCTGGAAAGCCCGGTGCTGACGAATGGCATGTATGACCGCCTGTTGACCCGGCTCGGCCTCGGCTATGCCGAGATCGACTGCACCTTCGCCGCCGAGGACGCGAGCAAAGACGGTTCGGCGCTGAAGGATGCGCTGTCCCGCATTCGCCGTGAGGCCGAGGATGCCGTGCGTGAGGGACGCGAGCACATCATCCTGACCGACCAGTACCAGTCCGCCAGCCGGATCGCGATTCCGATGATCCTGGCGACCGGCGCGGTTCATTCGCACCTCGTGAAAGAAGGACTCCGCACCTTCTGCTCGATCACGGTCCGGGCGGCCGAATGTCTCGATACGCACTATTTTGCTGTGCTCGTCGGATGTGGCGCGACCTGCGTAAACGCCTACCTTGCGCAGGATGCGATTGCCGACCGGCAGGCGCGCGGCCTGTTCGGCGACATGACGCTCAATGAATGCGTGAAGAACTTCAAGGATGCCGTCGAAGCGGGCCTCCTGAAGATCATTTCGAAAATGGGCATCTCGGTGATTTCGTCCTATCGCGGCGGATATAATTTCGAAGCGCTCGGCTTGTCGCGCGCGCTGGTGGCCGACTATTTCCCGGGCATGAACAGCCGGATTTCAGGGCTCGGTCTGGCCGGTCTCGAAGAGAACGCGCTGGTCCGTCACGAAATGGCGTTCGATGAGGACGTGATATCCCTGCCTGTAGGCGGCTTCTATCGCCTGCGCGCGAGCGATGAACCGCACGCGCTTGATGGCAACCTGATTCATACCTTACAGACGGCGTGCACTACCGGCGACTATTCCGTGTACCGCAAGTATGTCGAAGCCCTTCAGGCGCGGGATCCGATCCAGTTGCGCGACCTGCTTGATTTCAAGCGCAGCCTTGAGCCTGTAGCCCTTCCCCAGGTCCAGTCGATCAACGAAATTCGCAAGCGGTTCGTGACGCCTGGCATGTCGCTCGGCGCGCTCAGCCCGGAGGCGCATGGCACGCTGAACATCGCGATGAACAGGATTGGGGCCAAGTCCGTCTCCGGCGAAGGCGGCGAGGACCGTACGCGCTATCGCCCCCTGCCGAATGGCGACAACATGAACTCGGCCGTCAAGCAGATCGCGTCGGGGCGCTTCGGCGTGACGGCGGAGTACCTGAACCAGTGCCGCGAGATCGAGATCAAGATCGCCCAGGGTGCCAAGCCCGGCGAAGGCGGGCAGCTGCCAGGCTTCAAGGTGACGGAACTGATCGCCAAGCTGCGCCATGCGACGCCCGGTGTAACGCTGATCTCGCCACCACCGCACCATGACATCTATTCGATCGAAGACCTTGCCCAGTTGATCTACGACCTGAAGCAGATCAACCCCGAAGCGCGCGTCTGTGTGAAGCTCGTTGCACAGTCCGGGGTCGGAACGGTTGCAGCCGGCGTCGCGAAGGCCAAGGCCGACATCATCCTGATCGCCGGCGGCGTCGGTGGCACCGGTGCCAGCCCGCAGACCTCGATCAAGTATGCCGGCCTGCCCTGGGAGCTCGGCCTTGCCGAAGCCCATCAGATCCTGTCGCTGAACAATCTCCGCAACAAGGTCACCCTGCGAACGGATGGCGGCTTGCGGACCGGCCGGGACATCGTCATCGCGGCGATGCTGGGTGCGGAGGAATATGGAATTGGAACGGCATCGCTTGTCGCCATGGGCTGTATCATGGTGCGCCAGTGCCATTCGAACACCTGCCCGGTCGGCGTCTGCGTGCAGGACGAAGCTCTGCGTGCGCATTTCACCGGTACACCGGAAAAAGTCGTCAACCTGATGAGCTTCATCGCCGAGGATGTGCGTGAAATTCTCGCCTCACTCGGCCTGAAGTCGCTCGACGAAGCAATCGGGCGGACTGACCTTCTGGCGCAGGTCAGCCGCGGTGCGACGCACCTCGACGACCTAGATCTGAACCCGCTCCTGGTGCAGGTCGATAGCGAGACACCTCTTGTCTACAAGCCGAACCGCCGCGAGGAAGTGCCGGACACCCTGGACGCCCAGATCCTGCGTGACGCCGAACCCTTCTTCGAGCGCGGCGAGAAAATGCAGCTCGAATACGACGTACAGAACACGATGCGGGCCATCGGTGCACGGTCGAGTTCCTCGATCACCCGCAAGTTCGGCATGAACGCCCTGCCGGAAGGCCGTCTGCACATCCGCCTCGAAGGCTCTGCCGGACAATCCCTCGGCGCATTCTCCGTACAGGGCTTGCTGCTCGAAGTTATTGGCGATGCCAACGACTATGTCGGCAAGGGCCTTTCCGGGGCCACCATCGTTGTCGCGCCACGCCCGAAGGATCGCCGGTCGGCATCGGGCGATGCGATCATCGGCAATACGTGCCTCTATGGTGCAACGAGCGGCAAGCTCTTCGCGTCCGGAACTGCAGGCGTCCGTTTTGCGGTTCGCAACTCAGGGGCAAAGACCGTTATCGAAGGATGCGGTGCCAACGGGTGTGAGTACATGACGGGCGGTCGGGCGGTCATTCTCGGACAGGTCGGCGACAATTTCGGAGCCGGCATGACGGGCGGTGCCGCCTTCATCTGGGATCCAACCAGCCGGTTCGAGAAGGTCGCCAATCCGGATTCGATCGACTGGTACCCGCTGGCCGAGATGCCGGCTGAGCACATTGGCGAAGCCAAGGCGCTAGTCGACGAACATTACCGCCGCACGGGTTCGGTCCGCGCCAAGGACATTCTCGACGACTGGAACCAGGCGCTGAGCGAAATGGTCATGATCGTGCCGAAGGAGACCGCGTCGCTACTGCTTGCCAATACCAAGCCGAAGACGAGGAAGAAAATCGCCGAGAAGGCTTGAATTGAAATGCCCCGCGGATCGCTCCGCGGGGCTTTCTCCTTGAAGGGAGGATCAGACTTTCTTGTTTCGCCGGACGCGCGGCCAGATGAGCTTCAGCCAGATCCAGAGCATGACCCCGAGCAACAAGATTCCGGGAAGCAGGAAGGCGAACGCGGTAATCACCCCGGCGAGCGCACTGGAGAGATTGTAGAAGAACCGTCCGAAAGCATGCCCGATTGGCTCGAACGCCCCACTCGAAACCGGGTTGGTTTTGGTTTCGTAGCTGACCGACAACTGGCTCATGCTGACCCGCTGACGCAGGGCCGCAAGCGACGAAGTCAGCGAATCGATATCGCCATTGACGCGGGCCAGTTCACGCTCGGTCTCCAGCAGTTCGCCAAGTTTGCCCGGACGGTCGGCCAGCAATTGTTCAAGCCGGGTCTGAAGGGTCTGCTGGGCTTTCAAGCGCGCATCCGTGTCGATGATCGAAACGGTCAGGTCTTCTGCCGTCGTCTGACGATTGTAGACTTCACCCTTCGCTGCTTCCGCTTCGGCGTCGACACCGCCAAGGAAAGCTTCGATCCAGACGGGCGTCGCGCGCAGGTTCAACGAACCGGATGCCCATTCTTCCGAATCGGCGTTGAGCCAGGAATTCGTCACCATACAGACGGCCGGCCCTGCCTTGCTGCACGCATCAATGTGGCCCTGCATCGTCGGTTCGATGGCGGCTACCGGTAGGCGCATGCCGAGAGAGTGCGAATAGGCGATGTATTGCTGCGCCACTTCGTTTGGCGCACCCGAACCATCCGCCGGCGCGAACTGTTCGCCTGGCCCGGCCGCATACTCCTCCATCGCCATTTTCGCCATGGGCGCGGGCATCGGCGCCGAATCCATCGCTGGTGAACCGGAATTGCTTGCCCCGCCACATGCGGCGAGCATCAGGCTCGCCATGGCCATCGCTGAAACGTGTCTTTTCATCAAATCGTCCCTCCACTGGACTGAATTGCGACATGATACCCGGAAAAAGGCAACAAGTAGCTGGGAATCGGGAGAATTGCGGCGGCCTGGCCGTATGCGGCACCTATGGCCGGTAGCCTACCGTCCGGACGCCCGGCTCGAGCACACGCCATGCATGGTGGACGAAATCGACCAAAAGGGGCCGCGTATCGCGTGGATCGATGATTTCCTCAGCCAGGAAACTTTCCGCCGTGCGGAAGGGCGACCGGATCGCCTCGAACTTCTTGTAGAGCCCGGCTTTCAGTTCTTCCGGGTTCTCCGCCTCCGACAATTCCTTGCGGAAAGCCGCCTCAATACCGCCGGCCATAGGCAGGCTTCCCCAATCGCCACTCGGCCAGCAATACCGCCACTTGGTCTTTGACTGGTTCATCATCGCAGAACCTGCAAGGCCATAGGCCTTGCGAATGACGACGGAGCAGACCGGTACCGTCGATTGGTAGATCGCCGTCATCGCGCGCACGCCGGCGCGGGTCACACCGGCGGTCTCGGCCTTCACACCGACGGCAAATCCCGGACAGTCGACGAAATGCACGACCGGCAGGTGGAACATGGAACAGATGTCCATGTGGCGGGTGACCTTGTCGCAGACATCGGCCGTCCACGCCCCGTCGAGGAAGAACGGGTCGCCTGCGAGGAGGCCGACCGGGTAACCATCGATACGCCCCAGGCCACAGACAATACCCCGCCCCCAATCGTGCCCGATCTCGAAGAAACTACCGGTATCGACGGCCGCCTCGACGATCCTGCGCGGCTTGTAGGGCGTCTTGCCATCCTTGGGCACGATCGAGAGGAGGTTCTCCTCGCGTCGTTTCGGGTCATCCGCCGGTGCGATCCGTTCCGGCAGGTGATGCACCGAGGGCGGAAGATAGGAGAGGAACTGCCGGGCCGCCGCAAAGGCATCGGCCTCAGTGTCGACGACATTGTCGACCGTGCCGTTCTGGCCCTGGATTTTCCAGCCGCCAAGTTCTTCCTTGGTGACGTTCTCTCCCAGCGCAATCGCGACCGGCGGACCAGCTACAAACACCTGGCTGAGTTCTTTCACCATGATCGAGAAATGACTCGCCGCGACGCGGCCGGCCCCCATGCCGGCGCAGGGGCCAAGCGCCAGCGACACGAACGGCACCTGTGTCATGCCGTGCACGATCTCGTTCCAGCCCGGCGTTTCGGGAATATAGGTACGCGGATCCTTTTCCAGCGATTTGACCGATCCGCCCCCGCCGGTGCCGTCGATCATCTGGACCAGCGGCATCCGGTATTCGGTCGCCATCTTGATCATCTGGACCATCTTCTGCCAGATCGAAGCATCGGAAGCCCCGCCCCGCACGGTGAAGTCGTCGGCGAGGATGACGACCGGCCTGCCGTCGAGGCGGGCCCGTCCAGTCACGGACGTCGATGGCGTGAATCCGACCAGTTCGTCATCGGGACCATAGGCCGCCTTGCCCGCGATCTTGCCGATCTCGTGGAAACTGCCGGGATCGGCGAGGAAGGCGACCCGTTCGCGCACCGTCAGCTTGCCGCGCCCGCGCTGACGCTCGACGGGCTCTTCGCCGCCCATCTTTTCCGCGAGCCGCTCGCGGCGGCGCAGTTCCTCGATCGATTTTTCCCAACTCATGGCGCGACGTTCCACGGTTCCGCAGCGCAAGGTCAAGCGCTTGACCATCGTCCAACAAAGATTCTGATTGACACGTACCGACTAGTTGGTACGTGTCAACTCATGAATAGAGCGTCCGCCTCAACAACGATCTCCCCGAAACCGCCAACGGCCCGCGACAAGCTGATCGGCGCCGCCGTAAAAACTGTCCGCGAGAAAGGCTTCAACGCAACCTCAGTGGACGAGCTGTGCCGCGAGGCAGGCGTCACCAAGGGCGCCTTCTTCCACCATTTTCCCTCGAAAACGGACCTCGGCATAGCGGCTGCAGACGCCTGGAAGCGGCATGCCAACGAATTGTTCGGATCCGCACCGTTCATGGCCCACGAAGACCCGCTGGACCGGGTGCTCGGCTATCTGGAATTCCGCCGCGCCCTGCTCGACGGCCCGGTTCCGGAGTTCACCTGCCTCGCCGGTACGATGGTGCAGGAATCCTACGAGACGCTTCCGGCCCTGCGCGAGGCCTGCCACGACTCGATCTGGGGCCATGCGCTGACGCTTGTGGACGATATCGACGCCGCACGCGCCCGACATGGCATCACCGGCGGCTGGACGTCAGAAAGCCTCGCCCTGCATTTTCAAGGCGTCCTGCAAGGCGCGTTCATCCTCGCCAAGGCGACGAATGATTCTGCGGTCGCACGCGATTCTGCCGATCATCTCATCCGTTATGTCCGGATGCTGTTCAATTTGACCCCTGAGAAAAAGGAATAGGCCCATGCTCGGTACTGTCCGCCTGCACCGCGTCCTGATGACGACGCCAGACAAGGTCTACCGCGCCTTCACCGACGCGGATGCCTATGCCCGCTGGCTTCCCCCGAACGGCTTCACCGGAAAAGTGCACGAGATGGACCCCACGGTCGGCGGCAAATACCGCATGTCCTTCACCAATTTCACCACCGGCAACGGCCACAGCTTCGGCGGGGAGTATACGGACCTGCGGCCCGGCAGACGCGTACAGTACAAGACAGCCTTCGACGACCCGAACCTTGCCGGCGACATGATGACCACCATCGAAATCGCCGCCGTCCCCGTCGGCACGGAAATCACGGTCGTTCAGGAAGGTATTCCGGATGTGATCCCGGAATCCGGCTGCTATCTCGGCTGGCAGGAATCGCTGCTGAACCTTGCCCGTCTCGTCGAACCGGAAATTCCGGATTGATCCGTTCCCCGCAAATATCCTGGCCAAGGAGGAAACAATGGCTGACCCGACCCGTCCTGAAACGCCTCACGATCTCGATCTCGTCCTCGAACGGATCATCGCCGCTCCGGCCGAGACGCTTTATCGTTGCTATACCGAGCCGGAACTGGTCTGCCAGTGGTTTTGCCCGAAACCCTGGAAGGTGACGGAGGCGAAGCTGGACCTGCGGCCCGGTGGAGCGAGCTATCACCGTATGGAAGGTCCGGGCGGCGAAGTGAACCCTGCCCGCGGCCAATATCTGGAAGTCGTTCCCGGCCGCCGCATTGTTTCCACGGATGCTTTCATCGGCGACTGGGTGCCTTCCGGGAAGCCCTTCATGACCTCGATCATTACGTTTCATGATCTCGGCGACGGCACCACGCGCTACCGCGCGATTGCCCGGCACTGGAATGCGGAAGACGCAAAGATGCATGAGGAGATTGGTTTTCATGAAGGTTGGGGCAAAGCCGCCGACCAGTTGGAGGAGCTCGCAAAGACCCTGCCACCCGAACCCGTCCGTGTGCGCCCTTCCAATCCGGGCGATGCGCACGAGGTCGTACCCCATCTTGTCTGCAATGGTGCGGCAAAAGCCATCGACTTCTACAAACAGGCCTTCGATGCCGAAGAAATGATCCGCCTTCCGGGTCCGGATGGACGCCTCGTCCACGCCTCCGTGAAGATCAACACGCATATGGTCATGCTGGTCGACGAGTTCCCCGATATGGAGGTGCGGAGTCCGCAGACGCTCGGTGGCACGCCTGTGACCATCCACCTTTCCGTCACCGATGCGAAGGGAGTGGTCGACCGCGCCGTGAAGGCGGGTGCGAAACTCATCATGCCGGTCGAGCGCCAGTTCTGGGGCGATCTCTATGGCATGGTGGAGGATCCGTTCGGACACAAATGGTCCATCGCGACGCCAGGAGAAAATGCTCCGCGCACGTCCGAAGCCCTGAAGGACGCCATGATGGCGTCGGACGCATGACCGTCCGGCCCGTCCTGCATTTCTCGCGCAACCTCAATCCGCGCGTCGCGGTGGCGGTCGCCCGCCATCTCGATGCGCCGGTTGATCTCGTGCCCGCGAGCCCGCGCCATCCCGCCCATGAGGAAGCTTTCCGTCCGATCAACCCGAACCGGCTTGTGCCGGTTCTGGTGGAGAACGGAACGTCGCTCTGGGAGACTGACGCCATTGCAATGCGCCTGTCGCAGATCACGGACCCGGATTTCTGGCCTGGTGACAAGCAGGGAGCCGAAGTTCAGATGTGGGTCAGCTGGAGCGGTCTGCATCTGACGCGTCCCGGCAGCAGCTTCTATTTCCATCGCCTCGTCCGGCCGCAATTCTCCGCCGAGGAACCATCTGCCGAATTCATGGCGGGCGAGATGCAGCAGTTCCGCGAGAATGCGAAAGTGCTCGACGACCACCTGTCCGGCCGCAAGTGGCTGGTGGATGACCGGCTCACCTATGCCGATTTCCGCACGGCAACCCTTTTTCCCTTCGCGATAGACGCTGGACTCCCGCTCCCGGATTATTCAAATATTGCGCGCTGGCATGACCAGCTCAACCAGCTGGACGCATGGCGTGACCCTTTCTCGGGCCTTGCAGAGCATCCAGACCAGATCAAGCCGCTGAAAGGTGTCCAAGCATGATCAACCAACCAAAGGTCACACCCTTCCTCTGGTATGATTCCGGCGCCGAGGAGGCCGCCACGCTCTACACCTCACTCCTGCCGAATTCCCGCATCGTGAATGTTCAAAGGCAGGGAGACCAGGCCTTCATTGTCGCATTCGCTCTGGACGGCGTCCGGTTCACCGCCATGAATGCCGGGCCGGGCCATCCGCACACGGATGCCTTCTCGATTGCCGTCACATGCGAGGATCAGGACGAGGTGGACCGGCTCTGGTCCGCCCTCACCGAAGGTGGACAGGAAGTCCAGTGCGGGTGGCTCAAGGATCGCTGGGGTGTCAGCTGGCAAGTCGTACCCCGGCAATTCTTCGAGCTGATGAGCGCCGGCACGCCGGAACAGTCGCAGCGTGTGATGCAGGCCATGCTGGGCATGGTGAAATTCGACGTCGCGGCACTGGAAGCCGCGTTCCAAGGCTGAGAGGAGACACAGAATGAACTATGTCGATGGCTTTTTGCTTGCCGTACCCACCGCCAACAAGGCAGCCTACCAGGAGATGGCAGCCGAATGTGCGACCTATTTCCGCAAGAATGGTGCACTTGCCGTAGCCGAATGCTGGGGCGAAGACGTTCCCGAAGGAAAGGTCACCAGCTTTCCCATGGCGGTCAAACTGAAGCCGGATGAATCGGTCGTCTTCTCCTGGATCATTTGGCCGTCGAAGGCCGCCCGGACCTCTGGCATGGAGGCCTCGATGAAGGATATCGAAGCTTCCGGAATGATGGGCGGAGACCTGTTCGATGGCCAGCGCATGATCTTCGGCGGGTTTGATGTCATCGTGGATGCCTGAAGCGCAGGTGTCGGGATGATCTGTCACACAGCTTTTTCTTGCGTTCCCCTGCGTGGGTCTGCTTTATCGGCGGCAAATCCATCTTAGGAGGAACCTCATGGATCTCGCAGAACTCACATCCAAAGCATCCGCAGCCATGGAAGCTGGCGGCGATTTCAAGAAAAAGGTCAAGTTTGACTTCGGCGACGTCGGCAAACTCCTGATCGACGGCGTGGCTGGCAAGGCCGACAATTCCGACGGCGCTGCAGATGCGACCATCAAGGTGAACTGGGACGATTTCCAGAAGATTTCGAGCGGCGCGATGGATCCGACCATGGCCTTCATGCAGGGCAAACTGAAGGTCGAAGGCGACATGTCGGTTGCCATGCAGCTCCAGAACCTGATGAAAAAGCTCGCCTAGCGCGCCTTGCAGTCTAAGCTGAGGGCCGCCCCGGGGAAACCTGCGGGCGGCCTTTGCCCTTCCGGAACCGACCATGACCGACAGAAGCCAGGAACGTGACGCCGAATTCGTGCGGGTGCCGGGCAATCCGGCGCCGGAAGGCGCCGAAATCGTCTGGTTCACCGGGACCGGCGGGCGCGAACTGCGCGCCTGCGTCGCCCCGGCTCTCTCCCCGGACCATCCCCGCGGCACCGCTATCGTCTGCCCCGGCCGGACGGAATTCATTGAGAAATATTTCGAGGTCGGCCGCGAATTGCAGGCCATGGGCTTCGCCGTCGTGATCATCGACTGGCCGGGCCAGGGCCTTTCGGCCCGCCTGCTGGACGATACGAAAAAGGGCCATATCGACCGGTTCGAGACGTTCATGGGAGCGCTCGCCAACGGCCTCGACGCGCTCGATGACCGCCTGCCGCGCCCCTACGTTTCCGTGGCGCATTCGATGGGCGGGGCAATTGCGCTCGCGGCCATCTCCACCGGCCTCGTCAAGGTCGACGCTGCGGCGTTCTGTGCACCGATGTGGGGCCTGAAATCCCCCGTCTTCGGCATGCGCTATCTCGTCTGGGCAATGCGCGCGACCGGCCGGTCGGGTGACTATGCCGTCCAGCCCGGTCCGCCGGAGACGTTCGAGACCAATATCGTCACCCATGACAAGAAGCGCTGGCAGATGCAGCGCACGCTGATCGACGCAAAGCCCGATCTGGAACTCGGCCCGGTCACGTGGGGCTGGCTCGGCGCGTCGCTCAACATCTTTCAGACCTTCTCCAAGCCGTCCGTTCTGAAGAAGATCAAGATTCCTGTCTTCGTCGCGACTGCGGGCGAGGAGAAACTGGTCGACAACGCCTCGCATGACGCGATCTGCTCCCGCCTGCCGGATTGCGAGCATGTCACGGTCGCCGGCGCCATGCACGAGATCCTGATGGAAACCGACGACAAGCGCGCAGAGTTCTGGGAAGGCTTCCAGCGCCTCCTGAAGCGCGCGAACATATAACACGCTGGATAAGGGAGAGGCCCCGTGGCCATGATATCGCTTTCACGCATCGTCGCCCACTGGGCATCGGTCCAGCCGGACCGCGTCGCCATCGACCATGAGGGACAGTCCGTCACTTGGGCCGAACTCGAGACACGCACCAACCGGCTCGCCATGACCTATGAGGTCTTCGGCGTGAAGCCGGATGATTTCGTCACCATTGCCCTGCCAAACGGAATCGAATTCTTTGAGGCCTGTATCGCGACCTGGAAACTCGGCGCGACGCCGCAGCCGGTGTCGGCGCGCCTGCCGAAATTCGAGCGCGACCAGATCGTCGAGCTTGCCCGGCCTTCGCTGGTGGTCGGCGTTCAGTCCGGCGAATACGCGCCCATACCTTCCTTTCCTGCCGGTCTTGAGGTGGACGCCAGCCTTATCGGCGGACCGCTCCCGGAACGAACCGCCGGTTCCATCAAGGCGATGACCAGTGGCGGCTCAACCGGCCGTCCGAAACTGATCGTCTCGAAAATGCCGGCCGCCTGGGATCCGGACATGCCGTACCTGGAAATACCGACCCAGGGCGCGATGCTGATCCCCGGCCCGCTTTATCACAATGGCCCGTTCCTCTGGGCCATGATCGCCCTGTTCAAAGGCTGCACGATCGGCGTCACGACGCGCTTCGACCCGGAACAGTCTCTGGCGACCATCGAGCGCCTGAGGATCGATGTGGCCTACATGGTGCCGACCATGATGCGGCGGATCTGGGCGCTGCCGGAAGAGACACGCAAACGCTTCGACGTCTCGAGCCTCAAGGCGCTCTGGCACCTTGCCGCCCCCTGCCCGCCCTGGCTCAAGGAATGCTTCATCGACTGGCTCGGCCCGGAAGTGATCTGGGAACTCTATGGCGGCACAGAGGGCCAGGGATCGACCACCATTCAGGGCACGGAATGGCTGACCCACAAGGGATCGGTCGGAAGGCCCGTCGATACCTGCGAAATGAAGATCGTCGGCGAGGACGGCAAGACCTTGCCCGCCGGGGAAGTGGGCGAAGTCTTCCTCCGTCCCCTGAGCGGTGCGGGTTCGACCTATCACTATGTCGGCGCGGAAGCCCGCTCCATTGATGGCGGCTGGGAAAGCCTCGGCGACATGGGCTGGATGGATGCCGAGGGCTATCTCTACCTGACCGACCGCATGTCCGACATGATCCTGGTCGGCGGCGCCAATATCTATCCGGCGGAAGTCGAAGCGGCGATCGATGCCTATCCGGGTGTGCGGTCGTCTGCCGTGATCGGCCTGCCGGACGAGGATATGGGGGCGCGCCTGCATGCCGTCATCGACCGGCCGGAGGGACCCGTTCCGGACGCCGACATGATCGCCCATCTCGGCGAGCGGCTTGTCCGCTACAAGATCCCGAAGGGCTTCGAGTACTCGGCCGAGCCGGTACGGGACGATGCCGGAAAGGTGCGCCGCAAATCCCTGCGCGACGCACGGATCGCCGCGATGGCAAAAGCACCGGCCTGACGTCCGGCCGCAATTTCCAGCCTGCTTGACTTCCCTAGGGACGCCACCCGTCCCTAGCCCGAAATCAAGGAGGAAATGACCGATGAAAGTAGCAGCCGTCAAAAAGCCGGGCGGTCTCGACAAGATCGTGATCGAGACCCGGCCCGACCCCAAACCCGCCAAGGGCGAGGTTCTCGTCCGGGTCCGCGCCAGCAGTCTGAACTACCACGACTTTGTCGTCGTGCTCGGCGGCATCCCGACGCCCGATGGCCGCATTCCGATGTCCGACGGCGCCGGCGAAGTGGTCGCGGTCGGCGACGGTGTCACCAAATGGAAGGTCGGTGACAGGGTCCTCTCCCTGTTCTTTCCGAACTGGCAATCCGGACAGGTCGAGATGGCGGGCTTTGCCAGCGTTCCGGGCGATGGGGCGGATGGATTCGGTGCCGAACTGGTCGCCGCGCCGGAAACTGCCTTCACCCGCATGCCGAAAGGCTATTCGTTCGAGGAAGCCGCGACGCTCCCCTGCGCCGCATTGACCGCCTGGCGCGGCCTGATGTGCGAGGCGCGTATCAAGCCGGGCGACTGGGTGCTGACGCAAGGCACCGGCGGAGTGTCGATCTTCGCGCTGCAACTCGCCAAGGCCGCCGGCTGCCGCGTGATTTCCACGTCATCCTCCGCCGACAAGATGAAGCGCCTGACGGATCTCGGCGCGGACCATGTGATCAACTACAAGGAAACCCCGGAATGGGGCAAAGCCGCCTTCGAACTGACGGGTGGACGCGGCGTGGATGAAGTGGTCGAGATCGGCGGACCTGGCACGATGGCCCAGTCGATTGCGGCCTGCCGGCCCGGCGGCCACATTTCTCTCATCGGTGTACTGACGGGCATCTCCGGCGAAGTGCCGACAGCGGCCCTGTTCTCACGCAACATCACCCTCTCAGGCATCACGGTCGGGTCACGCCGCATGCAGGAGGACATGATCGACGCCATCGAGGCAAACGGGATCATGCCTGTCCTCGACAAGTCCTTCCCGCTCGACCAGATCGCCGCTGCCTTTGCCCACCAGGCCAACCAGCAGCATTTCGGCAAGATTATCCTGACGATCTGAAGCGGTTACACCCATGTCGCGCCCCCTTCTCCCTCGGGAGAAGGGGGGAAGGCCAGGGTCAGCCCGCGATATACTGCGCGCCGTTCACCGTCATCGTCGCGCCGGTGATGAAGGCTGCCTCGTCACTGGAAAGATAGGCGCACATCGAGGCGATCTCTTCGGCCTTGCCAAGCCGGCCGACCGGGATCGAGGCGATGATGCCTTCGAGCACTTTTTCCGGCACGGCCTGGACCATTTCCGTATCGATATAGCCGGGGCAGACCACGTTGACGGTGATGCCTTTCTTGGCACCTTCCTGTGCGAGCGCCTTGGTGAACCCGATCAGGCCGGCCTTGGCGGCGGAATAGTTCGCCTGTCCGAACTGGCCTTTTTGGCCATTGATCGAGGAAATGTTGATCACCCGGCCCCAATTCCGGTCGCGCATGCCTTCCCAGACCTGGCGGGTCACGTTGAATGCCGACGTCAGGTCGATATCGACCACTTGCTGCCACTGGTCGCGGGTCATCTTGTGAAAGGGCGCATCCCGGGTCACCCCGGCATTGTTGATCACCACGTCAACCGGGCCGAGATCCTTCTCGATGGCAGCCAGTCCGGCACCGACGGCATCATAGTCGGCGACATCGAACTTGTAGCATTTTACACCGATTGCACCGGCGCATTCCTCTGCCGCAGCATCGTTCCCGGCATAATTGGCCGCGACCTTGTAACCCTTCTTGACCATGGTTTCGCTGATCGCACGGCCAATGCCGCGCGTGCCGCCTGTTACGAGTACCGTTTTCGACATGCGTTTCCCTCCCTGAAATTTTTGCACCCGCAAACGCTAGCGCGACTGCAGTCACCACTTCAATAGCGCATTGGTCGCAGAGGGAATTTGTGGCACCGTGTGCTGCATAGCACAAAACTTGCTTCTCCTTAGGAGAGCAGAGGGCAGAACATGGCCAAGACCAACGGATCAACCGGTACGATCATCATCAAGAAATATGCGAACCGGCGTCTCTACGACACGTCCACCTCGTCCTATGTCACATTGGAACACCTGTCCGAACTGGTCCGGGAAGGGCGCGACTTTGAAGTCCGCGACGCCAAGACCAGCGAAGACCTGACCCGTCAGGTCCTGACCCAAATCATTTTCGAGCAGGAAACCAAGGGCGAAGGCGCCCTTCCGCTGAATTTCCTGCGCCAGCTTATCGGCTTTTATGGCGGCGGTGCGCAAACGTTCCTTCCCGCTTTCCTCGACATGTCGATGAACAGTTTCGCCGAAGCGCAAAAGGAATGGCGCAAGGCCGCCAACCCGATGACTCTGTTCGAAAAGCAGGCCCGCCGGAACATGACCATGTTCGAACAGGGCATGAAGATGTTCATGCCGGCGCTATACGGCGCTTCGAGGGCCGAAAAGCCGTCATCCCCGGCCGCCTCGATGATCGAGATGCAGGCCGAGGCCCTGGCCAACATGCAGGCACAGATGGCTGCCATCCAGGAACAACTGGCCGAACTCTACCGCAAGGACTAAAGGCCCGGAACGCAAACGGCCCGCACAGGGCGGGCCGTCCGTTTCTCGCATTTGGCTCGGCTGCGTCAGCCGTGATCCATGCCGAAATCGCGCCGGGCCGACACGATGGTGACGACCACACCCGCCAGGACGTCCAGCAGGGTCATCATCATCAGGATGAAGAAGGTCGACGTCGCGAAGTTCGGCGCCAGCAGGAATTCGATCATGCAGACGATGAACAGGAGCATCGAAATCGCGTGATTGGCGATGGTCGATGTGCCGGTGCTGGTGGATTTCAGGATTTCGAGGAACAGGAAGACGATCGAGAGGAGGATGATCGCATCCCCCTTGGTCAGGACCCATTTTACGCCGGAAATCATGGGCAGGCTGAAGAACGTGCTGTTGAGCAGGTTCTGGATCGGCGCAGCGATTGACCGGACGATCTCGCCCGTTGCCGTTGTGGTTTCCACGCCGCCGCCGAACCCGAAGGCCAGCAGGTTATACAGCGCCACCGGTACGACCAGCAGCGGAAAAATCCCAAAGATTACGCGCATCAAAGACCCCTTTTCGGAATGCGTGCCGGAGGAGGCGCTTTCGCGCTCCTTCCGCTCCTGTCTGGAGACTGCGGCCCCGATGATTGCGGCCTTAGTATCCTTGTCCATAGTCACTACCCGTTGCGTTGCCTGGATCGTGTTAAGGCGAGGTTTACCGGAATGTCCGCGCCAATGCGAGGGGAATTCCGGCGCCTCGCGCAGTTCACGCCGCTTCATTGAACAAGGCGTCGGAATTCCGGAAAACGGGCCACCGGCCTGCGGAAAATGTGCAGATTCGGCGGGATTCCGGCCGGATTCCGGCCGCACCGGTGCCGGTCAGCGGGGACGGCGTGCGGAACGCGTGCCGGACTTTGGCTGGTTTCCGGCCCCATTCGCCGAGCAACCCGTCCGGGACCTAGATTTCGTCCGCGCCGCCCGGATTGCGCCGGCGGCGGATCAGCCAGGTGACGCCGCGCAGGTCCGACAGGGCATCGTTGAGGCGGCCGAAATTGGTATAGTTCGATCGGCCCGTGCCGCGCGGCCGGTGGTTCACGTCGCGGTATTCGACGCCGAAGCCTTCGGCCCGCATCAGGGCCGGCATGTAGCGGTGCATGTGATCGAAATAGGGCAGGTGGACATAGGCGTCGCGGCTCATCACCTTGATGCCGCAGCCCGAGTCGTCGCAATCGTCGCGCAGGAGGCGCTTGCGGACATTGTTGGCGAGGCGCGAGCCGAAACGCTTCCAGGCGGTGTCCTGGCGCTTGGCGCGGCGGCCCATGACCATTTTCAGTCCTTCCGGCGCACCGGCGCGGGTGAACTGGCGGTAGAGGTCCGGCAGGTCGGCCGGATCGTTCTGGCCGTCGCCGTCGAGCGTGCCGATGACCGGCGCGCGGGCGGCAAGGATGCCTGACCGGATCGACCGGCTCTGGCCGGCATTCCTGCGGTGGCCGAGCACGCGCAGCATCGGGTACTGCGTCTTCAGTCCGGCAAGCATGGCCCGGGTGTCATCGGTCGAGGCGTCGTCGACGAACACCATCTCGAACGCCCGGCCGTCGAGCGCTTTTGCGATTTCCGCAATCAGGCCGGCGACATTGCCCGCTTCATTGTGAACGGGCACGACGACGGAGAATTCGAGTGAGGGTTCCAAGGCATCTTCCTCAAGGCAGCATCCGGCCTCATACAGACCAAAGCCGCCGATGGCGAGGGGCCGCTTCACCTGCAGCTGCGGCGGGAAAGCGCGATCAAAAGCGCAAGACGCGCCCGGCCGAACCGGTTAGAGGAAGGCATGTCCATGATCGACCGCATCGCCGCCGGCTGGAAAGCCTATGTCGTCCTGTTCCTGGTAACGTTCGGGGCAGCCGCGCCGGGCGTCTTCCTGCTGCCCGCGCTCGACCGCGACGAGAGCCGCTTCGCGCAGGCCTCCAAGGAAATGCTGGAGGAGCACGATTATATCCGCATCCAGTACCAGGACGAGTTGCGCAACAAGAAGCCGGCCGGCATCCACTGGCTGCAGGCCGGTGCGACGGCCCTGCTGACCGGGGCGGACGCCAAGCAGATCTGGACCTACCGGGTGCCGAGCTGGCTCGGGGCCGCGCTCGGGGCGATGGCGTGTTTCTGGTGCGGCATCCCGCTGATCGGGCGGCGCGCCAGTTTCCTCGGGGCGCTGATGTTCAGTGCAACCCTGTTGCTGACCTCCGAAGCGCACATTTCCAAGACCGATGGCGTGCTGGTCTTCCTGACAACCCTGTCGATCGGCGCGCTCGGGCGGCTGTATGTCCGCAAGGACCAGTCGAAGGCCATGGCCCTGCTGTTCTGGCTGTGCATGGGCACGAGTTTCCTGATCAAGGGGCCGGTGACGCCGATGGTTGCCGCCTATGCCGGGTTCGGGGCCTGGGCCTGGGGCCGCGCCGAGGACCGCAAGGGCGGCGACTGGTGGAAGGTTCTGGTCTGGTGGCCGGGCCCGGCCCTGTTCGTGCTGCTGGTCCTGCCCTGGTTCCTGTGGATCCAGGCCGCCACCGACGGCCAGTATGTCAAGGGTGCGGTCGGCAAGGACCTCAAGGAAAAGTTCACCGGCGCCTCCGAGGGGCATGGCGGCTGGCCGCTCTACCATCTCAGCCATATCCCGGCCTGGTTCTTCCCGGCGACCCTGCTGTTCGTGCCGGGGCTGGTGCTCGGCTGGCGCGATGTGCGGGCGTCGACACCGGCGC
>JBGSKI010000282.1:0-56739 GCA_041741315.1 Hyphomonas sp. | reverse complement strand
GCGCGAAGCCGCCGCCGCGGCCACGGATACGGCAGAAGCCTCCCTGGCCCGGGCTGAATTCCGGCTCGGTGAGCGCAACGTCACGGCGCGCGTATCGGGCCGGGTCGAGGAACGCTTCCTGCAGGCCGGGGAGTTCGCGCCAGCGGGGCAGGCCGTGCTGTCGATCCTGCCGGCCGATGGCCTGCGCGCGCGGTTCTTCGTGCGGCAGGATGAGCTGCCGCAGATGACACTCGGCAAGACGGTCCGCATCACGGCCGACGGGATGACGACGGTGATTTCCGCCTCCGTGATCTACATCTCGCAGGATGCCGAATTCACCCCGCCGGTGATCTATTCCAAGGAGTCGCGCGAGAAACTTGTCTTCCTGGTCGAAGCCTCCATTCCTCCGGGGACGGACATCAGGCCCGGCCTGCCGGTGGAGGTCTCTTGGTGACGCAGGACTATGCCATCGACGTGCACGGACTGGTCAAGCGGTTCGGCAGGAAGACAGCGGTGGCCGGTGTCGACATCCAGATGCCGCGCGGGGAAGTCTGGGGTTTTCTCGGGCCGAACGGGTCCGGCAAGACGACGACCATAAGGATGATCTGCGGCCTGCTGAAGGCGACCGAGGGCACGGGCACCTGCCTCGGCTTCAATATCCTGACCGAGTCGGAGCGGATCAAGAGCCTGACCGGCTACATGACGCAGAAATTCTCGTTCTGGACCGACATGACGATCCGCGAGAATCTGGAATTCGTGGCACGGCTGTACCGCCTACCGGACCTGCGCCAGACCGTCGATGAAACGTTGGAGAAGCTTGGCCTGACCGACCGCCAGCACCAATTGGCCGAGGCCCTGTCAGGCGGCTGGAAGCAGCGCATGGCGCTGGCCGCCGTCACCATGCACACGCCGCAGCTCCTGCTGCTCGACGAGCCGACGGCGGGCGTCGATCCGCAGGCGCGGCGCGATTTCTGGGACGAGATTCACCATCTGTCCACGGAGGGCATGACTGTTCTCGTCTCCACCCATTACATGGACGAAGCTGAACGCTGCGACCGGATCGTCTATCTCGCCAATGGACACAAGATCATCGAGGGGTCGGTGGCCGACGTGATCGGCCATTCCGGCCTCGTCACGTTCCGGGGCGAGGGCAGGGGCGTGCGCCGCCTGTCCGAGCGCCTGAAAGGCCTGCCCGGTCTCGATCATGTCGCGTATTTCGGTGCGGCGCTGCATGTGTCCGGACGGGACGGGGACCTGATCCGGGCAGCGATCGACCGGAATTCCGACCCGGATGTCACCTGGAGCAAGGTGCAGCCCAGCCTCGAGGATGCCTTCATC
Organism: Hyphomonas sp.; assembly: GCA_041741315.1. GTDB lineage: Bacteria > Pseudomonadota > Alphaproteobacteria > Caulobacterales > Hyphomonadaceae > Hyphomonas. Next base: position 55,422 of record JBGSKI010000282.1, on the reverse strand, counting down.
GCCCTGATGGCCGATGCCGGCACAGACACGCGGCAGCACGCATGAACGCCATCCTGGTCTCGCTCAGCAGAATACAGGCGGTGTTCATGAAGGAGCTGGTGCAGATGCGCCGCGACCGGCTGACCTTCGCCATGCTGTTCGGCATTCCCATCGTGCAGCTCGTCCTGTTCGGTTTTGCGATCAATACCGATCCGCGCCACCTGCCGGCGGCAGTGCTGGTCGAGGACAATTCCCCCATCGTCCGTACGCTGGTGAAGTCCCTCGAGACTTCGGAATATTATGACTTCATCCTGCAGACCTCAGACCCCCGCGAAAGCGCCGACCTGCTGGCGCGCGGCGATGTCGCCTTTGTCGTCTCGTTTCCGGCGGACTTCACGCGCGACCTGGTGCGCGGCGACCGGCCGCAAGTGCTGATCGAGGCGGATGCGTCAGACCCTGCTGCTGCCTCCGGCGCGATCGGCAATGCGCAGCAGATCCTTTCCCACGCCATCGCCCACCAACTAACCGGGCCGCTCGCCAGCCTGAAGGCGCGCCCGCCGCCGTTCGATCTCGTCGTGCATGCCGAGTATAATCCGGAGGCGAAGACCAGCTACAATATCGTGCCCGGCCTGCTCGGCGTCATCCTGACCATGACGCTGGTGATGATCACCGGCATGGCGATGACCCGCGAGGTCGAGCGCGGCACGATGGAGAACCTGCTGGCGATGCCGGCGCGGCCGGGCGAGGTGATGCTCGGCAAGATATTGCCCTATGTCGCCGTCGGCGCGGCGCAGACGGCGGTCATCCTGATTGCGGCGCGGGTGATATTCGGGGTGCCGTTCGCTGGCAGTCTCTGGGTGCTGTTGCTCGGGGTGACGATCTTCCTCGTCGCCAATCTCGCGCTCGGGTTCACGTTCTCGACCATCGCGAAATCGCAGATGCAGGCGATGCAGCTGACTTTCTTTTTCTTCCTGCCGTCGATCCTGCTGTCCGGGTTCATGTTCCCGTTCCGGGGCATGCCGCACTGGGCGCAGGCGATTGGCGAGGTCCTGCCGCTGACGCATTTCCTGCGCATCGTGCGCGGGGTGATGCTGAAGGATGCGAGCCTCGCGCAGTTGCAGCAGCCGATGCTCGCCATGTGCGCCTTCACGGCGGTGGTCGTGGCCGTCGCCATGCTGCGCTACCGCCGCACGCTCGACTGAGCCGGGGCCGGGAGAGGTGGCTCGGGAAATCTGAACACGGTGGTCAGGTGAGATTTCTGCCCGGGATCGGTTATTTTGCCGGACGCAGGAGACAGCCCATGCCCAGACGACCCCGCCGGAATCACAGTCCGGATTTCCAAGCGAAGGTGGCTCTCGCCGCCGTCCGGGGTGAACAGACCCTGGCCGAGCTTGCGCAGCAGTTCGATGTTCATCCCAACCAGCTTCTTGAAAGGGTGGCCGGGGTCTTCGGCGATCCACGTCTCGCCGTCACGGTTCCTGCCGGCCCTGCCTTGTCATTGAATGACGACGGCGGTTCCGAGGGCAAATGCGCCAAGTGTTTCATCCCAGGCTTGTCCAGCATTGATACGGTCATCATTCGCGAACCGGATGGCGTATCGCGGGTCATGGCTGATGGAATCATTGGCATCCGGCAAGGCCAGCATGATCTGCCATGTCCCTTTCGCCAGATCGTCCGGGAGCTTCACGCGGACGGTTTCTGCATGCTCCGTATACGGCAACCAACTCCGGGGATCGGCGCCTTCCGCCTGGAGGCGACGGACCATGCCGGACTTCCGGTTGCGCAAGACAATCTCGATTGAGCGGGGATTGTAGAGCCGTGCCCACCCGGAATTGCCGATGATGAATGACAATTCGAATTCTTCGCCAGGCCGCGCAGCCGAAACGTGAGAGGCTTCCACGAGTGTGAAACGATATCCCATGGACCGGCTGACCCGGTCCATGCACCCCTCGGTGCGCCAGTTCTCGTGGAACAAGCCCCTGTAGTAGGAATCGTTCAGATAGGTCAGCTTGTATTGCGCGCCTTCGCGCAGGATATCCGTACATGCCGAGCGCGAGACCGGATCGCGCGAATCGGCGGGTCTGCATGTTTCGCCGCCGAAGATCGCAAGATCGCCAAGCGCTTGGGTGTAGTGCCGCTGGCTCGCCTGCTCGCCCAGATCTTCGGAATAGGTTCCGACGTCGGTGGCGCTTGCCAGGAAGCAATCATTGTGGAAGCCTGTCCGGTACCTGCCGTCCAGCGCCGAATTCAAATCCGGCAGATCCGGGTACCAGTCCATGATGTAGGGGGGATATCGGAACTGGACGAATCGCGTTTCCGGCACGGCTTCCAGAAGTGCATCCCTGATCCGGGTCCGGTTTTCCGCTGACGCGAGGTCGTTGGAAGACGTATGCCACTCTCCCCACGCCCCGATGAAACCAGCTTGAACAACGGATATTACATCAGCATTCTCGCGCCATACCGGTTCCAGCTGACCGATGTGGGCCAGTACCCAGGACAGCGGCGCGTCTTCCGCGTCGCGATACTCAGTCTCCCCACGCGGATAGTTGTAGGTTGCACGTATGATGAGCTTGACCCCGCCCTGACGCGCCAGGTCGAAGGCTGAGTGAAGGTCGTTGAGATACGATTCCGGAATTTCCGACTCGCGGTAGCGCTCAAGATCTATGCGAGCATACAGAAGCCGGTATCCCTTCCTGAAGGCCTCGGATACTTCGTGGGCCGTAAGCGTGTCGAGATTACCCGAAGCTGCAGGCCGGTAGAATCCGCGCTCCGGATTGGGGAACTCGGCGGTCGTCGGGCTGAAGTGCACGTTGACGACGTTCCTCTCAACCGGAGCAACAGACTCATGCTGAGCTAATTCAAAAACATCAGAATACAGAGTGTTTTGTCCGCAAGTGCAGCCGGAAAGCACAGTAAAACCAATGAAAAGAAACAAATGCCGCTGGGTCATCTGTTCACTGCAGCGTCGATGCGTTGAAGGTTGTCGGGGCCGAGTTTCGATCCGATTGCACGCGCGGCAAGAAGAACCGCGCCGGCCGACGGGCTGAATAAGGGCTGCCGGATATCGTACTGACCATCCGCTTGGTCCAGGCAGTTCACAAGCGAAGCCCGGATTGCCGGAATTTTCGTGATTACTCCTCCGGAATAGGATACGGGAACCGTCTCGCCGGTACCGAAACCCAACTGCAGGGTCAGCGCGGTTACATGGGCAGCCAGCTCTGCGCCGGCTTGAACCAGAATCCCTGTCGCCACCCGGTCGCCACCATTGGCGGCCTCGGCAACAAGGCTGCATAGTCCCGCGATGCGATCGCGCGTGGCGGTCTGGCCGGAAAGCACGAATCCGGAAAGGTCCAGATCATTCCTCAGGCTGAAATGTCGCCTGAAACTGTCGAGCAGCGGGCCCGGCTCCAGACGCCGGTCTGCCATCATGGATGCCGCCGAAAGACCCTGGCGAGCAATCCAGTAGGCGGAGCCCTCGTCTCCGAACAATTCTCCCCAACCACCACAGCGAGCCGCCCGTCCGCCGCGTTCGCCGTACGCAATGGAACCCGTTCCGGAAACAACATTGATCCCGTCCTCCCCCGAAAGCGATCCGGCCCAGGCGCAAACCATGTCATTGCCGCACTTGTACCGGTCATGCCCCAGAACCTTTGCGGGCAGGCCTTGCAGCTGGTGCTCCACCCGGCTGTCCTCTCCGAGGGCGGGAAGGCCCAGAAAGGCACTCCTGATACTGTCCCGGCTGCATCCAGATTGTTGCTCGACGGATGAAATTCCACGTTCAAGCAGTGCCTTCAGACCATCAATGCCGATCTGGACATGATAGGCATTGCTATCCAGATGCAATCCTCGGATCGTCCCGTCAGAATCCGTCATCAAGAAAATTGTCTTGGTTCCGCCGCCATCTACTCCAAGTAACATGCTATCATCGTGTCTAGATCAGGGGGTGGATGCGGACGCCCTGCACCACCCGATTAACGGTTCCCGTCGCGTTGGGCTGATCGGGTGAGTACTGTCTTTCCAGGGATTGGTGCAAGGCAATCAGCTGAGCTGGCACGATGTAGGGATAAACGAGTTCCAGATCGCCGAAGCTCTCGCCACCCTGCACATACAATACGTTCTCGTCGGGTATTCCGGGGCATCTTCGTCCGGCGATCACAAGAAGTTCGCCACACCGTCCGTCCACCAGCAACTCCCGAACCAGGTCGAGATCGTACTGCCTGGTATATTCGTCATTCGAAACGAAAACGACGATCATGGACTGGCTGGTGACAATCGACTTCGGACCATGGCGGAAGCCGAGGGTTGAATCGAAGGTGGCTATGACTTCGCCGTCTGTCAGCTCCAGCATCTTCAGAGCGGCTTCCTGGGCAAGCCCGGCGAACCCATGACTGCCGAGATACACGAAGCGATCGAACCTTCGGTTCGCAATCGCCTGTGCCGTCGCATCGAAACCCAACATGTGACGCATACTGTCTGCGATGTGCTGGGGGGGATGCGGTGAGACCTGAAGGAATGGCGAGAAAGCGGCCGAAGACGCATACAGCATCGAGGTAAAGCTCGATGTCATGGCGAATGAGCGGTCATGTGTGGCCTCCGGGAGCAACACGGTGAGCGCGTTGCCGGAGGCCTGACCGATATGATGCAACGCTCCGTCAGGATTGCATGTTATGATGATATGCTTGCAGCCGGGAACATACTGGTCCGCCACGGCGATTGCGCCGGAACTTTCCGGGGAGTTTCCGGATCGCCCATACGAAATCATCAGTGTAGGGACGTCCGGGGCCAAATACGCGCGGGGCGCGGCGAGCAGGTTGGTTGTGGCGATCGCCTCGACCGCACGGCCAAGCCCTGCCGCCATCAGCATGGGTGCGAGCGTCTTGCCGATATAAGCGGAAGTTCCCGCTCCACTCAAAATAATGCGCGAACAGGGATCAATGATGAATGGTTCAAGAAAGGCGCAGATCTCCTGCCGGTGCCGATCAACGATCTTCCCGGTTTCCAGAATCATCTCGGGCTGCTGGCGTATTTCACGAACCGTCCAAGTGGCACCACGCCGGTCGAGATCTTCCAATGACTGTGTCAAACCGACCAAGCCTGTCATACTATCCCCTCCTCGTCGCATCGGCATAGGCATCCAGGACCGCGCACAGGTGTGCGTGAACCAACTCCTCCGGCCGGTTCTCAATTTTGCCTCTCCGCAAGGCAGAATATGCTACAGGCAGGTACTGACTGATGAGTGCTTCGGGAGGCGGTGCCGCTTCAAGCCGCGAAAACAACGTTGACCTTTCGTGCTCAATTTTCTCGTTTGGCCAGTAATAGCGAATTCTATCGCTGTAACTGTAGACCAGATCGACATCTTCGGAATAGTTGCTCCGGTGATAATGTCCCGTCCAGTATTTCGGGTCTGCATGCATCAGGTCGAGCATTGCCGGCCGCAATACGGGCGGTTCGCCGAACCAGTCGGACGCAATGTTGTCGAGCGCGAAGAGTGCTTCGCGCAGCGCGAACGTAAGGCCCGGTCCCACTTTCAGAATGGCGTAGTGGTCCTCTACCAGAGCGCGCAGCGCTTCAGGTGACTGGTAATCCGTCGAATGTGCCTCGAAAATGATCCCGGGCATATCGTCGAGCGAGCGCGAAAGCGCCTTCGCAGCCTCCCGTTCGTAGTCAACGACGGCGTGTACTCCAAACTCCACTCCCGGCTGGACAACCAGCGCGATGACGCGTTTCCAGGCCTCGGTCAGGCCTGCGCGTTCGAACACATCCCGGTGGATTTGAAGTGTAGTTCTGGCGGCCGCCGACGGAGTTGGCTCAAGATGATCCAGCGCCTCTGCTGCTCCTCCAGGGGGCGGCACTTCGGTGCCGATGATGTAGACGGGCGTTTCACAATGGATTTTCTTCGATGTCGCCTCAGCCACGGCGCACAATTCGGCCGCGCGTTCCGCAACATCGTGGTCGGACAGAACTTCCGGGTCGTCTGCGCATGGCATGGAGCAATCCAGGTGGATCTTGCGGTACCCGGCCGCAACATACTCTTCGACCATGGCCGCTGCCTTTGTCATGGCGCTGACTTTCGACTCCCTACGCCAGACGTGAGGACCAAGATGGTCGCCGCCGAGCACCAGCCTTTCAATCGGGAAGCCGACTTGTCCGGCGATGCCTTTTACGAAATCCCGGAATTCCGCCGGCTTCATGCCGGTATAGCCGCCTTCCTGATTGACCTGATTGGAGGTCGACTCGATCAGGCAGATATCGGCATTCCTGTCACGTGCATGGCGCAAGGTTGAGGCAATGACCAAAGGGTGAGCGGAGCAGACAGAATAAACGCCGCCGCCCCCCGTCTTGTGTGCTGACACCATATCTAGCAGCAACTGCATCCGGTCCCGTCCCTGAGTGGTTTCGATTCAAGTCCGACACTGCCCTAATCGAAAGTTAAACGCAACAAAAAACGCGTAATGAATGAAAATGAAATTTATTGGTTTGGTTGCTTCCGGGACTCCGATTCAGGTGCCAAGGCCAGCAACACCGAGGCGACAAGCGCCAGTCCCAGGGCGACGAACTTCAGGGGGCCAGGCATCACACCCATGAGCACAAGCGAAATAACTGCGGTGGCAAGCGGTGCCCCAGCATTGGTCAGCGGTGACACGACGATCACCTTGCCATAGCGAAAGGCGAGCACCAAGAAGAGGGCCCCGAAGGCATTAAGGGCTTGTACAAGGAGGGCATTGCCGAACCCGCTCGCGCCCCAGTTCACGGATGCATCCGCCGGCGTCATGAACCATGCGACAGGGGCGAGCAGGATGCCCGACGCCATCATGTAGAAAAAGATGCTCTCGGCCGAGACGTGGCGATTTCCAAGTTTGATGAAATAGGCCTGCAACCCCCAGAACACCATGATGATCAGGGCGAGGAAGAACCATGGCTCCGGACTGAAGGCTCGAAGACCGCCAGGTCGGTAGTCGAGTAGCGGCACCGCAATGACGGCGAGGCCGATGCCAATCCAGCCCAATAGATTCGTTCGCTCGCCCAGAAGCGTCAGCGATAGGCCGATCGTAACGAGGGGGGACAGGGATATGAGTGGAAAGACGAGATAGGCAGGGCCTTCAGCAAGGGCGATGAACAGGATCAGTTGGCCGCCCGCTCCCAACAGGCCGATGGTCATGCCATACACAATGGCCGCTCTTGTTCGTTCAAGCTTCCAGCCGTTGCGGGCCAAGACTATCAGGGCAGGGGGGATCATCGTCAGCGACCAGACACAATAGACGAGCGTTTCAGGGAAGCCGTTCTCGGTCGCCATGCCGGCGAACGCGCCCCAGATTCCCCAAAACACCAATGTCAACAACGCGAAAGCGAGCCAGGGTCTTCGAACCGGCGCGGGCCTCTCGACGGCAGTGCTTGATGTCATCGGGTTTCTCCGTTTGTGCGCATGGCAGACTTGAACCTCTGCTCGGCGAGCAGCTGATCGATCCGTGCTTTCAGGAATTCTGCTGCGGCCGGATCTCCCCCGACATGGACAAGACGTATCCTTCCGTCAGCGTCCAGAAGGAATCCGGTTGGCAATCCCTCGACGGCCAACTCCTTCATTATGGACCCGGTGGGGTCGCTGTACTGGTTTGCTTCAACACCCAGGCGGTGCGCGAATGCTTGCGCTATTTCAGGGCTTTCATCGACATTGATCAGTATGAAGCCGATATCGTCGTCAGCATAGGCCTCGGACAAGGCCTTCACCTCAGGCAACGTTCGCAAGCACGGAGCGCACCAACTGGCCCAGAGGTCGATGTATACCGGCTGACCGTCTTGCACGATGGACATTGCTTCGCCGCTGAACAGCGGGGCCAGATCGAACTGCGGAAAGGTCATCGTGTCTTGTGACGGGTCGGCGACGCTCGGGACGCCCTGGGCGAGAAAAAAGGCACCCCCGCACAGGAGAGCATGGCGCAACTTGAGCCCTGTTGAGAGACGCATCATGATTACTCGCCACTCACTCTTTGCGCCTCAACGAGAAGGGCGTGTTCGAAAGAAACTTCGAGTACAGGATTTTGGGCGGAGATTTCTCCGAGCGCCACGTCGTTGACATAGTCGACTATGCGGTAACGGCCCGGTTCCAGTCCGCGAAACTCGACGGGTCCGTCGAATGCATCGGCGTAAAAGCTGTAATGCAGGACGCCATCCTTTTCTATGGCGTGCGCTTCAGGCACGTCAAACCCAAGATCGTAGAGTTCGCCGCGATACACGCCTGTTGAAAGGTGCTTGTCGTTATAGAGCCCGATCCACTTTCGCCATTCCGCTTCGCGGTCCGGGGTGAGTAGTGTGGCATTGTTCAGACCGGCATCATCCGGCCAGGTGAACTTGGTGCTCACGACAGCGCCGATGCCGACAGTCGAGGCGAAATCATCGCCATTGTCGCTCAGCTCAACATGATCGCCGGCATAGGCGGCCTGAGGCCCCATCAGGGCCCTGATGGCCTTGCCCTTCAGGCGAACCTGCCAGGAAGACAGAGGGTCGGACGCTACGGCCTGATTGAAGTAGGACATGTTGTGGAACGCATAGGATGTCCCGCATGGACAGAGTTCGATCACGGCTTGAGGATCGATCTCCATTGCGGTTTCGTAGAGCGCACGCCAGTAATCCTGCAGGGCCTCGACGGAGTCCTCGGGGCGCACATGATTGTGGGCGGGATTGTAACATGGTGCCACGCCATTGAGGTGCTGGCCATCGAGCTTCAGTCCCTGATAGCCCCATTCGCCGATGATCTTGCGCACTAGGGCCTTGCCGTTTTCCACCGTCGGGGCGTAGGCGGGGCACAGGTAGAAACTGTTCCACCATGTCACCAGTTGTGGTTCGCCCCTCTCGTTCAGAAGGAGCATATCGGTCTGATCGTGAAGAAGGTCTGTACCCGGATCGACAGCCAGAGGTGCGATCCAGAGCTTCGGCTTCATGCCGGCCGCCTTGATTTCATCTACGAATGCCCGCATGTCCGCATCGCCGTTCGGAAACTTCTCCGGCGAGAGGTGCCAGTCGCCTTCGGCGGTCTGCCAACCGTCATCGAGAACGGCCCATTCGAGACCAAGCTCCCTGGCTTTGGGAATCGCTGTCAGAATGTCATCAGGATCGAAGTCGCGTTCATAGCCCCAGGCGCACCAGATTGGCTCATATGCGGTGGGGGGCATGACCGCCGCTTCGACGCCGCGCTGCGCCATCATCAAGCGATAGGTATTGAGCGGTGCGAAGAAATCTCCTGCGTGCACAGTCAGGAAGGTTTGCGGCGTTGGATAGACTTCGCCAGGTGCCAGGACTGCAAAGGCCTGTTCGGTGATAGCGACGCTTGCCGATTTATCCTGAACACTGACCGGCAGAGAAACCAGACGTGGCCTTGTTTCCAGGTGCCCCACGGCGATGCCTCCAGTCCGGGACCAGATGTCGACCACCGGAGTGCCGCCCCCATAGTCAGATGCGTTCATGCCCATGAAGTTGGCCTCGAAAAACCCGTCCTTCAGAGGCTGTATCCAGTCCCGCCGATCGGCATGCGAGGATCCGATAAACGCCCAGACAGTCTCTTCTTCCGCCGGCATGGCGAAGGCGTTGTTCCGCCAGGCCTCGATTCCGAATTCCCTGCCAGTCGAATTGACGTACGATACCTGAACGAGCGCCACACGCGGGAAGGCTTCCGGCACATGGATCGAAAGCGTAGCGGCAATCCCGAGAGGTGAGGCCGCTTTGACAAGGGTTTCGCGACCGGGCCCAAGCACGGTTTCAGCCTGTCCCGTTTCCACGGTCTCAACAGCGAAAGCGTCAATCGTCGTTCCGTCTCCTGAGATGATAGAGAAGGCAGGGGAAAATTCCGGCGGCTCCCTGCCGTCGAAAATGATGCGGGCGTGGAGATTTGAAGCAATTTCCAGTTTGGCGACGTCGAGATCAATGACAGCCTTAACGCTCTGTGCCGGCTGAGCCTGATCGGTTTTTGCGATGGCAGATGGTCTGATCGATCCGTCAACGACGCTGCACGACGAAATCGACAGCATCAGCGCAATACTTGCCGGCCGAAGCACATGGACACCGAGCGCCGAACCGACGCGCTTTCCGATCGCCATCGCCATTTCCCTCCGCCAAGAATATTCTTGGGAGCTTTTCTGCTTTTAGCAGGCAGGTCAAGACAGTTTCGAAAGAAAATGAAATTTAATGATCGAAAGGGATGGCGCCCTGTCGCCTTGAGAGCTGAACGAGTGCCTCGGAGGGAACACTAGCTGACGTCAATGATGATAACTTCGATGCCACGGTCCTTGGCGCCCTTGATCAGGTCTGCCGGTGCGTCTGAATCGATGATCAGCGTCTGGATTTCCGACAGGCCGACGATCCGGTGCAGGCAGACCTTCGCAACTTTTGAACTGTCAGTCACGGCGATTACCCTCCTCGCGCTCGCAATCATGCGCTTGTTCAGAATGGCTTCGCTTTCATGATGGGTTGTGATGCCGCGCTCCAGATCCAGTCCGTCCACGCCCAAGAAGAGCGTATCGACCGCGAGCCGCTCCAGCGCCGCTTCAGTCAGAGAGCCGTAGAAGGCCATATTGTATCGCCGTAGCTCGCCGCCAAGCATGACCGAGTTAATCTGCCTTTTGGCGACAAGTTCCATCATCACGCCAAAATCATTCGTCACGACGGTGAGGCTTGCATCGTCCGGAAGGTGGCGTGCGATGCTGGCCGTCGTGGTGCCGGAATCCAGGATAATCGCCTCGCCGGTTGAAACAAGCGAAGCGGCGTATGCCCCGATTTTCTCCTTTTTGTCGCGATGCAGTAACTGTTTCGCCTCAACGGCGAGTTCCTTCTGGGCCCCGACCGAATCGGTTGAAATCGCTCCTCCATAGGAGCGGGTGACAACACCGCGCTCAGCAAGATAGAGCAGGTCCTTGCGAATGGTTTGTGTCGAAACGCCAAATCTTTCGGCCAAGCTGATTACTTGCACGCTGCCTTTCTCTTTTACGAGCTCGGTAATGATGTGACGGCGATTACTCGTATCACGAAGTTTGACGTCTGCTTTTGCAGGCACGCGGTCGTCTCTATCCTCACACAATATTATGTTTCAGTCCGTTCGATTGGACGTCATAACTCTCCGAAACCGCGAAGAATCGCAAGCAGTTATGCAAAATCTCCGCCGCGCAGACCACGGCGGACAATTATTATGTATGGCCCGAGCGATTCTGAAAATCTGAATCGCGTTCATTTGCCGTCAGATCCGTATGTTGAGGAAAGTCCGCCTCGTAACGGGGTACACCTGGCAGGCGCAGGCAAGCCTGGACAGCCGTGACATTGATTCGGCTGGCATCGAAAGGACCCAACCGAAGGGTCAAAATGGGAGAATTAAGTTTCGTTTTTTTTCCTTACTCAGTTTTTATAGATCGTCGTTGACAATTATACTATTAAATGAAACAAATTTGTCGATGAGTGATTGCGCCCACATGGGTCATCGGGATTCTCAGGAAGCTCTGGGTTGTGATTGCCATAGACATCGAAATTCAAACTCTGAGGGAGCAGGGAAATGAAATTGTCTGACAGTGATCGGTACAGGAAATTGCTTCTGGGAACCGCCCTATGTGCGCTGATCACAGGCGGCGCTGTGGCTCAGGAAGCCGCGGAGGAGACTCAGGGCGAAATCGAAGATGCGGTTGAGAAATTCGACACGGTGGTCGTTGTCGGAACGCGCGAAGCCATCAAGTCGGCCGAAGAATTCAAGCGATCGGCCGACAGCGTTGTAGACTCAATTACCGCCACGGACATCGGCGCTTTTCCGGACCGCTCAATTGCCGAGGCATTGCAGCGTGTGCCAGGGGTTTCAGTGGTCCGGACCGCGTCCCCCAACGATGTTACCCATTATACGTCCGAGCCTTCCGGCGTCGTGGTGCGGGGCCTGACGCAAACGCGCTCTGAGTTCAATGGCCGTGATGTGTTCTCGGCCAATTCGGGTTACGGCCTGAACTACGAGGATGTCTCCCCAGCGCTGGTATCGCGCGTGGACACGTTCAAGAACCAGACCGCCGAAATGATCGAAGGCGGCATTGCGGGCACCATCAATATCGTGACGCGCCTGCCGTTCGATAATCCCGGCGCGCTGAAAACCCTCAGCATCGGCGCGAACTATGGCGACATCAGCAAGGATACGTCCCCTGAAATATCGGGTGTCTATTCAAATCGCTGGAACACCGACATCGGCGAACTTGGCTTCCTGATAAGCGGCACGCATTCCGAACTCACCACGACGTCCCGGGGCGCCGTTCAGGGCCGGACGGTGATCTTCGAGCCGAACACGTATTCAGACGCCAATGGCAACCTGATTGACCGGGAACTCTATATACCTTCTGGCGTATTCTTCACGGAAACCGAGTATGATCGCGTCCGGGACGGCCTTTCGCTGGCCGCCCAATGGGAGAGCCCGGACAGGCGCTGGATTGCAACCGCGCAGTACACGGGAACGGAATACGAAAATACCTGGCGCGAGCGCCTTCAGGAGAACTATTGGAAGTTCATTCCTCAAGGCACACCCCACTCCGCGACCTTCAACGACCCGACATACATTTTCCCGCCTGAAGCGGCCGGCGGTGCATTCGATGACAATGGTGCCTCATCCGGCGACCCCTTCACATTCCAGGACAACGGCTTGTTTGGTATGGGCACAATTGCCCAGTCTTACGGCGGGGCTGGGGATTGGGGATATGGTGGTATCGACTGGGGTCTCGATCCCATCGAATATCTGCCCGGCGGCACGGATTCCCTTGGTGTTTTGTCAAACGGTTTGCCGCTCTACGAGCCATGCATCAACACGCTGCCCCTCCATGAAGGGGCGTGCCCGAGGGGTGTGGAAGTGCTGACCAAGACGCGCTACTCGAATGAGAAGCGCATTATCGACGATCTGTCCTTCAATCTGAAGTGGTCCCCTTCCGACGATCTGCGGTTCAACTTCGATTACCAGCATGTGGAGGCCAAGACGGATCTGTATGACGTTGTTGTCGGATTCAGGACCTTTGCCGATGTCCAACTCGATCTCACGAGGGGTCTGCCGCGGCTGACCTGGCTTGCGCCATCTTATCAGAACTACGAAGGCTCCTTTGCCGAGGCCTTTTACAATCCGAGCAACTACAATCCGAACAACGTCATGGATCACCTGACCGACAGCGAGGGCAAGCTCGATGCTTTCCGCGCGGATATGGTCTACGACATGAACGGCTCTTCCTGGATTGAGGATGTGCGTTTCGGCGCGCGATTCGCCAGCCGGAGCCAGGATCACAAATGGTCGGAGTACAATTGGGATACTGTCTCTGGGTGGAATACGCCGAATGCTGCCGACTCTTTCCAGCTGACAAGCGGTCCGACCTACAATGCAGACGGCTCCCTCCGCTTCCCGGGCTATGAGCAAGGATACTGGCACGCAGTAAATTTCGGGCAGGACATCCTTGGGGGAGGCCTTGTCGGGAACACTCCACTGCTTTTCATGAACTTCGACTATCTTGAAGACCGTGACTGGCTGATCCGGAACTTCAGTGAAGCAGGACAAGTGGCGGCCGGTGCCAGCAATCCTGCGGCGTACTGGGACGCTATCTGCAACCGTCCAGAAGAGATGGCGGGAAGCTGCTTCACGCCCGGCGAGGTCGTGGATGTCACCGAAGATACCAACTCGCTCTACGCCATGCTCAAGATTGGCGGTGAAGGTGCGAGGCTGGGTGACTGGCCAGTCGTTGGCAATTTTGGGGTGCGCTATGTCGAACTGGAAGTCAGCAGCTACGGCTCATACAATTTCGCGCAACCCTTTGCGCCGTCCGAAATTGCCTGCTCAATTGCGGACCTGGCTGACCTCACCACACTGGAACTGCCGGAGCAGTGGACATGTCTTGCCGAGAATTCCCTCGACGACCGGGCATTCTCCGACGGCGGATCATCGTCTTCAACTGTCACGACAACGCACAGCTTTGTTCTCCCAAGCCTGAATCTCCGGTTCGAACTGGGCACTGACACCTACTTGCGGTTTGCTGCCTCGAAGGCGATTTCCAAGCCGGATATCGGCCTGTTGAAGAACTACTCCATCATCCGCCGTACTTTCAACGGTGGTGGCTTTACTGCAATCGACGGGAGTCCGAGCGTCGTGCTTGACGACCAGGGCAACCCCGAGAGCCTGCTCTTCACCTACTATGCGAATAATACAAATCCGGCTCTGGCGCCGATCGAGGCAACCCAGTTCGATCTGTCGTTCGAACGGTATTTCGAACCTGTCGGATCCCTGACAGCTGTCGTCTTCTACAAGGATCTGGACAACTATATTCAAAACGGCTCGTTTGAAACCATCGTTGAGAACAACGGTGTTCAGCGCAATGTTGTCACCACCTTGCCGGTGAATGGCGACGGGGCTTCCATTCGAGGCTTTGAAATCCAGTACCGGGGTTACTTCGATGACCTCCCGGCTCCATTCGATGGTCTGGGTATGGAAGCGAACTACACTTATGTGGAGAATGAAGGCGTCAAGAATGCCAACCTGAAGAGCGACTCGGCACAGAGCGGTGAACTCGGCGACGTTACGGTCGCGTATTCATCTCTGTCGGGCATGATCAATCCAGGGCGCCTTGAAAACCTGTCTGACCACACGATCAACGTGGTTGGTGTTTATGAGAAAGGCAAACTCGGCGCCCGTCTGGCCTATAACTGGCGGTCGGAGTACCTGATCAGCGTGAATGACTGCTGTGTCGGTTTCCCGGTATGGGCCGAGCCGGAAGGCTTCCTCGACGCTTCGCTGAGATACGCCCTGACCGAGAATCTGGAATTGAGCTTCCAGGCGTCCAATCTCCTGAAGCAAAGAGCCGAAACCAAGGCCCAGGTTCGCGGACCGACAGAGCAGAATCCAAATCAGGCTTCCGTTTTCCTCCCCGCCTCTACGTTCGAATATGACCGTAGATTCCAAATAGGACTTCGAGCGAAGTTCTAAGGCCTGATACCAACTTGAGCTTGCCCACCAACCGGGCAAGCTCATTTTTTTGGGGTTCTTATGCGAATTGTCATTCTTGGAGGAGGAACAGCTGGATGGATGGCGGCCGCGTGCATGGGGCGCGTCCTCGGCAAGCGAACGCATCAAATTGTCCTGATCGAATCCTCTGAAATCCCCACCATTGGCGTTGGAGAGGCGACGATACCGCCAATCGATCAGATTCACCGCATCATCGGGATAACGCCGTTCGATCTGGTCAAGCATGCCGATGCCACATTCAAGCTTGGAATCGACTTCGTAGATTGGGCGTGCAAGGGGCATCGCTACTTTCACCCATTCGGCTTTTTCGGAAGCGATATGAGCGGGATCAGTTTCACGCATTACTGGCTGCGGCAGCGGGCGATGGGCGAGGAAACCGATATCGGTTTGTACAATATCGAAACGTCGGCGGCTCTCGGCGGAAAATTCAGCTTTCAGCCCCCGCAATCGCCGCACGAACCGCGCGTCAATTTTGCCTTCCATTTCGATGCAGGACTCTACGCGCAAGCATTGCGGCGGGTGGCCGAAGGCCTGGGCGTTTCCCGCATTGACGCCAAGGTGCAAAGCGTGAGGAGAAACGGCGAAACCGGCGATGTGGAGGCCCTGGAACTCGATACCAGGCAATCCGTGGAAGGCGACCTGTTCATCGACTGTTCGGGCTTTCGAGCCTTGCTTATCGGTGAAGAACTTGGCGTCGAGTTCGTCGATTGGCGGAAATATCTGCCTTGCGACCGCGCTCTGACCGTACAAAGCGAAGCGCTGAAGCCTCTGCCGCCATATACCCGCTCAACAGCTCAGGACGCCGGCTGGCAATGGCGGATTCCGCTGCAGACACGAACCGGCAATGGTCATGTCTACTCCAGTGAATTCATGAACGATGACCAAGCCAACGAACTACTCATTGCCGGCCTTGATCGTCCCCGGATCGGAGATGTGCGCGGCCTGCGCTTTGCGGCCGGCTTCCGCCCGCGCATGTGGGAACGAAATGTTGTCGCGCTCGGCCTCGCCGCAGGCTTCCTGGAGCCACTGGAATCAACTGCTATACACCTGATCCAGTCGGCACTGACAAAACTCATGCTTCTGTTTCCGCGCGAACAAATATCAGAGCGCTCCCGCACCAGCTTTAACGAGAGCATGGTTACCGAGTATGAGCGCATCCGGGATTTCCTTCTGGCGCACTACTTCGTGACAGAACGCCAGGACACGCCGTTCTGGCGATACTTCAAGTCGATTGAACTCCCCGACAGTCTCCTGGAATATCTGGAATTCTATGAGGAAGAGGGAATTTTCCTCGAGCGGACCAGCGAACTGTTCAAGGAGCGCAGTTGGTTTTCTGTCCTGCACGGTCAGGGGCTGACCCCAAAGCGATATCACCCTGTTGCCGACGCAGCCGATGACGAGGCCCTCAACACACAGATGGCAGCGTTGCGCCAGCGTATTGCCGGCAAGTTGGCAATCCTGCCTTCCCATGACGAATTTGTTGCGGCATGCCGAAACGCCGGACCTCCACCAACATGATCCGGATACTGTCGTTTGACCGTCCTGCCAATCCTGCCGCCGCTGGCGGCGGCCGCAGAAATTTCACTTAACCACGCTGCGCACGTTACTGCGGATGCTGAATTGGGAGACGATCATGAAAAACCTCTTGGCTGTTGCACTGAGCGCCCTCGGCTTGCATGCATGCGTGGCAATGCCGGACCAGAGATACACGGAAGCGGACTTCGAAAGTGTCCGGAAACTGGACGCGCATGTTCATGCCAATGTTGATAGTCCGATCTTTCTGACGATCGCACAGCAGAGCAATTTCGAAATACTTTCCATCAATGTCGATTATCCAGATTTTCCGGCGATTGAAGTGCAGGCCGAGATCGCAGAAAGGCTACACTTGGAAGACCGGCAAACGTTCCATTTTGCCACTACGTTTCCAATGACGGGCTTTGGCTCGCCCGCTTGGGAGACAGCAACAATTGCCCGTATCGACCGGGCGATAGAGCAGGGTGCGATTGCGGTAAAGGTCTGGAAGAATGTCGGCATGGTGGAGAAAGATGCGACAGGCAGCCAAATATTCCTGAACGATGTGCGATTCGATGGGCTCGCCGTGCACCTGACGCAGAAAGGAATCCCCTTGATCGCGCACCAGGGGGAGCCCCGGAATTGCTGGCTTCCACTTGATCAGATGACGACCGAAAATGACCGGGCATATTTTTCCACGCACCCCGAATACTATATGTACCTCCATCCGGAGGAACCGAGCTACCAGCAACTCATGTCGGCGCGGGACGCGTTCATCGAGAAGCATTCCGATCTGACAGTCATAGGTGCGCACCTGGCGAGTCTTGAGTGGAGTATCGATGAGATCGGGGATTTTCTGGACAGGTATCCGAATGCAACCGTCGACATGGCAGCGCGCATGAGTGAAATCCAAAACCAGTCGAACCAGAATTATGAGAAGGTGCGTCAGTTCTTTATCGATTATCAGGATCGCATCCTCTATGGCAGCGACCTGACGCACAATCCTGTATCGAAGGAAATGAGGCAGCAAAACCCTCCGGTAGCGGATGATTTTGCAGCTCAGGCAGAATCTGTCTGGCGGGCCGACTGGCGTTACCTCGCAACCTCCAACAGTCAGTTCGTAGCTGCCATTCTTGCAGAGACAAAAGGACTGAATCTTCCGCGTAGGGTGATCGACAAGATCTATTATGACAATGCGGTCCGTGTTTTTGGCCTTGCCGATCAGTCGTGAGCCGTTCCGGTGTTACGCGTGGGTTCCGCGTTCCGGCTGAAGCTCAGGATTCATCCTTGGTGGATTGGATGCGTGAAAGTCTCAGACACCTCAGATTTCCCGATAATTTTCTGCCCCTTACCGGCAAGGATGGCGGTGCCCGCGCGATTGGCGGATTCGACCCGGGCGATTCCTTGCCAACTTGTGGCCCTGAATCCCCCACAGCAGGTATTATAAATGGGCAATATGGTATCGAACCGGAACAGGGGCAGCAACATTACCCGGCTTCTCCTCGAAAATATCGGAGGGGCCATCGTCAGAGGTGAGTATGACGTTGGCGAGGCCCTGCCGACCGAGGCAAAGCTGACCGCAACGTTCAATGCCAGCCGTACAGTCACGCGCGAAGCCGTAAAGATGCTCACAGCCAAGGGTCTCTTGAGAGCCTGGCCAAGGCGCGGCACGATCGTGCAGGAGGAGTTGCATTGGAACCTCCTGGATGCGGATGTGATGGCCTGGATTCTGGAGCGCCGCCCTTCGATGCCGCTTCTCGTGGAATTCCTGACCATGAGGCTTGTTATTGAGCCAGCTGCCGCCGAAATGGCCGCCAAATCCGGCCGCGATCTGTCCGGGATATCGCGTGCACTGAACAGGATGCGCAGTGCAAAGCTCAATTCAAACGATTCCGAGGCGTTGACAGCGGACAGCTTGTTTCATGCCTCAATATTGCAAGCCAGCGGAAACCGGTTTTTTGCGCAGATGGCACCGCTCGTTGACACGGCGCTTCGGATGACAATCCGGATAACCAATCGTCTGGAGAGCGTCCGAGTTGCTAACATTGAGGAACACGAGGAGATTTACTTCGCCATTCGTGGCGGAGCTGCCGAACAAGCCAGGACGCTTATCCACA
Organism: Hyphomonas sp.; assembly: GCA_041741315.1. Classification (GTDB taxonomy): domain Bacteria; phylum Pseudomonadota; class Alphaproteobacteria; order Caulobacterales; family Hyphomonadaceae; genus Hyphomonas. The sequence goes on along the minus strand of JBGSKI010000282.1, from coordinate 36,816 downwards.
CCCATGTCTCGCGCGCGCTGAGCCTCATTAACAAGAACCCGGCTCTGATCCTGGCCGACAAAGGCGATCGAAAGCCTGAGTGGAATTGAGGCAGGGGCACGGACCGCTATCGCGTCAAGGCCGCGTCAGCCCAGGCCACGATGACAAGCTGGTCCGCTCCATGTTCCTGACGTGCAATCAGCTCAACGATATCCGCATCGCGCACATCGGCGTTTACGACTATGGCCCCGTCGCCAAAGCTCACCGGGCTTGACCGGCTCAGCAGCTTGCCATCGCCGAACACTTCAAAAACCACGCGAGTATCCTGTTCAAGGCTGCTGTCATCAATGCCGACAATCGCGGAAAACTCCGAAAACTCCCGGTTTGCCCTGACTTCCAATCGGGAGTTGCCGAGAATGCCTATGCCCGTTCGATATTCCTTGCCGGCGATGCGGATATCCTGGCCATAGGGCGTGGCGTCCACGCGCGGCCCACCCCATCCGGCATATCCCGGCCGGGATCCGGCCGTCCTTGTGCCCTGACCCCAGGGGTCAATCATTCTGAAGATCGTTGGGTCTTCCGTAGGCTGAAGGACGCCATCCTCCGCGACATTGATCCGTCCCGGTAATTCGGACAGAAACAATCCATCGTCCAGGATGGATGGTCCGGTCGCCTTGAATATCAGAGTCTCGTGAGGCGCGAGCCCAAACTCAATCTCGTTGACAAATGTGCCCGCCGGCTCGCGGGCCCAAAGGTCGCGCAAGGCAATTTCGGTTCCTCTCTTCATCTTGAGGTGGTCTGCCGTCAACTGAACCTTCAGCGGGCTTGCCGTGCGATTGAAGAGCGCGACCGCCTTTTGATCTCGTCCGGAGAGGGCTTTTACGAAAATCTGTGCTTCATCGCTGTCGTAAGCGAGCGTGCCTTGGTTTCCTGCGGCATCCTGATTGACAGCGACAATCTCTTCCGCGCTCCAGATATCCATAAGTGACTGGGGCGCGCTCCGCAGATCGTAGCCGATCAGCAATGGCGCTGCGAGAATGCTCCAGATCGCAAAATGACTCCTGGCCTCGGTCAGATGATTTTCGTCAAACTCTCCGTGTCCGATATACAGCATGTCCGGGTCGTTCCACGTGCCGGGTCCTGCATACAGGGAACGTGTTGCGACGCTGTCTATGCTGTGAAGCAGCCGTGGCCAGACCGGTACGATATCGCCGCTTGTCCGCCACAGGTTCCCTTGATCCTTGCCCCAGGCGCGCACATTGGCCGATCCCCAGTTGCAGATCGAATAGACAAAGTCGCCGTCGGGGTTGAATTTGACCAGCGCATCGCGAACCTCTCCGTAAAGATCCTTCACGACTCCCACGTCGCTAAGCCGCACATTACCCTGTTGAATCAGCGGGACCATCGGTCGATAGGATTGGCTGGAAACATGATCCGCTTCTTCACCGTAAACATTGATGCCGCAGGCATCAACCTTGACGTAGTCGAATCCCCACGCTCCAAAATAGAGTTCTATGTCCTGCTCGACATGACCGAAGAGACCGACTTCTCGCTCCGCGGTCGTTCCGACTGGCAGATTGGGGCTGTGCAGATCGTAAGCCTGGGAACAGGCATTCCGTCCGATGTCTGTATATATGCCCGCTTTGAGGCCCATCCCGTGAAGCCTGTCGACAAAGGGGCGAAAATCGGTGTCTTCCGGGCCGGCACCTTCGATTTGGGCGCTCGGGAATATTTGGGTGTTCACAATCATCCGCCCGTCAGATGCGCGCCGTTTCCGCCACCACCCGTCGTCGATATTGATGTAGCGATAGCCCAGATCGTCAAGCCCGTTCTGAACGATCGCTTCCGCCGCCCCGATGACTTTCTCTTCGCTTATTTCCGTGCGAAATGCGTTCCAGCTATTCCACCCCATGGGCGGAGTGCTTGCTTGACCGGATACCTTTACAGACCATCTGCCACTCGGGGCAATCGGGGTGAGAGTAGTCTCGGACGGACCGGAGGGCTTGATATCCGTAGCTTGCTCTTCGAGCCCGGCACAGGCACTCAATCCGAGGACAAGGGCGGCCAAGCCCCCGCGCGCACCATTCCGGGCCGCTGTGACGAGTTGATTAGACATCCCAAGTTACCTTTCAAGTCCCGCCCAAGTAATCATACCTTTTATATGATAAATTGCGTTTGAAAAGAGCTTGCGGTGCCGGGCCGGTATGAAAGAGATCGCTCGGGAAATCTCGCCTAACCATGCTGTCCAGATTTCCCGAGTCATCTCGCCGTCATCTGAACAATTGCACCGAAAATTCTCACTTGCCCTTTCGCCCGTGAAAACGAGCGATGTCCCCCTTTTGATGTGTGCCAAGCTTGCAGATATTCGCCTCAGTCCATTCGTCTTTGTACAACCAATTCATTTGCCAATTGAGAACAGGGCCAGGTTCAAATCACCACGTGACGCCGCTGTTCTCGAATGGCGCGAGTTTGTCGCTGCGTGAGACCTGCCCGTCCGCCAATCGTGGAGCTTGGTTCGCAGCAGACTGACACCCTAGCGGTCGCATGTCGTCCAAACAGGCCGAACATGTGACTGCATTCTCAGAATTACCGTTCGCTCAAATGTTGTGCATTGAGAACCAAGACAGTCCACACACGAGGTCACCAACTTCGGCGCGTTTCGTCGCGAAATTGGTCAGCTTGCTCCTTTGCGCCTGCTGCACAGTTCGATGAACCCTGCCGCCATGAACGAGGCCATGCGTTCCTTGATCGCTTCGAAGTCATCTGACTTGCAAATGCCACCGGACAGCCGGTCGATGCGGCCGGTGCGGCCAAGAGTCAGCATCAGGGCTCCCGTCACGAAATGATACCCCCAGAACAGATCTTCCTCCGGGCAGTCGGGCAGCGCGAGTTTCAAGAGTTCGATGAGGCGCAGAACGACCGGGTCGAAGTTGAGGTCCATCAGTTCGGCACCGTAGGGCGTGTTGGACGAGAGGGCTCCAAGGGCGCCATAGTTCTTCCACCCTTCACCGCCCTGGCTGTAGAGATCGAGGTCCGTGTCGAGGAACGCGCGCAGGGCGCCTTCGACGGTAGGCTTGCCGCCCGTTTCACGGTCGTACGCGTCGAGCGCATCCATGCGCAGCGAGCTGGTTACTCCGGCACGGCGCGCGATCACCTCGTCGTACAGCTGCTTCTTGTCGGAAAAGTAGTAGTGCAAAAGGGTGTGGTGGACTCCGACGCGCGCAGCCACGTCCTTGAGTGTAACGCCGTGAAACCCAACCTGGGAGAACAGGTATTCTGCTTCGTTCAGAATGTTCTCGGTGGTCTCCGCCCTTTGTTCAGCCTTGGATGATTTGCGTCGGGCGCTAGCTTGCTGGGTCAATTTATTCTCTCTCTTCCATTTCAAGGCCATCACGGCGCAGTCGCAGCTCCCGTCAACCCCTCAGCCGACAATGCTTACCACCCGTGAACCTGTGGCACCTGTGTTTCCACGTGGCTTAACTTTCGTGAACCTGACCACAAATGACAGCCCACTGCCATCGTGCAGGGCCGGTCAGGCCCTTTAGGACGAAAATTGCCCGCGCTTGAGCACTCACGCCGCAAAAGCAACACCAAAGGCCAGTGAATACGCTGCATCCATACTTTCATTAACGCAATAGTGAAAATGTGTTGACACGTGATCCGGATTGGATTTCATCTCCCCAGGAAGCGAGAAAACTCGCAGCATACGGGAGGAACAAGAATGAAGATTCGTATTCTGGCGACCGCGTCGGCGGCGTCACTCATTGCGTTCGCTGCGCCGGCGGCAATCGCGCAGGGACAGACTTCGGAGGCTTCTCAGGAAGGTGCTTCCGAGGAGTCGCCAGACGAGATAGCTCGCCAGGACACAGTCTATGTGACGGCGACCCGGCGTGAGCAAAGCCTGCAGGATGTTCCCCTGAGCGTCACCGCCTACCAGCAGGAAGCGCTGAGCGAGAAGGGTATCGTCAGCTACGAAGGGCTTGCCCGCGAAACGCCCGGCATCGTGCTGAACCAGCCGACTGCAAACTTCAACACGATCACGACGCGCGGCATCGCCACGAACGGCTACGGAGCAAACCTGCAGGCCGCGACCGCAATTTATATCAACGAGCTGCCGATCTCGAGCAATGGCAACTCGACGATTCTCGACCCGACACTGTTCGATGTGGAGCGGGTGGAAATCTTGCGCGGGCCGCAAGGCACGCTCTTCGGCGCAAACTCCCTGTCGGGTGCGGTGCGCATTCTGACCAAGGCCCCGAATCCGAACAAGTTCGAAGCATCGGGGCTCGTCGACTACGGCCTGACGGATGGCGATGCCTTCCGCCAGCGCTACAACGGAATGGTCAACATCCCGCTGGTCGAGGACCAGCTTGGTCTCAGGGTTGTCGGCTTCTACCGCGATGAAGACGGCTGGGTCGACAATACCGGCACGGGCATCGACGGAGCCAACTCGCTCATATCGGCGGGTGGCCGGGTGCACCTGCTTTGGGAGCCGACAAGCGATTTCGATGTCGGTCTTCTCGTCGTCCACGAAAACAACAGACCGGCAGATTCGTCGCTGACGAATCCGGCGCGTGGCGAGTATGTGCGGTTCACAGAACGTCCGGACCTGTTCCAGTCGGAGTTCACCAGCTACAACCTGACAGGCAACTACGACCTTGGGTTTGCGGACTTCACCAGTTCATCGACCTACTCGAAGATCGACGGCAAGTTCATCGTCGACCTTGCGGGTACATTCGCCCAGGCAATCCCGTTCGCGCTTGATGCGGTCGGACATGATGAGAACTTCGTCCAGGAGGCTCGTCTCGCCTCTGCAGATGGCGGCGACTGGGACTGGATTGTTGGCGGCTTCTACTTCAACAAGCGCCGCGACATCGACTACGACTACCGGTCGTCGATTGAGTTTCTGCAAGCCCGCAACCTGACCGGCCTGCCGAACGAATACTATCAGAGCTTCAAGGGCTATTTCGACGCGATCGAGTCGGCTGCCTTCGGTGAGCTCACCTATCGGTTCTCCGACAAGCTTTGGGCAACCGGCGGCCTTCGCTATACCGAAACCTCGGTGCAGGCCCATACGCTTGGCGGCGGCTACAACTCCAACTATCTGGGCGTCGCGCTGGGCGGGTTCTCGAACCTCGCGCTCACGGTGTTCCCGGTCGTGGCGGCCGACGGCCTCAAGGTCGAAGCCGACAATCTGTCCTACAAAGGAAGCTTGTCGTACAAGCCGATGGACAGCCTGACCACATACGCGTCGATTTCCACGGGTTTCCGGTCTCCGGTCGCAAACGCACGGGCGGGCGCTGTCAGCATTGTCGATCCCAATGATCTCGTCATCCCCAATGGCGCAGAGTCCGACAAGCTCATCAACTATGAGCTTGGCATGAAGGGTACTTTCCTGGATGGCAAGCTGACGTCAAATCTCGCGGCCTATTACATCATCTGGTCTGACATCCAGGTGCAGGCCAACCGTCTGTCGGACCAGGTGCAGTTCGCCACCAATATCGGTGAGGCTGTCAGCCAGGGTCTGGAATTCGAGGTCGGATATTATCCGGTCAACGGGCTCAGCCTGTTCGTGAACGGATCTCTCAACGATACCGAGATCACGGAACTCACGCCGGCGGAAGCTGCCATCTCGGGTGCCGAACTGGGCCTGCAGTTGGCGATGCCGAACTTCCAGGGCGCCGCAACAGCACGCTATGACTTCGACGTCGGCGACATGGACGCATTTGTCTCCGGCACGGTGAGCTATATTGGTGACTTCCCCGCGATGCTGCCAAATGTGCCGGGACGCCCGACAGTGCCGGCTCCGACCTTCGACTACACGGATGCCTACTCGGTGGTGAACCTGCAGACCGGCGTGTCGAAGGACAATTGGAAGCTGGTCGGCTATGTCGAGAACCTGTTCGACGACTCCTCAATCACGTATGTCCATCCTGAGTCCTTCGTCGATGCCCGCTATGCACGGCTCCGGCCTCAGACATTCGGCGTCCGCTTGAGCGTGGATTACTGACGCCTGGCGAGGGGAGACAGGATATGCAGATCATGGGCAGAGCGGCGGGAACGGCCGGCCGGCAATTCCGGCACAGGATTCTGATCCCTGTTCTTGTCGGCCTTGTCGCCGCAGCGCTCTTCCTGACGGGCTGCAAATCCCAACCAAACGAGTCTGGCGGGGGCGCTGTTGTCAGCGCTCCCGCTGGAATGCTTCGCGGTGTCGCGGAAAATGGCGTGTCCGTGTATCGCGGCATTCCGTACGCCTTGCCACCGACAGGAGAGCGCCGCTGGACTCCCCCAGAGGCGTTCCCGGACTGGGAGGGAGAGAGGACGGCGGTCTCTTTTGGCGCGGCCTGTCCGCAACCTGTCTCCCGGTCTGGGAGTATTTATTCCGGCACACTTGAGAAGATCGATGAGGACTGTCTCTCCCTGAACGTCTGGGCGCCGGAGGGTGTTGAAAATGCGCCGGTGATGGTTTGGATCCATGGAGGCTCCCTGATCGGTGGCGCGAGCAGCCAACCGATGTATGACGGCGCACTCCTGGCCCGTCAGACTGGGCTTGTGGTCGTTTCGATCAATTACCGTCTCGGCGTACTCGGTTATCTTGCCCATCCCGAACTCAGCGCGGAATCCGGGTCGGGAATTTCAGGTAACTACGGCCTGATGGACCAGATCGAGGCGCTGGAATGGGTCAAGCGTAATATTGGTGCGTTCGGGGGAGACCCTGAGAACGTAACGGTCGCTGGAGAATCTGCCGGCGCGCTCAGCATCATGCTTCTGATGACCTCGCCGAAGGCGAAGGGACTGTTCGACAAGGCGATCGCGCAGAGCGCGTACATGGTGTCCATGGCGCCTCTTCGGGGCTCGGCGAATGGACATCTGTCAGCGGAGGAAGCCGGCGTCGCTTACGCGGGACGCATGGGCGTGGATGGTATCGAAGAACTGCGCGCCCTTCCGTCCGACAGGCTTATTGAACAGAGCATTCAGGCGGGCTTCGTACCGTTTGGCATCATCGATGATGTGTACCTGACTGCCCAGATGCCGGACATCTTCGACAAGGGCGAACAGGCTAAAGTTCCGATCCTGGCTGGTTTCAATGAGGGAGAGATTCGCTCGTTGCGCTTCCTTCTGCCTCCTGTTCCAGAAAAGGTGTCGGACTATGAAGAGGCGATCCGGTCCGGCTACAAAGATCTCGCAGGCCGCTTCCTTGAACTCTACCCGGCTGACGGAACAGAGGCCAGCATGCTCGCGGCAACACGGGATGCCATGTACGGGTGGACTGCCGAACGCCTGGCGGCGTCGCAGGGCGCTCTGGGTTTTCCATCCTACTTTTATCTGTTCGACCACAGTTATCCGAACGCGAACCGTTTAGGGTTACGCGCGTTCCATGCCGCCGAGGTCCCTTACATGTTCGGCACGCTCGACGCAGCGGTTTCGCCTTGGCCCGAGCCACCGAGAAACCGGCAGGAGCGCGCACTTTCGGATACGATGATGCAATATTGGGCGAGTTTTGCCCGTGATGGAAAGCCTGTCGCAGCTGGTGCGCCGGAGTGGCCCGCTTACGGCAACAGCGCCACAGGCATGGTCTTCAACGAAGTTCCCAAAGCTGTGCCGGGGCTGGCCCGCGAACGGTTCGAGCTACACGAAGAGGTGGTTTGCCGGCGCCGCGCGGCTGGGACTCTGCAGTGGAACTGGAATGTCGGCATCCTTTCGCCGCCCTTGCCTTCGCAGGATAAGGCCTGCGGATGATCGACGGCGCGATACAGGACTACGCACTTACGCTCGACAAGGTGATCAATCACGCAGCGCGCTGGCACCCTGGCAAGACGGTGGTCACTGCACGTGCGGATGGAAGCCGATCGCGCATCGGGTATAGCGACCTCCGCGACCGGGCGAGACGGGTCACGGCAGTGCTTGAGGCTCTCGGTATCGAGCAAGGCCACCGCGTCGCCACGCTCGCCTGGAACACGCAGGCGCACATGGAATGCTGGTATGCGATCATGGGCATGGGCGCGGTCTGCCACACCCTCAACCCGCGCCTGACAGCGGAACAACTCGCTTGGATGCTCACCCAATCGCAAGCCTCCATCCTGATCGTGAGCAGCGACCTCCAGCCATTGGTGGCTCGCATAATCGCCAATGCGAACGACAACATCCGGGTTCTGCTCGTCGACTGCACGCACGCCGTCCCACCGGATACAACGTTGTTGCCGAACGCTGAGGACCTCGAGGCGTTCGTTGGCGATGCGCAAGAGGGGAAGCCGTGGGGTGAATTTCCGGAAACGACACCGTGCGGGCTGTGCTTCACATCGGGAACAACGGGCGATCCCAAGGGTGTGACCTATACCCATCGGGGCAACTTTCTGCATATGCTGCGTCAGCTTCAGGCAGACGTGTCAGGCCTGACGTCACAGGACGTGGTGCTACCGGTTGTCCCGATGTTCCACGCGAACGCCTGGGGATTGCCGTTTTCCGCGCCAGCCACAGGCGCGAAACTCGTGTTTCCAGGCCGCGAGACCGATGGTGAGAGTCTTGCGCGGCTCATCGCCGACGAAGAAGTGACAATCGCCGTGGGCGTTCCGACGATTTGGCTCGGGTTGCTGGACTACCTCGACCAGAAGAGCCTGAGCCTGCCTTCGCTCAAGCGCGTCATGGTGGGCGGCGCACCGATGCCACCGGCGCTGATGCAGCGGATGGAAAGGCGCGGAATCATCGTCCAGACGACCTGGGGCATGACGGAACTGTCCCCGCTGGGCACGGCGACACCTCCCGGCGACGCTCGCTCTGCCGAGAGCGCGGGTAAACCGGCGATCGGGATCGACCTGCTGCTGACAGACCAGGCAGGTGCGGCTCTTCCCGAGCAACGGGACGTTGAGGGGCATTTGTGGGTACGCGGATCGACAGTCGTCGAACGTTACTTCGGCCAAACCCAAAGCGCCACGCGGGACGGATGGTTCGAGACCGGGGATCTCGCCATGCTGAACGACGTCGGCCAGTTGTTCATCACAGGGCGGGCGAAAGATCTTATCAAGTCTGGCGGGGAGTGGATCAACCCCGCCGAGATCGAGGCGATCGTGTCGGGTTTGCCGGAGGTGGCGCTCGCCGCCGTCGTCGGTCAGGCGCACCCTAAATGGGGCGAACGCCCTGTTCTGCTGATCGAGCTCCGCGGAGGAGAGTCTCTGGATGACAGCGAGGTGCTCTCTGCCTTGAAAGGAAAAGTGCCATCGTGGTGGATTCCGGACAACGTCATCCGGATGGGTTCGATGCCGCTTGCCGGAACGGGCAAGATCGACAAGTTGAAGCTCCGCGCCCTGTATGGTGCGCCGATGGAAAGCGACAAAGTCTGATGCTTGCTTACCGTGCTCCGAATCGAATAGGCCATCTGATCGCCGCACTGGTTATTGGGGTCGGACTGGCGGCCTGCACGTTGACTGCCGCAGACTCTGCTAAACCGGCCATTCCTGCCGAGCCGGTCGTTTCGGTGTATCAGGGCCAGCTTGCTGGACGTAGCGTCGATGGCATCAACGTCTTCCGCGGTATTCCGTATGCCTCAGCGCCAGTCGGCGAGCTGCGCTGGAAGCCGCCACGGCCCGCCGAACGCTGGGAGGGTGTCCGCGATGCGTCCGCGTTTGGTCCGTCCTGCATCCAGCCGCCGGTTCCGCCTGCGAGTGTCTATTTCGATCCGCCCAAGGCTTCCTCCGAGGACTGTCTTTCCCTGAATGTCTGGGCGCCTTCGGATGCAAAAAATGCGCCGGTCATCGTGTGGATTCATGGCGGTTCCCTTCGTATCGGCGGCAGCGCACAGCCAATGTATGATGCCACGGCCTACGCTGAACGCGGTGTTGTGTTTGTCTCGATCAACTACCGTCTGGGCGTACTGGGCTGGTTGGCGCACCCCGACCTGATGGCGGAGGACAGGTCAGGCCTTTCGGGCAATTACGGCCTGCGCGACCAGATCGCTGCGCTCGAATGGGTGCGCGATAACATCGCGGCGTTCGGAGGCGATCCGGACAATGTCACGATCATGGGTGAGTCGGCCGGCGCGCTGAGCGTGACATATCTGCTTGTCAGCCCGAAAGCAGAAAGCCTGTTCGACAAGGCGATCATCGAGAGTACCAACACGCGGAACTTCCCGGAACTCGGCAAGGCCGTGTATGGATTGCCAGCAGCAGAAGACCTTGGCGCGGCCCTGTTCGAAAAACTTGAGCTTGCTTCGCTTGAGGATGCGCGCGGCGCCAATGCGCAGGACTTGACCGACCGCGCGACCTTCGTTGGCGCTTTCTCTCCGCAAGGAACGGTCGACGGAGAGATCATTCCGACGCAGATCAACGAGGCGTTCGACGAGGGGGCCTTTGCTCAGGTGCCGGTGTTGGCCGGTTTCAACAGCGGCGAGGGACGCACATATCGCGGATTGCAGCCGCAGGTGCCGGCCTCGGCATCCGATTACCAGGCTGCCATTAAGGCGCGGCATGGCGACGACGCTGCCGAATTCCTGGCGCTATATCCCTCGGATAACATTCTGGAGTCGATGCTCGCCCTGGCGCGCGACAATGTGTTCGGTTGGTCCACGGAGCGCATCGTGCGCAGTGCCAGTTCAGCGGGCCAGACTTCCTATCTCTATGTTTTCGATTATTGCTATCCGGCCATGCAGGCGCAGGAACTGTGTGCTTTCCATGCAAGCGAGATTCCTTTCGTATTCGGGACCGTCGCGGACGAAGCCGTGTATCCGCCCGCTTGGCCCAAGCCACCGAAAGAAGAAGCGGCAGAACTCTCCGGCGTTCTGGTGGACTATTGGGCTTCGTTTGCCGCGACGGGTCAGCCTGTGAGCGTGAATGGCCCTGCCTGGCGCGCGTATGGTGATGGAGAGTCCTTCTTACGTATCGATCAAGAGCTTGAGGTCGACAAGAATGCCTTTCCTGGCATGTTCGAATTCCACGAGCGCCACTACCTCGAGCAACGCGCAAGGGGCGATGGTTGGTACCTGAAGCTGGGCCTTTGGGCCGAACCGGCCGAGTGAGTTGCGCTACTTCTGCCCGGCCTTGTTGGGCGCCACAAATGTAACGGTGTTGTAATAGTGGTCCGCCCAGTCGGCTGGCGGAAGCGGTAAGGAACGGCTTTCCTCGCTGCGCGCGGGCGTGAATGCGCCTGCCGGGTGTTCCGTTCTGACCTGTTCAATCCAGAACACGCCGTCATACTCGCCGCTATTGCCGCGGGTGGCGATGAAGTCGATGTCGCCATCGCCGTTCATGTCCTGCGGGATGAAGGAATCATACATGCCGCGCACCCGGCGGGAAATGTCGTGGCGAGTCCAGAGAACAGTCGGGTCGCCGGGATTTTCGAACCAGGCGATGCGACCAACCGAAGAGGACGCGGTTACGCTCGGTTCGTCATGATCGCGCGACGCGCCGGTATACCCGCCTTTCAGGATGTTCAGGCCGGAATAGCCGCCGGTGATCGCGTCGAGGTCGCCGTCGCCGTCGATGTCGACGAGTGCGATGCCAATCACCACGTCAGGCAGAATGTCGCCGATCGGGTAGTAGATCCAGGGCGCATCGAGGTCGCCTGGCTGTTTGAGCCAGCCGAGACGGGCCATGAGTGGAGTGCCTTGGATAGACGAGGGTGTCTCGTAGACCGCGACAACGAGGTCCTTTCTCCCGTCAGCGTCAATATCGCCGAAGGCCGTCTGGAATCCATTGGACGTTCCGCGCCAGTCCACCGGCACCGGAAAGCCGGGCGCAATAATGACAGGGTGGGGAACGACTCGAACTCCTCCCTCCTCGCGACGCCCCGCATTCTCCAGCAAGGTCAGGGTCTGATGCAGGCGGGCTGCCGCCAACACGTCGATGTCACCGTCGTCGTCGATGTCGACCGGCGTGGCGGTATTTGGAACCACTTCGAGCGACAGCACCTGTTCGTGCCAGCTGGGACTTTGCAGTGGATCGCCGTCGATCCGGAAAAGTGAGGTCGGCCGCGCGGCAGAAGCCAAGGAGGGATCGATAATGTCGGCGGCGCCCTTGTTGGCACCCAGTACGTCCATTCTGCCGTCGCCGTCGACGTCGGCCATGAATACGCGCAACCAGGACCCACGATTCCGAGTGACCTCTGGAATGACCCGGGCCCAGGTCGTTGTACGGGGTGTTTTTCCGGGATTCTGGAAATAGATGAGATGCGCCTCTTCACACGCCGCAACGACATCGGGATGGCCGTCACCGTTGAGGTCGCCTACAGCGACATCCTCGATGGCAGCGACTTCGTCGCCCGTTCCGAGGGTGATGTTGGTCCAGGTGTCCGGATCGGCCGTGCCAAAAGCGATGCGCAGATGGTTTGAATCCTCGTGGACCGAGATGATGTCGCGGATGCCGTCGCCATCGACATCGGCGACCACGAGGCCATCGCCGCCGCGAATGGGTACGCCGCCATTTGTGACCTCGTCATCGACGAGATGTTCGCGCCAGGAAATGTAGCGTCCGTCCGCCGCCTGAGCGTTGCTCAATGTGTCAGCGACCGTGGTCAGTGCTGTCCGCCGCACGGCTTCCGGTGCCGTCTGGCAGGCAGCAACGAGCAGCCCTACGGCGCCGAGCAGAACTGCCAGAGACTCCCTGGATGGTTTCATTGCTCGAGTCTCGCGATGTCCTCACGGATGCTTGTGGCCGCAAGGACATAGTGGAGGCAAGCCCATAGTGCGCCGACCACGCCGCAGAGCAGCATCGCCATCGCGAGGGGCGCCTCCATTCCGTTTGCTTTGAAGGTGTCGCTCAGCGCGCCGACGACGAGCGGTCCCAGACCCAGTCCGATCAGGTTGATCACGAAGAAGAGCACCGCCGAGGTGAGCGCGCGCATTCGGGAACTGACCAGACTGTGCGAGACAGCAATAACCGCGCCGAGATAGGCGGCCGTCAGGAAATTGAATGGTGCCGTCAGGATCAGGGCGACAAGTGGCTTGTCCGAGGTAAGTGCCACCGAAATCACCGGCACGAGCAGGAAGGTCAGCATGGCCGGTGTCCATAGGTACCAGCGCACATCGCGCGCGCCGAGCTTGTCTGCAAGCCAGCCTCCGAAGAAGGAACCGAACCCACCGCCGAAGCCTGCGGTCAAGGCCATCCATGTGCCGACCGTCGTCAGACTGAGTCCGAAATCCCGCTGGAAGTAGGACGGCAGCCAATTGCCGATCCCATAGATCAGGAAGGCCTGCAGGCTCGCAGCTAGCGCAATATGGCGGAACGAAACCCGGGTCCAGAGCAGCCGCGCAACTGTTGTGATAGGCGGTGCGTCGGAAGATGAAGGTGGTTTGCCTTCCGACCAGCCCCGGATCGGCTCCTTGACCGTGAAATAGAGGATTGCAGCGAGCAAAATGCCCGGGAAGCCAACGACAAAGAAGGCGAGGCGCCAGTTGAATGCATCCGCGAGCCAGCCGCCCACGCTGAAGCCGACCAGCATGCCGATGTAGATACCGATGGAATATATGGAGAGCGCGAGCGCACGATTGCCCGGTTTGAATATGTCAGAGATCATGGAGTGGGCAGGGGGGCTGCCGCCGGCTTCACCGACTCCGACGCCGATACGCGCCAGCATGAGGTGGAGGTAGTTGCCGGCAAGTCCGCAGAGCGCGGTCATGAGGCTCCAAACCGTGAGGGCAAGCGCGATTATGCTGCGCCGGACGCCCTTGTCCGCCCAACGCGCAATGGGAATACCGCAGATCACATAGAAAAGTGCGAACGCGAAGCCGGTGAGCAGACCTAGTTGCGTGTCAGACAATCCGAGTTCGGCCTTGATCGGCTCCTGGAGGATGACAAGAAGCTGCCTGTCGACGAAGTTGAACACATAAACGATCGTCAGGATCGCCAGCACGTAATACCGGTAAAAGCCGCTGGAGTAGGGAGTAGTGGCTTTTTCTTCGCCATCCATCGCGGTTGGCCGTGATTGCTGGCTATCGACGGTCTCAATGTTCATTCTCTTCCCCATTGGCTTTTTTTGTTTCGTACACTCTTGAATCGAAGCGCCGAGATTCTCTCGTCGCCAGCGCCTGAGTCGAACAGATAATTTGCCGTATCTGGCTGACGCCGAACTGCATGTTCCAGTGCCGCCGCCATCATGTCATTAGGTCCGCGCTGCTTCGGTGATTGATCCGGCAGTCGGGACGCGTTCTCCTCCGGCCGAGATATTCGCTCATTCGTGAGTGAAGTCAATGTGGGCGTTTCTGACTGTCATGTCGCGACTTGTCAAAGTGGCCGCTTCGCGACTGCGGAGCCTTGAGCTCAGCCTTGGAAAATGAGCAAGGCATGAGCGGGGAACTGTCAGGCCGCCTTCAGACATGCTTGTCAGAGCGTCGTTTTCATCTGGTATCCGGGGGCAAAGACCAGCCGGACGGACGTGATGGCCTGATCGCCCCGGCGCGTGGTCCGGTCAATCATGAACAGGCCGTCTCCCGCCTCACACTGGAGCAGGGATGCGACGGATGCGTCGGCGCTGATGGCCGAGAAGGCGATTTCCCCGTTGGTGTACGGGACGTTTTGCAGGAGCCATTCATTCGGGCTGAGTTGTGAAAAATCTGCTGTTCCGGCGGCCGGAACGGCGCCGGTGTTGATCCAGCGCTCCTCAATGACATAGGGCCTGGCATCGGCGGTATGGACGCACACAAGATGGAGGATCCGCGTACCAGGTTCGAGGCCCATCCTTGAGGCAATGGTGGCCGGGGGAGCGGCGTGTTTTCTGGATACCTGAGCATAGCCGTAGGCGTGCCCCTTGTCGGTGATCTCCTTGCGAAGCAGGGAGATTTCCAGCGTGGCTTTGCGGACCGGAAACAAGGCAACCCGCGTGCCGGCCTTGCGCCGCCGATCCAGCAGGCCGGCATCGGCGAGGTTCTGCAGTGCGCGGTTCACGGTCGCACGGGCGCAGCCGAATTCCTGCGCAAGATCGGCTTCGTTCGGGATCAGGTCGCCCTGGTTCCAGACCTTGCCATGAATGCGGCGGACGACCTCCTCCTGCACCGATTGCCAGTTGTTGCGGGCAGGTTGGGTCACAACGCGTCTCCGAGTTGATGCATGATGGCCCGGTACCGGCGCGTGATTGCGTCGCGGCCGATGTGCCGTCCTTCACGCACCATATGCCGCCCTGCCGACCAGACATCGGTGACGAGGCTGTCATCGCCCGCAAAGATATAGCTGTCGAGGAGGGTGTCGCCACTGCGGCCCGCCAGATCGATGTGGTTATCGTCGATGGCGACGAGATCAGCCAAGCGCCCCTCCGAAATGCATGCGCTGTTGCGTCCCGATGCGCGCGCGCCGCCCCGGTTGACGGCCTCGAACAGGCGCCGCCCAGTGGAGAATTCCCGCTCGGCGAGCGCTGCCCGCGACCGGTCCCGCAGGCGTTGTGAATATTCGAGCGCACGCAGCTCTTCGGTCAGCGAAATGCGGATGTTCGAGTCCGAGCCGATGGCGAGCGCTCCCCCCGCGCCAAGCCATGTCGTCGCTCCGAAGATGCCATCGCCGAGGTTTGCTTCCGTGACCGGACAAATGCCGGCGACGGCGCCTGTGCCTGCCAAGCGGACGGATTCCATTTCGTTCATCTGGATGCAATGGATGAGGCACCACTTGGGGCCCGCATCGCACTGGTCAAGGAAGAAATCAACGGGCCGCGCGCCATGGAAGGCGAGGACTTCGTCGACTTCGGCCTGCTGTTCGGAGAGGTGCATGTGAATGGGGTCGTCTCCCGCGAGAGTGCTGGCCACCATCAGGTCAGCGGCCGCGACGGCACGCAGGCTGTGGGGAGCAACGCCAAGGCGGGCATCGCCCGGCAATGCAGCCATAGTGGTACGTGCTTGATCGTGCAGCTTCGCGAAGCGCTCGAAGTCATTCCCGAAGCGGATCTGCCCGGGTCCGAGCGGGCGTCCGTCACAGCCGCCGAACTGATAGTGGACAGGCAGCAAGGACAGTCCGATACCGGTTTCTGCTGCGGCCGCGGCGATCCGGTCCGACATCTCGGACAATCTGTCGTAGACAGCGCCTCCCGGCTGGTGATGCAGGTAGTGGAACTCGACATTGGCAGCGTATCCGGCTTCGAGCATCTCCATCTGCACGAAGGCGGCAATGCCCTCAACATGATCCGGCGTCAGACGATCCAGGAAACGGAACATCAGTTGGCGCCAAGTCCAGAAGGAGTCACTGGGGTCAGGCCCTCTGCGCTCGGTCAGGCCGGCCATTGCCCGCTGGAAAGCATGCGAGTGCACATTCGCGGGTGACGGCAGGAGGATGCCTGTCCTGTATCCTACCGGTTTCTGTCCGGTGAGGAGCGAGACAATCCTGCCCGACGCGTCAAATTCAACGCGGACATCGCTGGCCCAGCCGTCGTCGAGAAGGGCTGTTCTTGCCGAGATAACGGTCATTCCCGAACTTCCTTGACTCACTAATATGTGCAGACATATAAAAAATCATTCCGGAATTCGCAATCGAGAATCATGCTCCTGACCCACGCAACTCTGGCGATGTTCGAGACCGGTGCAGCCTACGGTCTGGTGCCGGATGGGGCTATCTGGATCGACGGCGATCTCATCCGGTGGGCCGGTCCGATGGAGGAAGTTCCGTCCGAAGCCGTCACCGCAGAGACAATTGATCTCGGCGGTCATCTGGTCACACCGGGTCTCGTCGATTGTCACACGCATATCGTTTACGCCGGGAACCGGTCGAATGAGTTCGAACTGCGGCTCAATGGAGCGACCTACGAAGAGGTGGCGCAATCCGGCGGGGGCATCAACGCGACCGTGGCGGCGACCCGCGCGGCAAGCGAAGAAGACCTTCTCCAGAGTGCCCTGGTGCGGGTCGATGCGCTGATTGCTGAAGGCGTGACCACAATCGAAATAAAATCAGGATACGGACTCAATATGGAGTCCGAACTCAAGATGTTGCGTGTTGCCCGGAAGATCGGCCGCGTCAGGTCTGTCCGCGTGAAGACCACGTATCTGGGCGCGCATGCGATACCTGCCGAGTATTCCGGCCGGGCCGATGCCTATCTGGATGAGGTTTGCTTGCCGGTGCTTGACGCGGCATACGAGGCCGGCCTGGTCGATGCGGTGGATGGGTTTTGCGAAGGGATTGCGTTCAGCCGGGACCAAGTGCGACGTGTGTTTGAGCGGTCAAAATCCCTTGGTTTGCCAGTAAAATTGCACGCGGAGCAATTGTCAAATCTCGGCGGAACGCGCCTCGCGGCAGGGTTTGACGCCATTTCGAGTGACCATTTGGAATATGCTACGGATAAGGACGTCGAGGCCATGGCGCGCGCCGGAAGCGTGGCGGTCCTGCTTCCCGGCGCTTTCTATTTTCTGCGTGAGACGAAACTCCCGCCGATCGAGGCGTTCCGCAGGCATGGGGTGGCAATGGCCCTCGCCACTGACTGCAATCCCGGTTCCTCTCCCCTGACGTCGCTTCTGCTTGTCATGAACATGGCGTGCACCTTGTTCCGGATGACGCCCGAGGAAGCCCTGGCAGGCGTCACTATGTACGGTGCAGGGGCGCTGGGATTGACCGACTGCGGTCAAATCCGCGCCGGCGCGCGAGCCGATCTCGCGATTTGGGATGTGGAACATCCGTCAGAACTGGCTTACCGGATCGGCTTCAACCCTTTGCACAAGCGCATGTTTGCAGGAGTGATGGGATGATTGTTCTCATGCCGGGTGCCGCAACATTGGGCCAGCTGGAGACCATGTGGCGGACAGGGGAATCTGTCAGGCTCTCGGAGACGGCACGTCCGGCAATTGACAGGGCGGCGGCGATTGTCGCCGCGGCGGCGGCAGGCGAAACGGCCGTGTACGGCGTGAATACCGGATTTGGCAAGCTCGCCAGCATCAAGATCAAGCCGGAAGATACGGAGACCTTGCAGCGCAATCTTGTCCTGTCGCATTGCTGCGGCGTAGGGGACGCTCTGGATGTGCCGACGACACGGCTGATGATGGGCCTGAAGCTCCTGTCGCTCGGGCGCGGCGCATCGGGTGTGTCCTGGCAAACCATCGCGATAATCGAGGCCATGCTCGGGAAAGGTGTCACGCCCGTCATTCCGTCACAAGGCTCCGTCGGCGCATCTGGCGATCTGGCCCCTCTGGCACACATGGCAGCGGCCATGATCGGCGCAGGCGAAGCCTGGTTCGAGGGGCAGAGGCTCCCCGCAGTACAGGCGCTTTCGAAGGCTGGCCTCACTCCGATCACACTTGGCCCCAAGGAAGGGCTCGGCCTGATCAATGGCACGCAATTTTCGACCGCGTGCGCACTCGCTGGTTTGTTCGCCGTCAAACGTACCGTGTTGCAAGGCGTGGTCTCGGCCGCACTGACGACGGATGCGGTGATGGCCTCGACGGCACCCTTGCTCGCGGAGATACATGCCCTGCGCGGACACCAGGGGCAAATTCGTATTGCGCGCGGGATGCGCGAACTCCTCGAAGGCTCCCAGATCCGCGAAAGCCATCGCAGCGACGATACGAGAGTGCAGGACCCCTACTGCATCCGGTGCCAGCCACAGGTCGCCGGCGCCGCGCTTGACCTGCTCGACTTTGCCGGACGGACGCTTGAGGTCGAAGCGAATGCGGTGTCTGACAATCCGCTGGTTCTGGTCGAGACGGGGCAGATCGTTTCGGGTGGCAACTTTCATGCCGAACCCGTCGCCTTCGCCGCCGACCAGATTGCGCTGGCGATTGCCGAGATCGGTGCCATCGCGCAGCGCCGCATCGCTCTGATGGTGGACCCGACGCTCTCGTTCGACCTGCCGCCTTTCCTGACGCCGGAACCGGGACTGAACTCGGGCATGATGATAGCAGAAGTGACATCGGCCGCCCTGATGAGCGAGAACAAGCACCTGGCCAATCCGTGTTCGACCGATTCAACGCCGACATCGGCCAATCAGGAAGACCACGTTTCCATGGCCGCCCATGGTGCGCGACGTCTTGAACGCATGAACCGGAACCTGGGTATGATCATCGCGATCGAATTCCTGTGCGCCGCGCAGGGTATCGAATTCCGTGCGCCTCTGGAAACGAGTCCAGCGCTTCGAGAGGCGGTTGCGGCATTGCGCGCAAAGGTCAGCCGGCTGACGACCGACCGCTACATGGCCCCGGACCTGGAACAGGTCGCCTTGATGGTTGCGAACGGAGACTTCTCAGCAGCAGCCGGGTTGCCGCCGTCGATTGATGGAATCACGGCATGACCCCGGTCAGCGTACAGCGCGGCGACGGACCTGTCGTGCTCGCAATGCCGCATAGCGGTACGTTCGTACCCACAGACATCGCCAGCCGCCTCACCCCGCTTGGACAGACGCTCTCCGATACGGACTGGCATGTCGACCGCCTCTACGACGGCCTTTTACCGGGCGCGACGAGGGTAAAGGCGAATTTTCACCGTTATGTCGTCGATGCCAACAGGGACCCGTCGGGCGCGAGCCTTTATCCCGGACAGAATACGACCGGGCTGGTGCCGATGACCGATTTCGACGGGCAGCCCTTGTGGCGCGATCCGCCTGGAGAAGACGAGATCGAGGCAAGGCGCGTGGCCTGGCATGCACCGTATCATTCCGCTCTGCGCGCAGAACTTGAGCGCATTAGAGCGGCGCATGGCGTGGCCGTGGTGTACGATTGCCATTCGATCCGGTCGCGTGCGCCGTACCTGTTCGCCGGGACCCTGCCGGATTTCAATATCGGAACGAACCATGGCGCGACCTGCGATCCGGCTTTTGAAAATGTCGTCGAAGCGACCTGTCGGCGTGCTTTGGACTATTCCATGGTCGTGAACGGCCGATTCCGGGGCGGCTGGACGACACGTCACTATGGCCGGCCTGCCGACGGCATGCACGCGATCCAGATGGAACTCGCGCAGTCGACCTATCTTGCAACAGAAACACTCCCCTTCGACTATGACGATGCCAAGGCCGGGCGCGTCCGTGTCCATCTTGCCAAGGTCCTCAAGGCACTCGAGGACGCGGCATTCCAATTGAGAGGCAGATCATGATCGACCCACGCCACAACATGCGCGATGTCTACCCGGCGACCGGAAGCGAGATAACGGCGAAGAGTTGGTTGACCGAAGCGCCGATGCGGATGTTGATGAACAATCTGCACCCGGATGTTGCTGAAAACCCGCACGAACTGGTCGTGTACGGGGGTATCGGGCGGGCCGCACGAACCTGGGCCGATTTCGACAGGATCGTTGCCAGCCTGAAAGCGCTCGAAGCCGATGAGACGTTGCTCGTGCAATCCGGAAAGCCGGTCGGCGTGTTCCGCACGCATGCGGACGCACCTCGCGTCCTGATCGCCAATTCGAACCTTGTTCCGCATTGGGCCAATTGGGATCATTTCAACGAGCTCGATAAGAAAGGTCTCGCGATGTATGGTCAGATGACCGCCGGGTCATGGATATATATCGGGTCTCAGGGCATCGTTCAGGGTACATACGAGACATTTGTCGAGGCCGGGCGCCAACACTATGGCGGCAATCTCAAGGGGCGCTGGATACTGACGGGTGGGTTAGGCGGGATGGGCGGTGCCCAGCCACTCGCCGCGGTCATGGCGGGTGCTTGCTGCCTCGCGGTCGAGTGCGACGAGACGCGGGTCGATTTCCGGCTTCGCACCCGCTACGTCGACGCCAAGACATCCAGCCTCGATGAGGCGCTCGGCATGATCGCCGGCTGGACGGCGGCGGGCGAGGCCAAATCTGTCGCGCTGATCGGCAATGCGGCTGACATTTTCCCCGAAATCCATGCACGCGGCGTAAGACCCGACATCGTGACGGACCAGACCAGCGCACATGACCCGCTGCACGGTTACCTGCCGCAAGGCTGGACGATCCCGGAATGGCGGAAGGCGCAAGTGGCGGACCCAAAGCGCGTGGAGCGGGCCGCCCGGGCGAGCATGAAGGTTCAGGTCCAGGCGATGGTCGACTTCTGGAATGCCGGTGTGCCAACACTCGATTATGGCAACAATATCCGGCAGGTGGCCAAGGACGAAGGACTGGCCGATGCGTTCGCGTTCCCGGGCTTCGTGCCTGCCTATATCCGGCCCCTGTTCTGCCGGGGCATCGGGCCGTTTCGCTGGTGCGCCCTGTCTGGCGATCCGGACGATATTTACAAGACCGATGCCAAGGTCCGTGAACTGATTGACGACCCCCACCTGCACAACTGGCTGGATATGGCACGGGAACGGATTCCGTTTCAGGGCCTGCCGGCCCGTATCTGCTGGGTGGGCCTCGGTGTCCGCGACAAGCTGGGGCTGGCCTTCAACGAGATGGTGCGGACAGGCGAACTGTCGGCACCTATCGTGATCGGACGCGATCATCTGGATTCCGGTTCTGTCGCTTCGCCCAATCGCGAGACCGAAGCCATGAAGGACGGCTCCGATGCCGTCTCCGACTGGCCACTTCTGAACGCCCTTCTAAACACGGCATCGGGCGCGACCTGGGTGTCGATCCACCACGGCGGAGGCGTCGGCATGGGTTTCTCCCAGCATTCCGGCATGGTGATCTGCTGCGATGGAACAGCGGAAGCCGACAAGCGGATCGCCCGCGTCCTCTGGAATGACCCGGCCTCGGGCGTCATGCGCCACGCAGACGCCGGATACGAGTCCGCCCTCGAATGCGCCAGGGAGAACAAGCTGAACCTGCCAGGCATTCTGCCATTACAGGTTTGAGGAAGGCGGGCTAGTGGCCTTGCTCCAAACGATCGTTCTCACGGAGAATCTTCAGAGCAGGTTGGAGGTAGGCTTCGTACTTCTGCCAGCGTCCCTTTGAGGACGTGTAAATCGGCTGGCGTACCTGGGCGACACTGGCGGTTGAGACTGGCGCGGGATTGTTCTGGAAATCCAGACATGCCTGCTCGAATTCGAGCCCGCTGAAGTCCAGAAGGCGCTTTATTTCAACGTCCGGCCCGTTCACCAGGTTTTCGTAGTCGACCACCATGAAACGCGATATCGGAAGTGTCTGGAGATAGGTGTCGACGAGATCGTAAAATGCCGACACATATTCGGCGAGGGCTTCCTGATCATAGGCGTAACGGTAATAGTGGATGCTTGCCGAAAAAAGCTGCCGGTAAATGCTCAGCACACTGTCTGCCGGGTGGCGCCGCAGGCAGATGACCCGGGCATGGGGAAGTGCGGCAAGAATCGCGGGAACGAGAAATGCATTGATCGGCATCTTGTCGGTAAAGCGCTGCGCTCCTTCCAGGATTGCACCGACACTTTCAGTGTAGCTGTTTCCGACTACGGAGAGTTCAATCTCTGATGCTTTGGAAATGACCCTGGGGTCGAGCACGTCGTGGCCGACCTCCCCTGTGCCCCGCAAGAGACAGGCACCGAACTCAGGTCGCTCTCCTGCGGACATTACCATGGAGTGACTGGAAAGGATGCGGTCGACAAGCGTGGTTCCACTACGTGGTAGGCCAACGATGAACAGAGGGCCATCGTCCGTCGTCTGCGCATTCGGAGTGAGAACATGGGCGAGCAATTTCGAGGCTTCGAAAGTGGCCTTGTCCTGCGCCTTGCGGTCTGGAACCAATTCGCGGATCAGGGCCTTTCCCTGGTCGAGCCAGTCCATCGTGGATTCCAGGTCGCCCAGATCCTCATGCACTTTCGCGATGGCGTGCGCGAGTTGCAGGCCCCCTTCGGCATCCTTGGGATGCCGCTGTTGCCAGGCTTCCTGCAGCGATGCCAGATCATTGTGTTCCGGCGTTTGCTGTGTGATCAGACTGAGATGCGCTCGCGCAGGAGTGAATCCCGGATTGAGCCGGAGGGCATTTTGGTACGCCTCCCGCGCGTCATGGAAATCACCGGTAAACTGAAGCGTTGAACCGAGATTGAAGAAGCTCAGCGCATCATTCGGGGCGGCGAGTGTCGCCTTGCGGTGATACCTTGCCGCCTCCTCATGACGCTCCAGCCGGCTGAGCGTCGCGGCTATGGAGGCCAGCGTGTAATTGTCTGCGGGATTGAGCTGTTTGGCAGCTTCGATGTGCGTCAATGCTGCTTTGGGCCGGCTCAAATTGGCGCAGCAGCGTGCCGCCTGGACATGCGGGCCGGGTTCCGGGTGTCCTGTCTGGATGGCAACGTCAAACAGTTTGAGCGCGCGCTCAAAATCGGAATGCTCGTAGGAAATGATACCCATCACGTAATAGGCATCGGCGCAAAACGGGTCCCGTTCGACCAGTGTGCGGCACAGTGCATGTGCCTCGCGATAGCGCTTTTTTCCGAGCAACTCACGTGCTTGCTGGAGCGGAATGAAGCCGGTCGGCAGTCCCGATGCAATGGCTTCCGGCTTTGGGGCATCATCTGTCATGCCCGTGCTGTATGCCGGTCAGCGGATGCTGGCGTCAACGGTCGATGTACCGTTTCAAAGGCAATGTCCACGCATGTAGAATCGAGATGACCAGGCCGCGCGTCGAGCGTCACGGGAGAAGCCAGTCCAGAATTATTGGACGACATGATGCGGAGGACCTTGAAAAAGTGCGCATGTCGAAGCCGAACAAGGACAAAAATTGGCCGCGAGAATTGGCCTTCACGGTTTGTCCCGCTTTTCGAGGTCCAAGTCTTCCCTCAGGTAAATCTTGATCTGCTGGTTCTGCGGTAGGGGGTCTGATTCCGTCGCCTTGCTGCTGGTCTGACGGTTATAGTGCTCCAAAGATGTCTTCAGGTACGTGTATTCGAGACCATAGGTATTGTGGAATTCAAGCCATGTCGGGAGCTTTCCGTCGGCGGCGGGGGCGATCAGGGTCGTGTCAACGACAATGAATACCGTTTTCTCCGGTACAGCCTCCCGAGAAATTTCCGCAGAATTCCCTCGAATGTCGGAGATTGTGGACAGGCAGACATAGATTAATAGCAGCGGCGCCAAGCAGGAGGAAATATAGTAGGCGCTGACTTGGCCTGCGTTTGAGTCCTGGAAGCGCGATGGTTGTTTCATGGCTTGAGGTACCGCTTGGAAATCTGTTCCATCACATCCGCGCCAAGCACTGTCGCAATGGGCGATTTCTCTGGCAACGCCACCGGAACATTTATGGCGACTGCAAACGCTTTTTCAGGCAATGCATCATAGGCGCGTTTTCGGCAGAATTCATCGTCGGTAAATACGGAACCGGCCTTCTCGTAGGCGGCGATGACATAAGCCAAACCTTTTCCATACCTCGGAGGTCCGGAGGCAATCCGGATTGAACGGCCGCGCACGCGGTTGGATGAGACATCCAGTATTTCCCGTCTCCGTTGCGCCGATGTTGCATTGTTGAACCTGTACAAGTGGGCGGCGAGTTCTTCTGGGGAGACCTTGTTGTATTCGAGATGGCGCATGATGTTTTCATCGCCTTTGAGCGAAGCGGTGACAGTCGCGACATAATTGGGGGCGTCAAACCGGATGACGCCGCCGTCGCCGGACAATTGCACGTTCACCTGGCGTATGGTTCTGCCATCCAGTCCCACCTGCTCAGCAACCCGCAGGTATTGCCCGTTCGCGTCGCCCAGCGCAGTGACGGCCCGGTCGATCTTCCTCTGGTACGTTTCCGGAATATCCGGCGTTCCCGTTTTCGCAAACACGCATACATAGCGCTCTGCTCCTGCAACAGCGCGCGTGTTTGCGATGGCTTGCGGACGCAAGGCCGAAGCCGTCCCGCCAATTTCATTCGCGACCGCATAGAGGCCATCCATGGTCACTCTGCGCGTTGTTTCGCAGAAGATGCCATCGTGTTGCCGTCCGACCTGGGGGTCGATCGGAGTTGAGCAATCCGCTGACGAAACCTTAACAACCTTCTTGTCAGCTTTTTCCGAAGCGGCTTCTTGAATGAAGGTCGCGTTTACGGGCTGGCCAGTGACAAGACGCGCGTAGGATTCTGCGACTTTGATGGAGTTCCAGCGCGACTGGCCGCCGCCAAGGATCATCGAGATCAAGTCGTTGCGGACATCCGAGGACGAGTTCAGGGACAGGTTGACACGTTCTGGGGACAGTGATCTCAACAGGCCCTGCTGGTTATCCAGGAGGCTTGGGTCGCTCTTGTCGAGGTCCTTTAAGAGCGGTCCCCATACCGACTTCTGCCAGCGAGGATCATTGCCTGTCGTGAGTGTTCCTGAAAACTGCCGTTCCTCGACGTCAATTCCGTAGAGGTCGCTCAGCTCTTGTGGCCATTGGAGCGCTGCCGCGATGTTGATGGCATAGCGCCCCTGGATGTCGAAATACCTGGATGGATAGGGCGCAGGGATCTGCCTGTAGTCCGGAGGCGGCACAGCGTCTCTGAAGACGAAGTTGCGGACTACGGAAGGTGCGCCATGTTCGCCTGCTTCGGGATCGGTGCCCATTGCAAGAACCATCAGGGTTGCCGCGTAGGAATTGGAAGACGTCTTCAGAAACGTTCTGTAATCTACCCATTCGGCGGCATTGCCGCCCGGGTTGATCGGGTCGTCGAGTTCGAGTCCCGCGACGTTTCGCAGGACCAGTTTTCCGTCCTCATCTAATTCACTCGTGTTCCGGACATTCAAGTTCGCAAGCGAGGGCCACGTGTCGACGATCGCTGCCGCGATCAGTGGCTTTGCAACGGAACCGATCGGGTGATTGACGAAGTTCTGGTTCATTCGAAGAGAAGCGACGACATTTTCATCTTGGTCCACGCCGGTCGGGGTACTTGCGATCACCCGGATTTCCCCTGTCAGGGCATCCATCACCGTAATGCTGGCGGGGAGGGGTTCGTCGTCCCCTCCGACCCTTGCCATCGCGGTTTCCAAGGTTGCCTGAATGCTGGAACTGAGCTCCGGATCAAGCGTGACGCCGATATCGAGACCAATCAGCTTCCGGCTCACGGCATCGGCGCCGGATCGCCCGGCTTCCTGCGCGCTGATCAGCTTATCCATGTCTCCGACAAGGCTTGTGGAGAAGTCCTTGAGACGTTTGTCAAAACTTCGGCCGATCAATGATTTGTAGGCAGATAGTGTATTGTCGGATCCTCTCACACCGCGGCTGGTAAAGATCGCAGACGTACCTGCCGGGTTTTCAAAGTAGAGCTCCGCACCTGCCGGAATCGTCCGGTATTCGAGCGCATCGAGTTCGTCGCCGTCAACCCGGACCGAGTTTTCTCCCCTGTCTGTCCGCTGAATAACGATCTGGTTGCCGATCAGGAAAACCTCTGCCAGGATCTGGCCGTTCGAGTCCGTGAGCCCGATTATTTCTCCACGCCGCGCACCATTCCAAGCGAGATTCGATGCAGGAACCTGCCGCATGCGTGAATTGTCGAGTCCGAAATGTGACGCTGGTTCGATCACAATGGATTGCGAGGCAACATCACCACCGATCAGTTCACCGGACGGGCGGTTTTCTGATGAGAAGGTGATTGCACCATGCCAATGGTCCGCCGAGCGGATAGGCAAGAGGACGTTGTGGGCATTGCTGTCGACGCCCCTGACCTCATTATTGCCAATCTTCCAGAGCTTTGGATCGTTGGCCGCGATATCAGCTTGAAGATAGGAGTTCTTGTAGAATTTCCAGATGACATCCGAATTCACGCCCGCTTCAGTGAGTTCCACTATGCGTTCGTCCGGCCCGGGATCGGAATTGTATCGAAGGTATTCGAGCAGGTGGGTCTCGACGGCGTGCGTATATCCGTTGGCGGAGAACACCCGTTCGGCCGGCTTCTCCCGTTGGTAAAAAAGGACCAACAGGACGACGAAGGCGAGTGCCAGTACTCCGGTCAAACCATGGGCAGAAAAGCGGCCGCGTTCTTCGGTGCCATGGAAACGGCTAGGCATCTGGTTTGCCCTCCCGCATTCCGCATGCAATGAGCGTGAAGACTGTCAGGCTGAACAGTGCGTCGCTGCCCGACGCAGCCGACAGAAAGAATATGTTTTGTCCCGTAAACGGAACGACCCGGTAATTGGCCAAAATCATGAAGAGGGCAACAAACGCCACCATCCAGGCCAGCATCATGGAATTGATCTGTAGCGTTTGCCGCAAAGACGCGACGTCCTTGGGCATGCCTGCTGTCTCGCTGCGCGTGGCCACTCCCGTCGGCCTCGCACTGCCGACCACTGCGGCAATTCCCAGCAACATGAGTATCATGGCGGCAGCGGCCGCACGGCCAAATTGCGCCGTGAGATGTATGGCGCTGACATTGTCATCCATGTGGACAGCCAGGAGTTCGGTCGGCTTCGGAACGCCGAGGAATGTCTGACCTACGAGCCGGCAGCCCCAGCCCTCTCCCTTCGGGCAGTCGGTATAGTCTGCGTAATGTGCCAGGGCTGCACTCAGACCCTCCGATTGGGACGTTCCGAACTCCCGCGTTCTGTCCGGGTCGAGCACGAACAGGAGGCGGAGAACGTTCTGGTCGTGCGCCATTTGCTGTTCGAGTGCCGCATGTTTTTCAGCGTCCGCCTGCACATGCGATTGAACAGGTTTGCCCCCGTCGAGCGTGGGCAGATTGAAGGTGACGAGCAACGCCATAATGGTGAGAAAGCCCTGCGACCAGCGAAGTCTGCCGAGTATCGGCGCAAATCCGTTCGTTCGCGGAATGAATTCGTGAAGGGCCAGTCCGGCAAGTGCGCCAGCGCTGGACAAGCCCAATCCTGCCCAAGCCAGTCCGTTCCCTTCCTGGAGCCAGTTCAGAGCACTCCAGAACATGACGACTGACAGGAGAAATACGCCCAGGGTTCCCAAGAGGTCCGCTCGTTGCGACCATTCGACAGAATCCAGCATGACATAGAAGAGAAGCCCGAGTCCGAAGACGACAATGCCCACATCGCTTATCAGGATTGCCGGAAGGATATACAGCAGAGCGAATGCAAGAAGGACCCAGAGGAAGTACTTCATGCCCTGGCCATCGGCTTCGAAATGTTCGCGGAGCGACCACATCTGCGCCATCACAAGTACTGCGCCTGGAATGTACCAGATGGAGTGGGAGATGCGTGTCCCCAGGATGGGAAAGGATTCCTTGAGGCCTGCAACGGCAAGGAGAACTCGTACGCCAACCAACAATGCGCAAACGAGCAAAGGCCATATGAGTGACCGATTCGCATGGAAATACGCTTGGATTGCCTCCAGAGGAAGGCGCAACCCGACATTGCGGAACAGCGTTTGTTGTAACGCAGCCACCACAATTGCACCTACCGCCGATGCAACCATGATCCATGCCAGAAGTGCAATTGCACCTGCGGCCATCAGTGTAAAGACCATGAAGGCCAAGGTCAGTGTGGCGCTTAATATTTGCAAAACGGACAGGGGCGAACCTGATGCCCACCGCAAGACGATGGGCACTGCACAAAACAGCATCAGAGACGTCGCTGCAGTTGAAGAAGCCGACACATTGGCGTCAACGAACTCCCCGGACAGACTGATCAGCAGTCTCAAGGCAAGCAGCGCCTGAACTCCCAGCGCCAGAACAACGCAAACTGACGATCGATCGGACGGCATCGACCAAAGGCAGACAAACATGAAGCCGATGCCGCAAATGGCGAGAACGAAATTTGCCGGTGAGAGTTTCGCAAACTTGTCGAGTTTGTCGATCTTGAGCGTAATCTGGACAGACCGTCCTAACTGGAACGGCTTTCCCCATGTCACATTGGCGGCGCCTTCGGTTTGCCCCGCGCGCTGTGGAACCATAAAGTGATTATCGAGATCCGTTCGGCGTGCAGGCAGGATGGGAATACTGACCTTGCCAGTCGTCGCCCGCGCGATGTTCGTTCCCAGAGAGTCAAATTTGACGACTGCGTCTGCGAAACTGGCACTCGATTCAATCAGACCTGTGCTGTCGAACATGACCAGCAACGGCTCATGAATCTTGGTTGGCCCGGACTTTGCCTTGATGGCGTTGGCTATGTTCCGGGCGTGAATTTGTGTGTATTCCGGCGTGTCGTAGGCGATCGACAGAGCACCATCTTCCCTCAGCGCGATCTGGAAACTTCGCCGCTCCGCGATCCGCTCGAAGAGATCCTCGTCCACGTCGGGCTGGAGGCTCCCTCCGATTTCCGCATATCGCACGCGATACAGCCGGAGGCGAACCGGCGGGCCACCGCGGAGCAACCGGATGAACTCCCGCGCTTCCGGAACGCTCTCCGGAGATAGAGCCGACGCGGGGTCCAGCAAGATGCCCTGAAGACCTCCTCCGGAAGCAGGCCAATAGACAAAACCGGTCGGCATATCAGCCTGCTTGGCGCCTTCAATGAACTCTTCGCATGCGGCAGGTGCATTGCCTGTGGGCGCCGACCGCGCAAAACTTCGGATACTGAAGATCCGCTGCTTCAATTTGTAATTCGCGGTCAGTGGAATGAAGCGCAAAGTCCGGTGAGGAAATTCTACAAGTTCCACTCCGTCCATGCCAAAGCTCCGGCGATGTCCCGCACCCGGCGCCGTCACGATGCACTGGTCTTCGACCGCAAGACCTTCGCTCTTGCAATTGACACAAATGGGCATGTTCTCAGGAACTGGTATGCTGCCGATGAACCGCTCATGGGACGCAAGTGCGCCGACACGTTCCACGCTTGCCACGCTGCCATTTCCATAACGAGGAGTCGATATGGCAATATCTACATACGCTGCTGCATCGTCCGCACCGGATTCGAACGAAACAAATCCGTCCGCCAGTCCGCTGACATGAATCCAGTCTGTTTCCGCATTTCCCCCGATTGTTACGCCATCGATGTATTCCGGCCGGACCGTCAATCCGGACAAGGAAATGCGCAGGTCGTCGGCTCGGATCCGCCCTGCATTGCCTCCGAATCCTCTGCTTCGTTCGGATGCTGCATCCGTCAGGGGGCCTGATACACTCATTACCGGCAGTGAAACCATTGCGACGATCAGCGCCGTCGCGACTACCACGCCCACTTCACTGACGCTGACCGGGCGACCGGGTATCCGGAGGCACAGCCAGGCGACGCCAAGGAATCCCAAAAGAACAGCAATACTCGCGAACCCTGAGAGAAGGTACTGCATGACTCAGGCAAAGCCTCTTCTTGCACGGAAGAAGCGGGATTGCTCGGCTTCGGACAAATGACTGGACTCAAACGTCGCCCGGAAACTGGTCCATAGATTGTTGAAGTAGACGAACAGGCAGACGCCGAATGCGAGGCATGCCAAGAGCAGGGCGAGAACGGGAAGGGCTCCCAATCCAAGGACAGGAAATGTCCGAAGGCTGATTTTCTGTTCGACAGAGAGCCATTTCGCGTCCCTGATCAGGGTATCAATCAGGTCGAGGCGGCTCTCCGTTCCGTTGGACTGGTACGCCTGCGCTGCTTGCTGCACGAGGGCCGCTCCGACCTGCCTGCGAAGGCGGGCGCGGAACCTGCCTGCGGCTTCCTGCTCATCCGGCGTCAGGGTTCCAAGGTGCTGGTCAACAATCGACGACCACAGATCCTCGCCGACTGCGCCGTCCTGATTGGCGTTGACTACGTCCCTTACTGCCAAAGCGGTCATCAGGAATCTCGATTGGAGGTCATTCCCTTTCGTTTCTTCCAATGCGGCTTTCCCGAATTCGCTGACTTCCTGGCCAAGCAGGAGACTGGCGAGCGCGTCGTTCGATGCGAGGCGTACTCCGGCAGGACCTTGGGGAAAATCCTGTTCGCGGGTAAATCGAGAGTCGGCGGCGTCGCTGCTTTCCGGCATTGTGTTGCCGTTCACGGCGATCAGGGCATTCAGCAGCTTTGAATTGACATGCGCAGCGGCAAGCCCTGTGCCTTGGGCGTTGTCCATGCGTGCGAGAGTATCGAAATCCTTTGCTGCCTGGCGGGCGAGCGCAACATCGACCGATGCGGACTTCTCTCCGGCCTTCAGTCGCGACTGGTCAAGGTACCGGGCCAACAGGCGGTTCGTCTCGATCCGGGGCCAGCTGACAGGGATGAAGTCATTCGCTTCATTGTTAAGCGCGCCAATCCAGGCTTCCTGGTTGCTTGGCGTGGCCCCAGTGGGCGCGCGCTGGTACGAGGCAAGATAAGCGGCACTTGCGAAGCTTTGCTCTGCCGCCTTGCTGTCCCCCTCCATCAATTGCGCAAGACCGAGCGCATTGAGGGCGGATGAGTGGAGGATGACGACCCGGGCGACGTTCTGGCGAAGCGTCTTTTCCTGCGTGGTCTGTTGGTCCGTCCTGACGATGGTAACAAGGATTTCAAGCAAATGCGTTTCGGGCGCACCAGTATCAAGGTTCATCGCGCCATCAGCGCGAAATGGGTAAGAGCCGGTTTCGTGTTCGATTTGCCGTATGACCTCGGAAAGCTGTGTCTTTGCTGACGGCGCATTGGACAGCCACAAATCGATAAGACCCCAGTGATAGGGGAGGAACGCCTTCGAATTTTGGGAGTTTAGTCCGGTGTTGAAGCTGGGAGGTGTTCCCAGTGCGCGGACTTTTTCAAATATAGGATCTTCCGGCCCCAGCGAGCCGCCTGCCTGGTACCCAACCAATTCTCCCGCAGAGCGAACGCGTTCCAGGAACGCAACTGCACCTTTTTCACCCGACCGGCAGAGATATCCCGACTGACTGCAATACGTGTCGAATCTTCCTGACACATTCGGGGGATCGACGATTTTTGAAATGCCTGAGTCTGGAATGTCAATCCATGGCTCCGTCTGGCCATCGTAACTTAACAATCCTGATCCTAGCTGCGACTTGAGCGCCGCCCGCAAACCTGGAGTGACAATATCAGCAGAGGAGAGATCGAAACGCGGCGGCTCTGCGTCGGCTTCAAATCCCGGCGGGCTTGGTTGCGCGGAATGGTAAATCGCAATTCCGGAGAAGCACAGGATGGCAGGCAGCGCCGAAAGCACGAGCAGCCTTGGCAGGACTCTTGAGGCCTTTGGCGGAACGGAACATTCCCTGTTACCGATCAGTTGCTTCGTGATGATCCTCGATAGTCCGTTCCGGAACCGTTTCGGATTTCCTTTTTTGAGGTTTTCGGCGTTTGGAAGCCGGCTGGACGCGATCCAGTGATCGAACAGCCGGATTGTTTCCATGTGTCGAAACCAGCGACCGAATTTGCGAAGGCGGCTTTTTCCCTTCGCCTGGTCTATCGATGTCTTCCGGAGCCAATCGACGTTCCTTACCAACCCGAAATGTTCGAGTGAGTCATTCGGCTTGGTTTCAAATCTCAGATTGCCGTCTTTTTTTTGCTCAGGGTTTGTTCCGTCGAATGGGGAAACAAAGTCGAAGCGGATCAGTCTCGAATTGTTGCTAAGACGCGCCACGAGTTCCTGTGCATTACTGAGTGCGCCGTAGATCGGGTACTGATAGGTTTCGAGAAATTCGGCGAGTTCGAGCGCCATTGCGCCTGGTGTGCCTTGACAGATGCCGGCCATCTCGCGGTGGTATTTGGAAAGAATTGCGGTGGGGGCGGCATGTGGTACCGCTTCCCGTGATCGAACCCAGTCCTGGTACTCTTTCCAGCACAGCTTCATGCCCTTGGGCGGTTCCGCACCCGAATCTTCGCATAGGCGAAGGAAACGTTCGATGACGGATTCGGCAAGCGCATCCGCCTTCGTGAAAGCCACGAAAATCGGTTTGGGGGTCCGGACTGTGTTTATGGCTCCGTTCCTGATCTGGTCACGAACCATTGCTGCAGCGGACTTGAAATCCTGATTCTTCCGGGCCGAGTCACTCAGCCGGGCGTCGAGATCTGTGATATCGCTTATGTTGCGGAACAGGGACTTGTACTGATCAGATACCGGCTCTGCACGCGATACTCCGCCCTTCTTTCCGAAACGCGAGAAGACTTCATTGGCTTCGAGCGCGAAAATATATCCTGTACTGATGCTGATCATTTTCAGCATCGGGTCGTCGATCGTGTGGACGCCGTTCGTTACTGCGCTGCGCCAGAACTCTCCTGGAAAATCGACAATGATGTACTGGTGCTCCAGACGTTCCTGCTGATCGGCGCTTTCGGCAACATCACCAAAATAGTGAGCTCGGATTTCCGTTGTTCCAACGGCTCGGTTCTTGTTTCGTCCGGAAGTGTCTTCCCAAACTCCGGGCCGTACGGTGCGGCCGGCATTTTCTGCATCGCGCTGCAACCTGTACGCCATGGTGGATTTGCCGCTTTCGGCAAGACCAAACATGATGAGGATGGGAATGTCTGGATATTTCTGTTTGGCCTTTTCGAGCGTTTCGAGCTCGCGCGCAAGAGATTCCTGAAGCACCGCAGTTGCCCGGGTCGCATCGTCCTCGTCGTCATCCTCGTCATTCTCAACATAGGAAAATGCAGCGGCCGGCTCGGACGGCGCGGGCGTCTCGTCCGGAGGAATTGTATCGGGATGGGGATTTGGCTCCGGTTCCGGCGCAGAGACTGGCGGCACCGGAGAGGTTGGAGGCTGACTGACCGGTGTTGGTATGGGCCGGAACGGTAGAGCAATGACCGTCGGTGAAGCCTCCGGCGGCGTGGCGTCCTGCTGTCCGGCAACTTCGCTATCCACTTGCGGAACATCTGCATCCGGAGTGTCCTCTGCACCGCTTTCGCCCGCTTGAATGCCGTCAGACGTGGACGCCTCCTCTTCCGTTCCCGCCACATCTTCGGGTGGATGAACAGGATTCACTTCGTCCGGTTTGGGGGATTCCGGAGTATCCGGCGGCGTGTCGCTGTCGTCGGTCACCTCGAACTCCACTCATTTCCGGATGCCGTGCCGGCGCCCGTTTCCTCGCCGACGACGTGTTCCACCGCCAACTGCCACACTTCAAGTTCTTGGTCGTCAGTGAGCTGTCCCGACGCCAATGACGGGAGAAGGGTATCGATGACCAGGCCCTCAAATAGTCGATTGTTCGGTGCCCTGATCGGGTCGACCATGCCATCCTTGATGAGGGGGCCGAAAACCGACTGGAAGGCCGACCGTTGACCGGTATTGGCTATCCAGGAGAAAACTCGTGAAATCGCCGTCTGAACGAAATCGGCCAGATCGGACCGGGTCGTACATAGCCGGGACAAGGCTCGCGCAACCTGGCCTGGCGCATAGCCGGAAATGTTCCAGATCAGCTCCGCGACGCGGACGTCGAATGTTGCCACTTCCTGAGTCTCGACGATAAGGTTCTGGCGAAGCCGCGTATGCGCCACGCTCTCACATATTTCGCACCAGGCAAGCATGTCAGGTG
Source organism: Hyphomonas sp. (assembly GCA_041741315.1). GTDB lineage: Bacteria > Pseudomonadota > Alphaproteobacteria > Caulobacterales > Hyphomonadaceae > Hyphomonas. The sequence goes on along the minus strand of JBGSKI010000282.1, from coordinate 2,805 downwards.
TCAGGCCAAGATCCGGAATGTTGAGATCCTTGTCTACGGCAATGTAACCCTTTGGTGGTTGGCCGTGCGCCTCGGTATCCCTTTTCAAGGTCAGAGGCGTAATCAGGGACCAATCCTGAGACACGATCGGCACAGGGGCCGTGCAGAGCATTGGCATCGTTGAATTCAGTATGACGCTTGCATCGCAGATCATCAGGGCGACCGCCGTGGTTGCCGGCGCCCCGGACAGCAGGAACACCCGGATCGGTTTGCCTGCCCGTTTGGCACATATCCTGAGGATATTTGTTGGGATCGCATAGGGGGCGCCGGTGAGCAGAACTTGCAAGGCAAGCGGTTGCGTTCGGGAAGATTCAGAACGGCCACGCTGTAGGCCGTCATGTATCCGGGCAAGACTATCGAAGCCCAGCCGGGCCTGATCTGACGAAAGTATGGCAGCGCGCGAGTCAACCAGAATCCCCGTGGACGATCGTCCCTCCACGCGGGTGTCGATCAAAGCCCAGCGTGACGCTGCATCCGTGGTCAGCGGGATGAATGCCATGAAATCGAGCGGCAGCGCCTGGTCCTGTTCCCGCAGAAATGTCGCGAATACAGTCAGGGAATATTGGTCCAGCCGACTGCGCTCGACACCCGAGAGCCGGCATCCGGGCGACTCCGCCACAAAACCATGGTCCCGTCCGCTGGAATTTGAACCCAAGGTGCAGACAGGCAGATCAAGGGGGCCCGCCTGCCTAGTCAACCTGCTCTCCCCCAACCGTCCAGATGATCCAGAAGGCAAGTGCATCTTCCGCTGACGGATCAGCTCCGGAAGCGAAAGGAACCGATGGCAGGTTACAAAGGATTTCCGACTTCGCGTCATCGCGAGCACACCGGGGAGGAACCTTCCAGCGGCCTGCCTCTGTTTCACACGCATAGACCGCTTCGGCTGCGCTCAGGCTTCCCGTGCCAAATACACCGTCGGCAGCGATTTGTCCGGTTGTTCGTGATGCGTCTGCACATGCCCCCACACGCTGTTTGTAGAGGATGCCCTCCTGTGCCAGCAGGAACTTGTTCTTCTTGTCAATTTCCCGAACCTCGCCGGTTTCCGGCCAGAACCGTGTATATGGGCAGAGCGCTTCAGTGGCGCAGATCTGGGGATTGCGGTTTCCGTCTGCATGTACATCGCTCAGGAATTTCAGGCCTGCTTCGACACGTTTCGCATCCGACGAATTGAGGGTGAATCCTCCGCGCAGGCCTTCGGCTCGACGGGTCTCGTCATCGCTGCCTGCGGGATCGGGCTGCACGGCCTTTGGAGGGGCTTTCGCTTCAACGGGTTGCGGGTCTGGCGCCGTGATAACAATTGGCCCTTGGCCCTGCTTGTTCCCCTTTCCGATATTGCCGATCCAGGTCGCGGCAAGAAAGGTCAGAACGACCACAGCAAGGTAGGGCAGGAACCTTCGCAGCAACAAGCCCAGTTCCTTGGGTGTTTTCTTTGGTGCCGCACCCGTAGGGCCATTTTCCTTTTTGGCAGCCTCTTTGCGCCTGGCTTCCTCCGCCATGGCGGCCAAATCGATCTGGCCCGGCTGGACTTGATCCATCAACCCCTGCAGGCCCATGGTCAGGATGTCCAGTTTCGCGTGGCTTGACGCGAGGTCTTGCTTGAGACCTTGAACATCTCCGGTCACTGCCGCCATCTGGTTTATCAGGTCAGCAAGCTCCGACCCGTCGGACATGCGGTCAAGGCTTGCCCGCAATTCAGTCAGTTCTTTCCGGATGCCCTGAAGATCGGTTCGGGCTTCAATACGGCGAATGTACTCGCCCATGGTCCTTTCGGCTGCGCTGTTGATCGCCGGCCCGAAGGAACCGGAGACAGCCTCCGTGATCTGGGGGGATTTGAACGTTGTTTCGATGCCAGAGGTCATGGCGCGTAATATCTGGTCGCTCTTGAAGCCACGACCGACAGCTTGCGTCAGTTCGTCAGCAAGTTCCTTGCGCACAACACCGATGGGGGCTTCGCGGGATTCTTCCTCAAGTATCTTGATCAGGAATTTTTTGAGGTTCGTCTTGAGGGAACCCTTGTACTGGTCATCGCTCATCGCGCGAAGTCCCCCACTATCATCCGCAGCAACCTAAGTAATAACCTAAAGCCCACAGGAGCAACCACTAAAATCGAGCTTTCGGGGAAATGTTGCGGCCGCCGTCAAAATACGCTGGGAGTGCAGGAGTGTCCGTCGGTGCCCTGCAGACTGGCGGGCAAAATGGCGGGTTGGGCTCACGATTTGCGACACTGCGTTGACGCCCGCTGGTACGCCCGTCGATGCATGAACGAGCACCTGAGGCAGGGTATGCCGGTCTCCGAAAAATTGAATTGCGCGGCAGATTGACGGAAACCGGCGTGCAACGATCGGCGGGTTCCTGCTGGCCCGGAAAGTTCCTTCACACCGGAATCGCGAGGGTCAATAATCGGACATCCGCCATGACGCTGCCGGACCTCAGAACAGCGAGCCCTGGCCGGGTTTGGGGGGGCGTTTGGCTGATTTCTGGGGGGGTGAACCGTTGGGTGTGGCGGTGACGTCGCCGTCGGCGAAGGTGATCTTCAGGCTGGCAGAGGTGGCGGCAGGGGTGGCGGAGCGGACGAGCTTGCCGGCGTCGTCGCGGACGAGTGCATAGCCCCGGTTCAGGGTCGACTGGTAGGACAGGGTCTCGAGCAGTTTGCCCTGCGCGGCGAGCGTGGCGGCGCGCTGCTGAAGGAGGCGGTTCAGGGCCGGGCGGGCGCGGATGGCGGTGTCCCGCAGGCGTTGCTTTGAGGTGCGGATTTCGGCCTTGAGG
>JBGSKI010000281.1:0-10633 GCA_041741315.1 Hyphomonas sp. | reverse complement strand
AGCAGGCCAGCCTGCCGATCCTGCCCGGCGACAGTGCCGACAGTCTCGCCGCCCGCCTCCTGCCGGTCGAGCACCGCCTCTATCCCGAGGCGCTTGCCAAGGCCTGCGCGATCATCGCTGCCCGCGCCTGACACTCGCCCTTTCGGGGGACATGTCCGGGTCTCTCCGCACCCCTGCGCCAGCCGCCGCAACAGGTCCCCGTCCGGCAATCCGTCCGGCCTGCGCCTTTGGCACAGTTGCGTGGCTGCCCGGCGTCCACGGGTGGCGGCAAGCGGGGGAGGCAGGGTCGCTACCTGACTTCCCTAAACCCAAGACACTGCCAGCGGACCTGCATCCCCCGCTCGCTTCACCCCGCAAACCCGGAGGGCCAAATGCCCGTCCGGCTCTTGGTGTTGGTGAAGAATTGGATATCCCGCGCCACGAATGACTAGGTTTGGCCCTTAATTGCCGGTGCCCATCCTGATCCGGGCGATTTATGTCGGTCGCGAAAACAGTATTTCCTCGGTTGCGTGACCGCCCGGGCTATTTTGAGCTTGCGTTATGACGTTCCGGAAACGGGAAGTGCGATACCTGTCGAATATTGACGCATCAGCGTCCGCTCTCCGTTTTCAGAGCCTGACTAGAGAAAGCGAACCACAACCAGTCCAGTATCGCCGAGGACGATCCCCGCCGCTCGATCGACCGCGATACTTGGACTTTCCAAACTGCACTGAATGAAGTATGGCCGCCGACCGAATGTAACGCTGGCGTAAGGAAGCCTTCTTTGGCACGCAAACGATCATTTGCGATCATCGGTCTGGGCGGCTTCGGCCGGACCGTCGCCGCCGAACTTATGCGGTTCGGCAATCATGTCCTCGGGATTGATATAAACGAGTCGAACGTTTCGCGCGAAGCGCCGAGATTGTCTGAAGCGATCATCGCGGATGCGCGGAATGAAGCTGCCCTGCGAGAAGCAGGGCTCGAAAACTACGATGTCGCGGTCATCGCAATCGGTGAAAATCTGGAAGCCAGCGTGTTGGCGACAATGAACGCCAAAATGATCGGCATAGACACAGTTTGGGTCAAGGCGCAGCACCGCACTCACCATAGGATTCTGACGAAGATCGGCGCTGACCGGGTCATCCTGCCTGAACAGGAAGTCGGCCAGCATGTAGCGCAAATGCTGCATAACCCGATCGTTCGCGACTATGTCAGTCTTGGAAACGGATTTTCAGTAGTCAACGTCGTCGTTCCTGAACGCCTTGATGGCCAGCCGGTCTCGGCTTTGAAGTTCTCGAGGTTCAATGAGATTCAATGCCTCGGGATGATGAAGGGTTCGAATTTCGTTGCGTGTACGACGCTGGACACAGTCATGCATACCGATGACCTGCTGATCCTTCTCGGCCGCAAACAAGAACTCCGCGAACTGAGCGACGATATCTGATGGCGCGCAATGGCGGAAAGATCCGCAGAGCGCCCGTCAGCAGGCGAGGCGATATACGCTTGTCGCCGCCTGCGACGCTTGCAGCGCTCTACCTTGTACTGATCCTTCTGGGCACATTGCTGCTCAAGACTCCAATCGCAACGCAAGTCGATGTGAGCTGGTCAGACGCTGCTTTTACTGCCGTTTCAGCTGTGACAGTGACCGGGCTCGTCGTGGTCGACACTGGCACTGTATACACTCACTTTGGACAGGCCGTCATCTTGTTACTGATTCAGCTTGGCGGGCTCGGGCTTATGACGTTCGCGCTGATGGTGTTGTCCGTGCTCGGCATTCCGATGGGGCTGCCGCAGCAGATGTATCTTAAGGAAGACCTCAATCAGACATCGATCGGTGGCGTGACAAGACTCGGGCTAACAATCCTGAAGGTTGTGGTACTTTGCGAACTGGCAGGCATGACGTTCTTGGCTTTCGTTTTCGTGCCTGAGTTCGGTTGGGGTGAAGGGCTCTGGCAAGCGTTGTTTCACTCAATCTCAGCGTTCAACAATGCGGGGTTCGGCCTGCATGCTGACAGCCTTACCCGGTGGGTGTCAGACCCCATTGTCAACGTGACGGTGCCCTTACTCGTGATCATTGGCGGAATTGGCTTCAGTGTTCTGTCTGACATCTGGCAGCACCGCGCCTGGCGCAAACTAACAATGCACTCGAAGCTGATGTTGTCCGGAACTGCAGCATTGCTTGTTTTGTCGACCTTTGGCTTTGCCACCCTTGAATGGACCAATCCGGCGACACTCGGTGGGCTTGAAAGCGATGGTGAGCGCGTAACCGCGAGTTGGTTTCAAGCTGTGATGACGCGAACGGCAGGCTTTAACAGTGTCGATATCGCTGGCCTGCACGACTCCACGTCCTTTATGGTCATGTGCCTGATGGTGATAGGCGGCGGTTCAACATCAACAGCTGGCGGAATGAAAGTCGTCACGTTCGTTGTTCTGATTCTCGCGACCTATGCCTTCTTCCGGCGCAAGCGCAACGTCGAGGCATTTGGCAGATCGATAGGCGTCGAAGAGCTTCTCAAAGTGTTGGCTGTCACCGTGACAATGCTGTTTCTTGTGATCACCGCTCTGTTTGTGATCACGATTTCGCATGACGGAGATTTCGTTGATCTTGCCTTTGAGACAACTTCTGCGATGGGAACAGTAGGGTTGTCCCGCGGCACGACAGGGGAGCTCGACACCTTTGGCCGGGTCGTCATCATGATCGTGATGTTCCTCGGCCGAGTGGGACCTCTAACACTGGGTTTCTTCCTCGCGACACGCACTCCGCCGCGAACATCCTATCCGCCGGGCCGTATTCTGATCGGATAGCCACCCCGCCTCAATGGCAGTTGTCGGCGATTTGCTGCCGCTTGGTCGTGATCCTGCAATGTCGGCCCAGGCCGCAGAACAGACACTCGCCACCCAACTGAAGAAGGCCCGACCATGCCGCTGGCTCCTGCTCCCTCCAAACATCAAGCCCATCCGGCTTCCGGTCCGGGCCTACATACCGGTTTGCCATTCCTGTGGCATTCCTTCACCGGTATTGCTGGAGATGATTTTTGGGGGAACGGATGCTGTTGGGTCGCGTGACGCAACATGTCAGGGATAGAACTGGTTTGCCGTCGGGATCGACTTCGCCATCGTCGTGTTCGGGGTTTTCATCGGTATCCAGGTTGCCAACTGGAATGCCGCGCGCCTGGAACGGGTCATTGAACGGGGTACGCTCATCCACCTGTACGCCGACATGCAGGAGAGCATTGCCGGGCAGGCCCGGGACCTGAATTTCCTGCAGCAGCAACTTGACGACCAGCAAGTGATCCTGGCGGCCCATGAATCGTTCTCGCCCCTCGTCGCGAATGAACTGCGCGCGATTGGAATGTGGATGTCCCGGAACCCGGCGCAGAATAGCGCGCGTTCGTTTCCCCCTTGCCTTTGCCGATCTGTTCGCACATACTGAACTTAATGGTTCAGTATGCAACAGCCGACCTCGATGCCGCCTTCGGCGCCCTTTCGGACGCCACACGCCGCGGCGTTCTGGAGCAGCTCGGGCGTGCCGATGCGTCGATCACGGACCTGGCTGACAGGTTCCACATGACCCTGACCGGCATGAAGAAGCATGTCAGCGTGCTGGAGCAGGCAGGGCTCGTCAGGACACAGAAGGTCGGCCGCGTCCGGACGTGCAGGCTCGGCCCACGCCGGCTGGAGGAAGAGGCGGCGTGGATCGAAGCGCATCGCCAGCTATGGAGCGCGCGCTTCGATGAACTGGACAAGGTGGTCGAGGAATTGAAACGCAAGGAGACAGTCGATGGACGAAAGACGCGTGAATGAACCCGGCAAGATGAAGAATTTCACACATATGGAACGGGTGTCGCCGCGGGAACTGGTCGTCACGCGGACATTCGACGCCCCGGCGCATATTGTCTACGAGGCGTGGACGACACCCGCCCTGCTGATGCGGTGGTGGGCGCCGAAATCATACGGGATAAGCTTCATTTCCTGCGAAGCCGATGTTCGCGCGGGCGGCACCTACCGGTTCGTGTTCGGCCACCCGGCCGCCGAAGAGCCCATGGAATTCCTCGGCCGATACATTGAGGTGACGGTGCCGTCCCGCCTCGTCTGGACGAATGAGGAGGGGGGCGACAGCGGCGCGGTCACCACGGTGACGTTCGAACAGCGAGGGGACGAAACGCTGGTGGTCATGCGGGACGTATACCCGTCCGAGGAGGCTCTTGATGAGGCGATCGCTTCGGGAAGTACGGGCGGGTTCGGCGAGTCGTTCGAGCAATTGGATGAGGTGCTCACGGGCAAGTGCTGAAGGCCGAGCGACCGTGACGGCGCAAACAAAAAAGGGCCCGGCCTTGCGGCGGGCCCTTTCCTGAATCTCTGCAGCCCCTGGAGGCCGCGCCAGACTCAGCCGACGATGTCGGATTCGGAGAAGAATTGCGCGATTTCGAGCGCCGCATTGTCAGCCGAGTCAGACCCGTGGACGGAGTTCTCGCCGATCGACTTGGCGAACAGTTTGCGGATCGTGCCGTCGGCGGCGTCGGCCGGGTTGGTCGCGCCCATCACGTCGCGATACCTGGCAACGGCGTCAGCGCCTTCGAGCACCTGCACGACGACCGGGGCCGACATCATGAAATCGACCAGTTCGCCGAAGAACGGGCGGGCGCTGTGCACGGCGTAGAACCGCTCGGCCTGGGCGCGGGTCATCTGGATGCGGCGCTGGGCGACGATGCGCAGGCCGGCCTTCTCGATGACGGCATTGATCGCGCCGGTCAGGTTGCGCTCGGTCGCGTCCGGCTTGATGATGGAAAACGTGCGCTGGGTAGCCATGAAGTCGTGTCCTGTCTGGGAGGTTTGCGCGGCCTATAGCGGCGCTCGCCCGCCGGGGCAAGCATGCAGGCTGCCCTTGCCCATGCGCAGGTTGCGGCTTAGGGGCTCAGGCACACGCCGCACGAGGTTCCCGCCATGACTCCGCTCCCGCCCTGCCCGAAATGCCGATCGGAACTGACCTATGAGGACGGCGCCATGCTGGTCTGCCCGGAATGCGCCCATGAATGGCCGCCCGGCGAGGCGGCGGACACCGGCGCGAAGGTGATCAAGGACTCCAACGGCAACCCGCTGGCCGATGGTGACACGGTCACAGTGATCAAGGACCTGAAGGTCAAAGGCAGCTCGCTGGTCGTGAAACGCGGCACCAAGGTGAAGAACATCCGCCTCGTCGACGGCGACCACGACATCGACTGCAAGATCGACGGAATCGGTGCGATGGGCCTCAAGTCCGAGTTCGTGAAGAAGGTTTAGTCAGACCAGATCTGGTCATCGCTTTCGATGGCCCGGACGACCGCTTCTGCCCGCGCCCGCATGTCCGGGTCCGGCTGCAGTCCCATCGAAACGGTTTCCATCCGGATCAGGGCCTCCACAATTTCTTCAAACGGCTGCCCCGACCTGACCATCCCGGCCACCTTGACGAGGTAGGTGTCGTATTCGTCGGCAAAGCCGCAGCCGGTCCAATCCGCATCCGTCGCCAGCAGCCCGATCGGGTCCCACAAAGTCCAGCCAATATTGCGAAGCCGTGCCAGCCTGACCTTTGGATTCCTAGCCACGCGCGCGACCCTTCACACCCCCGCCTCCTTCCAGCTGCCCTTTCCGGTTTGCTGGAAATAGCGGGTCACGAGGCCGGCATCCTTGGCCGCCTTGAACACTTCCCGCGCCGCGCCGCGCGATTCCGCGTCGCCATCGTCGAACATCATCATGCAGCGCGTGAAGGCCGCATCGACCGGCACTTTCACCCCGTCCATCAGGAACAGGGCCGCCGCGCCATTGTCGTTCTTCGGCTTGGCCGCGATCAGCACCGGCTGGCGCGCGGCGTCGAGCCCCGGCGCCTCGGCCTGGCCATGCGGCAGGAAGGAGGCGTCGTCATAGGTCCACAGCGCTGCATCGAGCGCCGCCCGCCGATCCGCGCTCGGACTGACGGCCAGCACCCGCCACCCGGCTTCCAGGCATTTCGCCATCAGCGGCGGGGCCGCCTGTTCCAGCGTGGTGCGGGAGAGATGGTAGAACCACCATTCAGGGCGCGCTGCGTCTGCCATCATCCGCCTAGGAGTGAATGCCGCCGGACGCTTCGATCCGCTGGCCGCTGATCCAGCCGGACTCGCCGGACACCAGCATGGCGATGGCCTTGCCGATATCGTCCGGCAGGCCGACCCGGCCGAGCGGCGTCTGACCGGCGATCATCTTGTTGATCTCAGGATTGTCCCGCACCATGCCATCGCCGAAATCGGTTTCGATGGCGCCGGGCGCGAGCGTGTTGACGCGGATTCCCAGCGGGCCGAACTCCACCGCCATGTAGCGGGTCATCACTTCCAGCGCGCCCTTCATGCTGGCATAGGCGGCGAGCCCCGGCATCGAAAAACGCGCGAGGCCGGAAGAAATATTCACGATCGATGCGCCCCGGCTCATCAGGGGCACAAGCTTGCCGGTCAGCAGGAACGGGCCCTTCACGTGCACCGCAAACAGGCTGTCGAGCTGTTCTTCCGTCGTGTCGACGATCAGTCCGCCGCCACCAAAGCCGCCATTGTTGACGAGCCCGTCAAGGCCGCTGGCGCCCCATTCGCCGAGCACGCGCTGAACCTCGCCTGTAAAGGCATCGAAGCTGGAGGCATTGCCCACATCCAGTTTCAGCATCGCCGCCTTGCGGCCCATGGCCGTGATCTGGCCGGCGACTTCATCAGCGGCAGCGGACGCGCTGGCATAGGTGCCGATGACATCGTAGCCGCGACCGGCGAGGTGCAGCGCGCCGCTCGCGCCAAGGCCCCGGCTGGCCCCTGTGATCAAGACTGTCGGCATGGTCGTTTCCCTGTTCGATTATCGGAGGAGGCATTCATGTGGGGAACGCCCCTTCCGGAATCCAGTTCTACGCCTGGCCTTCGTAATTGTCAGCAATCCAGCGATCCAGCAGGCGCGGGCCGTAGCCGGAGGCCCAGCTGACATCCAGCGCCGTCTTCTCGCCCTCGACCCAGGCCGTGCCGGCAATGTCGAGGTGGGCCCAGCGGATCTCGTCCTTGACGAAGCGCTTCAGGAACTGCGCCGCCGTGATCGAGCCTGCGGCCCGTCCGCCGATATTGCGCATGTCGGCAAACTTCGATTTCAGCAGCGAGTCGTATTCCGGGCCCATCGGCAGGCGCCACACGCGCTCGCCCTCGGTCAGGCCGGCCCTGGTCAGTTCGTCGGCGAGGTCGTCGCTATTGGTGAACAGGCCGGCATGATGGTGGCCAAGCGAGATCACGATAGCGCCGGTCAGGGTCGCGAGGTCGACAATGGCCTTCGGCCTGAAATGCTCCTGCGCGTACCAGAGCACATCGCACAGGACGAGCCGGCCCTCGGCGTCGGTGTTCTGAACCTCGATTGTCTGGCCGGAGGCCGAACGCAGGATGTCCCCCGGACGGATCGCATTGCCGTCCGGCATGTTCTCGACGAGGCCGACCAGACCGACCACGTTGACCTTCGCCTTGCGCTCGGCCAGCGCCCGGATCGTGCCGGTCACTGCCGCTGCGCCGCCCATGTCGCCGCGCATCTCCTCCATGCCGGGGCCGGGTTTCAGCGAGATGCCGCCGGTGTCGAAGCAGACACCCTTGCCGACGAGGATGACCGGGTTGTCGCCTTCCTTGCCGCCCATCCATTTCATCACGCCGAGTTGGCTTTCCCTGACCGAGCCCTGCCCGACGCCCAGCAGCGCGCCCATGCCGAGCTTCGCCATCTGCTTTTCGCCGAGGATCTCGACGTCGACGCCAAGCTCGCCCAGTTCCTTGATTTTCGCGGCAAAGCTCTCCGGGTAGAGGTCGTTGGGCGGCATGTTGACGAGATCGCGGGCGAGGATCGTACCGCTGGCGGCGGCATCGAGCGGCGCAAAGGCAGCCTTGGCGGCCTTCGGGTCGTCCACGACGAACGATACGGCGTTGAGGGTCGGCTTCTGGTCGGGCTTCAGCTTGGTGAAATAGGTGTCGAACCGGTAGCTGGCGAGCCTCGCACCGATGGCCATGCGGCTCGCCGCCTCGGCGCTGTCGGCATGAATCGCCAGCGATTTGTACCCGCTGCCGGCATGCGATTTGACCAGATTGGCACCAAGCCCTTCGAGAACGCGAGCATCCCGCTTCTTCGGCTTGCCGCCGCCGATCAGCACCGCGCGGCGCGCCGGGGCGCCTTTTGGCAGCACGACCAGTGCCTGCTGGTCCTTTTTGCCGGAGAAGCGCGCGCCTTCCAGCGCTTCGGTCAGCAAGCCGCCTGTCGCGGCGTCAAGCCCTGCCGCTGCAGCAGGAAGCGAGCCGTCTTCATCAACGACAAAAGCCACGATGTCGGCTTTTGCCGTATCGGCGAACGAGATTTTCATGTGAGGATTCTCCATTTGCTACAGAAACTAAGCGTCGACGCGCGCAGCGCAACTCGTTAGCTAGGGAAAAATGCTGCTCAACTGCCACTTTCCGCCCAGATCGCAGGTTACGTCCAAGCGATGACGAAGGTTCAGTCGTATCTTTTCTTCGAAGTCCTTCGGGCGCTGGTCGTCATCGTGGGCGGCTTGGCCATGCTGGCGCTGCTGGCGCAGGGCCTGTCCCGTACCGACCTGATCCTCGAGAACCGGCAGTCGGCGGCGACCTATTTCTACATCGTGATGCTCGGCGCGCCGCAGATCGTCGCCCTGTTGACGCCGCTTGCCCTGTTCGTGGCCGGGGTCTGGTCGCTCAACCGCATCCACAAGGACAGCGAGATCGTCGTTGCTCAGGCCGCCGGCATGACCCGCTGGCAGATTGCTTCGCCGATCCTGCGGCTCGCCGTCTGCTGCGCGATTGCCCACCTGGCGGTAAACCTGTGGGTCCAGCCTGCCGCCCAGCGGGCGATGCGCGAGACCGTGTCGGACGCCCGCGCCGACCTTGCCGCTGCGCTGATCCGGCCCGGCCAGTTCACCAATAATGGCGACCGCCTGACCTTCTATGCCCGGGAACAGGTCGGCGGCGAGCTGCGCGGCGTCCTGATCTCCGACATGACCGACCCGGAATTCCCGACCGACATTCTCGCCCGCAGCGCCGCACTGGTCGAAGTCGAGGGCAAGCCGACCTTGCTGCTGCGCGACGCGATCAGCCAGCAACTCGACCAGAGCGGCCAGCTCTCGATCCTCGAATTCGACCAGTATCCGTTCGACCTCACCGACTTCATGAAGGAAGACTCCGACGTCATGCTCAAGGCGTCGGACAAGTTCCTCGACGAACTCTTCTTCGTCGACCGCAGCAATTATTTCGAACTGAAGGACGCCGACAAGCTGCTGGCGGAGGGCAATGCCCGCATGACCACGCCGCTGCTCAACATCGTCATGGCGTTGATCGCCGTATTCGCCGTGCTCGGCGGGGATTTCAGCCGCAAGGGTTATAGCCGCCGGATCGCCTGGGGCACCGCTGGCGCCGTCGGCCTCCTGATTGTCGATCTTGCCGCCCAGTCGGCGGCAGCCGACGATCCCGCGATGAACGTCCTGCTCTGGATCGTCCCGACCGGCGCGGTCGCCGCGCTCAGCTACATCTACTTCCGCCGCGGACGTCATATCGGCCGCGTCGAACGCCGGACATTCCTGACGCCGCCCCGGACAGGAGGCGTGCGCGCCTGATGCCCCTGTTCTCCCGCATCCAGTTCTATATCCTGAGAGAGTGCCTGGCAGGCCTCGCCCTGGTGCTCGGCATCCTGCTGATCGCCATCCTGATGATCGACGTGGTCGAGCAGATGCGCACCGTCGGCGGCGACGTCACGCTCAGCCTCGGCAGCGCGGTCCAGTTGTCGCTGATGAAAATGCCCCAGATCATGGAGCAGACGCTGCCCTTCGCGCTGCTGGTTGCCTCGATGATGGCCTTCACGCGTCTCAACCGCCGGTCCGAGCTGTCGATCATCCGCGCCAGCGGGATCTCGGCCTGGCGATTCCTGACACCGGTCATGATTCTGGCCCTGGCAATCGGCATCCTCGCCACGACGGTGATCAACCCGGTCGCCGCGCGCCTGTCGGAATCCTTCGAGGTCACCCGCGCCCGGCTGCTGAATGAAGGCAACAATGCCATGGCGGTGTCGGACACAGGCGTCTGGTTGCGCCAGGGCAACGATACCAGCCAGATCGTCATCCATGCCAGCCATGTCGACGGGGCCGGAATGGTGCTGCAGGACGTCAAGATGATCGAGGAGGAGCGCCTCTATTCCGGCAACAAGCCGACCAGCGACTTCGCCTTCGCCCGCCGGATCGACGCCAAGACCGCAACGCTGCGCGACGGCTTCTGGCTGCTCGAGGACGTGATCGAGAATGTCCCGAACAAGGAACCGGAGCGCAAGCCGAACCTCTCCATACCGTCCTCGCTCGATGCCTCGACGCTGCTCGACAAGTTTGCCTCGCCGAACACGATCGGCTTCTGGAAACTGCCGCGTTTCATCCGCCAGACCCGTGAAGCCGGGCTCGATGCCTCGCGCTACCAGATGCGCTGGAACAGCCTGCTGGCGGCGCCCGCCCTGTTCGTCGCGATGGCCCTGATCGGTGCCGTCGTGTGCCTGCGCCTGCGCGAACCGTCCTCGATCAGCGGCGCCCCGCCGAAATGACGCAGACGGCCACTGACGGTCCAGGGATCGAACCGCGCGACGAAGCCGCCACCGATCA
>JBGSKI010000280.1:0-12294 GCA_041741315.1 Hyphomonas sp. | reverse complement strand
TGGACCAGCCACCCCGACGTGCGCGACGTGGAAAGCGCCGTGATGTCCACCAGGCGCCTCCTGCGCATCGCCCGCGCCGCCGGCAAGCGCATCCATGTGCTGCATATCTCCACGGCCGAGGAACTCGAAATCCTGCGCGACGCCAAGGATGTCGCCTCGGTCGAATGCCTGCCGCAGCACCTGACCCTCGCCGCGCCGGAATGTTACGAGCGCCTCAAGGGCTATGCCCAGATGAACCCGCCGATCCGCGAGGCGCGCCACCGCGAAGCGCTCTGGCGTGCGGTGAATGCAGGGATCATCGACGTGATGGGTTCCGACCACGCGCCCCACACAATGGAAGAGAAGGCCCGGCCCTATCCGGCCTCACCCTCCGGCATGCCCGGCGTGCAGACGCTGGTGCCCGTGATGTTGACCCATGTAAATGACGGCAAGCTCAGCCTGCAGCGTTTCGTCGAACTGACCAGCGCCGGCCCGCAGCGTGTGTTCGGCCTCGCCGACAAGGGGCGCATCGCCGAAGGCTATCATGCCGACTTCACGGTTGTGGACCTGAAGCGCAAGGAGACCATCACCTCAGACTGGTCGAGAGCGAAATGCGGCTGGACCCCGTTCGACGGCTTCGAAGCCACCGGCTGGCCTGTCGCGACGATCATCCGCGGCGGCTTCGTGATGCGCGATTGCGAGATCGTCGCCAAAGGCGGCGGCAAGCCGGTGCGATTCAACGAGACGCTGGAGCAGGCGGGTTGATTCCGAAAGCTTTGATCGACGAACTAAAGGCCCGCTACAGCGAACCCGAGAGGCACTATCACAATTGGGATCACATTGAGGCGCTTCTTCGCCATTACCGCCGCTGGGAGAAACACTTCCATCGTCCTGGTCCGGTCCTTTGGGCGCTCTACTGGCACGATGCGATCTATGATCCTCAGGCTAAGGACAATGAAGAACAAAGTGCGGTCCTGCTTGAGGATCGGGCTGCAAGTCACCTGTCATCCGGGGATTTGGCCTTTGCAGCCGCAATCATTCGTGCGACGGCGGCCCACAAGGTGCCGGGCGGATTGAGCGCCGAAGACGCTGCCGATGCGGCGCTATTCCTCGATTTCGATCTGTCGATCCTCGGCGCGCCGACACATGTCTATGACCGGTATGAAACGGATATACGCAAGGAATACGACTTCGTGCAGGAGGCAGCCTTCCGCGCCGGGCGCGGCGTCATCCTGAAGGGGTTTCTCGCCCGCGAACGGCTCTATCTCACGGACCTTGCGCACGCTGAATGGGACAAGCCCGCTCGTGAAAACCTGAAGCGCGCGATTGTGTCTCTTTCGCCTGCCGAGTAGATCGCGTCCGGACAGTCTTTGTTGTCCTTTTCCCGCCTTCAGCTGCTGCACCGGATAGTCCTATCGATAGCGGCGATCTTTGCTCGGCACAAAAACTTGATAGTGTACCGGCAAATTTCAGGAGGGTGAATTCATGTCCGAACCCACATCCGCCATTCCGCCTGGCGTATATCCTTATCTGTCGGTGACCGGCGGTACCGACGCCGTTGCGTTTTATGAGAAGGCCTTCGGTGCGAAGCAGGAGTTCTGCAACATGGCAGACGATGGCAAGCGCATCCTGCACACTCGCCTGCGCATCAATGGTCAGGCAATCCTCTTGTCCGACGACTTCCCTGAGTATCGCGGCGGCAGCCCGGCGCCCGCGCCGGCCGGCGTGACAATCCACCTCGAAGTCGAGAACGCGGATCAGTGGTGGGACCGTGCCGTGAAAGCCGGCGCCACTATCCAGATGCCGCTGGCCGACCAGTTCTGGGGCGATCGTTACGGCCAGCTCACGGACCCCTTTGGCCACACCTGGTCCATCGGCGCGCCCGTCGCGGCGAAGTAACCGACGCACCGGACGATCTGCCACCCTTGACGCTCCCACCGGTCGCGGCCAGCCTGCCGGGCAAGAACAGCCGGGCGGAGGCGGCGGGAATGACGGAACGCAAGGGCCTGAACAGGCGGCTCTTCTGGCTGTACGAAGGGCACGGCACCTGGCCATTCGCTTTCCGCTGGGCCCTGCTGGCGTTCGACTTTATCACCATCGGCTATTTCCTGATCGCGCCGTTCGAAGGGCGGATGGGTCATGTCATGATCGACTATGCCATCGGTGCGGTGATCGGGCTGGACCTCGCCGCGCGCATCTGGATCGCCCGCGACCAGCGCCGGTTCTGGATGAAGCTCACCAATTGGGCCGACCTGATCGTGGTGATCACCATGTTCGCGCCGCTGTTCGTGGAGAATTTCGCCTTTTTGCGTATCCTGCGGGCAGTGCGGGCGATCCGGGCTTTTACCTTCGTCAAGCGCGCCGGTGCGGTTTGGGCCTTCATTACGCGCCATGAGAAGGTGGTGGACAGGATCACCAACCTCGTCGTGTTCGTGTTCATCATGGCCGCCGTCGTCTACGTCGCGCAGGTCAACGCTGCCGGTACGCACGTGCATTCCTATCTCGATGCGCTTTATTTCACTGTCACCAGCCTGACAACGACCGGCTATGGCGACATCCTGATGGTCGGGGCGCGGGGGCGGATCCTGGCGATCGTGATCATGGTGCTCGGCCTCAGCCTGTTCCTGCGCCTGCTCGGTGCGATCTTCTCCCCTTCGGACAAGGTGGAACTGGAATGCGAGTCCTGCGGGCTGATGCTGCACGATCCTGACGCGGTGCATTGCAAGCATTGCGGCGAAGTGATCCATATCCCCACGCGGGGCGTCACCTAGACCCGCACCCGAACCCCATTGAGTGACCCCGCATGGCCGACACTGCCCATATCCCGTTCCGCGAAGTACCCTATCTGCCTCTGAACCTGACGCTGGACCGCCGCCCGGACGGCACAATCTATCTTGGCAACGGCAACCCACTGAAGGCGTGCCCGCCGCACATGCTGGCACCCCTGGTCAAATGGGCCACCGAGGCGCCGGACCGGGTCTGGCTGGCCGAGCGGCACGCGGACGGGCAAGCTGGCTGGCGCGAGGTCACCTATGCGCAGGGCCTCGCCACGGTGAAACGTCTTGCGCAAGGCTTCCTCGATGCCGGGGCCGGGCCGGATGCGCCGGTGATGATCCTTTCGGCCAATGCGGTCGACAATGCGCTGATCAAATATGCCGCCATGTGGGCAGGCAGCCCGGTCGTTCCGGTCACGCCGGCCTATGCCCTGCTCAGCGAAGACCTCGCGCGCCTCAAATATATCGACCGCCTGATCGAGCCGAAATTCATCTATGTCGAGGACGGCGCGAACTATGCCCGCGCCCTCGAGGGCATGGGTGTGGCTGGCCGCACAGTGATTCATGGCGGGGCCGCGCCTCCGGCGGGCGACGCCATCCGCATCGAACAGTTCGGTCGCAGCCCGGGCCCGGAAACCGACGCGGCCTACACGCGCCTGCAGCCCTCCACGTTCGCGAGCTTCATGTTGACGTCCGGATCCACGGGAGAACCGAAGGCGGTAATCAACCTCCACGGCATGGTCGCGTCGAATGCGCGGATGATTCGCTCCGTCTGGGACGAGCAGCGCTTGGACGAGATTTGCGGTGGCCCGCAGGTCTGGTGCAGCTTCCTGCCATGGAGTCACACGTTCGGCGCGCACTCCGTGCTGCACAACATGCTCGACTGGGGCGGCTCCCTCTATATCGACGAGGGCGCCCCGACGCCTGCGCGCCTGCATGCAATGATCCGTAACCTGAAGGACGTTCCGGTCACCCAGCACACGACGGTTCCCGCCGCCTGGGCCGCGCTGGCCACCGAACTGGAACGCGACCAGGACCTCGCCGACGCTTTCTTCTCCCGCCTTGTCTGCATGGCGTATGGCGGTGCTTCCATGGGGCAGGATATCTACGAACGAATCCAGGCCGTCGCCGTGCGCACCACCGGCGAACGCATCTCCTTATCCGCTGGGTACGGAGCAACCGAAACCGCTCCCACTGCGTCGAACGTGCATTGGCCGAACGACCGGATGGGCCTGATTGGCCTGCCATTGCCGGGCAATACGTTCAAGCTGGTACCCGCAGGCGAGAAGATGGAGCTGCGGGTAAGGGGCGTGAATGTCACGCCCGGCTATTACCGCAATGCTCAGAAAACTGCCGAGGCATTTGACGAGGAAGGCTATTACAGGCTCGGCGACGCGGTTAAGTTCGCAGAACCGGATCGCCCGGAACGCGGTCTCGCTTTCGACGGGCGCACGGCGGAGGAATTCAAGCTGTCGAATGGGAGCTGGGTATCGGCCGGCACGGTGCGGGTCGAAGCCGTCGCCGCAACCGGCGGCGCATTGTCGGATGCCGTGGTATGCGGCCTCAACCAAGCCGAGATCGCGCTTCTCGGCTTCCTCAACGAGGCTTGGTGCCAGCGTCTCGTCGGCGAGAAACTGCCGCTGTCCGAACTGGCCCGCCATCCAAAGGTGATTGCGCACGTCCGCGAGACGCTGATCAGCTACAACAAGGCGCATCCGAACCCGGCCGCCCGGATCGCCCGCATTCTGCTGCAGACGACAGCGCCGCGGGCCGATGCAGGCGAGATCACGGAGAAGGGCTACTTAAACCAGTCCCGCACGCAGGACCTGCGCCGCGCCGATGCCGACCGGCTGTATGCCGGCACACCAGATTCTGACGTCATCGACCTGCGCCCTTGATGCAGGACGCGGACACGCCACACACCTGAAAACCGGAAGGAAACGCAATGACCGAACTGCAAGGCCAGTCCATGACGGGTGCGGAAGCCCTTGTATCGACGCTCGCTGATCATGGGGTCACCGCCTGCTTCGCCAATCCGGGCACGTCGGAAATGCATCTCGTCACCGCGCTCGACCATGAGCCGCGCATCCATTCTGTGCTCTGCCTGTTCGAGGGCGTCGCCACGGGCGCTGCGGATGGCCATGCCCGGGTGACCGGTGGCCCCGCGATGACGCTGCTGCACCTCGGTGCAGGCTACATGAATGGCGGCGCAAACATCCACAATGCCAAGCGCGCCTGGACGCCAATGATCAACGTCATCGGCGACCATGCTGTGCCGCACCTGCGGTATGACGCGCCGCTGACCTCCAACATCATGGGAATGGCAGGGCCGAATTCGGTCTGGATCAAGTCCGCCAACAGTGTCTCCGATGCCGGAAATCTTGCCGCTGAGGCATGGGAGGCAAGTTTCGGGCCGCAGCCCGGCCCCGCCATGTTGCTGCTGCCCGCCGACACGGCCTGGCTGCCCGGTGGCAAGCCGGGAAATAAGCGCGCCCGGCCGATGCTGCGCGCGCCAGGTGCCTCTCGAATTGAAGCGGCAGCCAGGAAGGTCAAAGCGGCAAAGCGCCCGGTCATCCTGATCAACGGTGCCGCCCTGACCCAGGCGGGCCTCGCGCATGGCGCCCGGCTCAAGGCCGCTGGCATCCGTGTGCTGACGGATACGTTCTTTCCCCGGCAGGCGCGCGGCGCAGGCATTTTCGTGCCCGACCGGATGCAGTATTTCGCCGAGGGCGCGATGGCGGACCTTGACGGAACAGACCTGATGCTGGTGGCGGGCACGCAGGTGCCGGTCGCCTTCTTCTCCTATCCCGGCAAACCCAGCGTGCTCGTGCCGGAAGGCTGCGAGCCCTATGTCATCGGCGGGCCGGAAAGCGACAGCTCTGCCATCCTCGCCGCGCTGGCAGATGCGCTCGGTGCCAAGGCATCGGCCGATGTCGCCGTGCTTGACCTGCCAGGCATGCCGACCGGCGCACTCAATGCCGCAAGCGTCGGTGCATCCATCGCCCGGCACCTTCCGGATGGCAGCTTCGTGTCGGACGATGGCGTCTCGAACGGTCTGCCTTGCTTCCTGATGACCCAGCGCGCCCGCCCACATGACTGGATGATGCTGACCGGCGGCGCGATAGGACAGGGATTGCCATTGGCGCTCGGGGCCGCCGTGGCTGCGCCAGACCGCAAGACGCTCTGCCTCACCGGCGATGGCGCGGCGATGTATACGAACCAGGCTCTGTGGAGCATGGCACGCGAGAACGCGAACGTGGTCAACGTCGTCTTCGTCAACCATTCCTACCGTATCCTGAACATCGAACTTGCCCGCACCGGCGCCGGAAATCCCGGCCCCACGGCGCGCAACATGCTGGAACTCGATCAGCCGGAAATCGACTGGGTCAAACTGTCGGAGGCGCAGGGCGTTCCGGCGCAGGATGTGTGGACGGCGGAAGAATTCGACAGGGCCCTGGAACGCGCCTTTGCGGCAGAAGGCCCGCAACTTATCGCGGCGCACGTGCCGGCGCGGTAGGGTTGGCTTTTCGGGGCAGTTCCCCCACCTTACGTCCCCCTTTAGGGGGCTTGCGAGGAAGACGGATCGCACTGCGATCCGCCGAGCAAGGAGTGGGGGAAAGCGAATTGCCTCGGGAAACGATGGTGCAAGTTACGAACTATGTCAGGAAACCCCCGCCACCTATTCCTTCCCGCGCTTCAGGTCTTCTTCCAGATTGATGTCTTCCGCCTTGCCGGACAGGCGGTGGCGGTAGACCTGTGTGTTCTCTAGGATGCGCTGCACATAGTTGCGGGTTTCCGAGAACGGAATGAATTCCACCCAGTCGATGGCGTCGATCTGGCCCTTGCGGGGGTCGCCGTAATCCTTCACCCACTGCGCCGGCCGGGTCGGGCCGGCATTGTAGGCCGCCGCTGTCATGATGTAGCTGCCATTGAACCGGCTGAGCAGCGAGTCGAGGTGCTGGCCGCCCAGCGTCATGTTGTAACCCGGATCATCGGTCAGCCACGAGGTGCGATACGGCAGGCCGCTCATGCGTGCCTCGTTGCGTGCCGTCGCCGGAATGAACTGCATCAGGCCGAGCGCCCCGGCATGGCTGGCGGCGTTCGGGTTCATTTCGCTTTCCTGACGCGACAGCGCGAGTATCAGCGACCGCTCGACGCGCGGCTCTTTCAGCAGCGGATAGGTGACGACCGGATAGGCTGCATCCGGGGCGACGATGCCCTTGGCGAGGCCGGCCTTGGCGCCGCGCACGCCGATATCCGGCACATGGTACTCGTCCGCCAGCTTCGCCAGCAGGACATAGTCGACTTCGGTGTCGAGCTGGTCGTCGAGGTGATAGGCAAAGTCGCGGAACATCCGCACTTCGCCGGCCTCGCCAAGCAGGCGCAGGGCCTTGACCAGCGGCCGTGCCTCGAACACAGCGATCTCACCATCCGTTGCCGGAGGGGTGACCGGGAAGGACAGCGCTCGGTCACCGACCCGTTCGGCGGCAAGCTGGCCATAATAGGTGAACTTGTGGCGCGCGGCTTCAGTATAGGCTGCCAGCGCCGCATCCTGGTCGCCCAGAACGTCTTCGGCCCGGCCGGACCAATACTTGCCGCGCGCAATGCTGATCGGCGTGGACACGCCATCGGTCATCGTTTCGAAATGCTGCAGGCTGCGCGCCGCATCGCCGCGAAGGCGCAGCGCAATCCATCCCGAAATCCATTCGGCATCGGCGAAGTCCGACCCGGAGGTCATGCCGTGCGGCGAGGCGAGCTGGTAGGCGCGCGTCCAGTTGCTGTTCTTCAGGTCCTCGCGCAGCGCGACAGACCGTTCCTTCCACAGTTTCGATCGGCCGGCTTCGGGAATTTCCTTGCCGTCAAAGCTCATCAGCAGCGCCGACGCGCCTTCCTGGTTACCCTTTGCCCGGCGCCAACGGGCGCGGTCATAGAGCAGGCCTGGATTGTCCTGCAAGTTCGCCGGGACGGCCTTTACCAGATTGTCGACATTCCGGCTGCGCGCGGCGAGCGCGATGCGCGCATCGACCAGCTTGCGATAATCGGAGGTCAGTTGCGGCTTGAGGCCGGCGGCGGCTGTCCGCTGGTTCGTCCAAAGGAGGAATTCCACGCGTCCGCGATGATCGTCCTGGGTCAGCACCTTGCCGTAGCGGGCAAGGACCTGCCGTTCGAGGTCGCGGTCCATCGAGTTGCCGGTCCAGGCATCTTTCACCAGAGCCGTGGCCTTGGATTTTTCGCCGACGGCAGAATAGGCATTGGCAAGCGCGATTTTTCCAGCACCGGACATCGGGCCTGACCGGGTCAGCCAGTCGATCCGCTGGGTATTGTTGAGGCCGGACAATTCGATGATCTCTTCGGCCCGCCGGCGCATGCTTTCCGTCCGCGGCCATGTCGACAGATGGTCGAGTGCCGCCGAGACTTCCTCGAAGCTCATACCCGGCACGCCTTCGCTGGCCCGCGTCCACATGATCAGGTCGCGCACCGTCGCGTCGGAGGCCTGCCGCTGCAATCGCGCTACTTCTGGCCAGTCCCGCCGGTCGATGGCGTTCAGCGCCCTGTGCAGGATCTCGGCATTCTTCGAGTCTGTCGCTTGCGACGTGTAGGTCCTGGCCGGTTTCAGGCTCGGCGCATCGGGCAGGGCCGCCGCTGCGGCGCCGCTCGCGAGGATTGTGGCAGTCAGGAGGATAGCAACGGGTCGGAGCATGGAGTTGGTTACCGGGTGTTTATTTCTGTCGGAAAGCGTGGGAAGGCAGAACCGATTCATATATGCGTCTTCCCCAACAACACCTGAATCGCGGCAAGAATACGATGTTTCACGGCTCAATCCCAGCACTGGTTACTCCCTTCAAGAACGGGGCCGTGGACCGCAAGGCATTCGCCGCTCTGGTGGAACGCCAGATTGCCGGGGGTTCGGCCGCCCTCGTGCCCGTCGGCACAACCGGCGAAACCTCCACGCTGAGCACCGAGGAACACAAAGGCGTCGTCTCGCTTTGTGTAGAAATTGCTGCAGGTCGCGTGCCCGTCATCGCGGGCGCCGGATCGAATTCCACAGACGAGGCGATTGACCTTGTGGCGCATGCCAAGGCGGTCGGGGCCGATGCCGCGCTGGTCGTCTGTCCCTACTACAACAAGCCGAACCAGGACGGGATCTACGCCCACTATAAGGCAATTAACGATGCAGTGGCCCTGCCGGTCCTGCTCTACAATGTGCCATCCCGGACCGTTGTGGACATTCTGCCGGAAACCGTCGCACGCCTCGCGCGCCTGCCGAATATCGTGGGCATCAAGGATGCGACCAATGTCGAGCGGGTGACCCAGCATGCAGCCATGATCGGCCCCTCGGAGCAATTCGTGCAGCTCTGCGGCGACGACCCGGCGGCCCTTGGCCACCTCGCGATGGGAGGGGCAGGCTGCATTTCGGTCACCGCCAATGTGATGCCGGCATCCTGCGCCGAGATGCACCAGGCGTTTCACGAAGGGGACATTGCCGGTGCGCAGGCGATCGAGCGCCGCCTCATCGCCCTGCACAAGGCGCTGTTCTGTTCGCCCTCACCCGGACCGGCGAAGTACGTTCTGCACCGTCTTGGCCTGTGCGAGCCTGACGTTCGCCTGCCGCTCACCCCCCCGGATGCCAAAGCGATCCAGCAAATTGAGGTTGCCATGGCATTGGCGGGCCTGAAGGCCTAAATAGGCATCATGGCCAAGACACCTCAAACCAAGGGCCGCAAGGATGGCCTCGTCGCCGAGAATCGCCGCTCCCGGCGCGATTACTCCGTCGAAGACACGCTCGAGGCCGGCATCATGCTGCTTGGCTCGGAGGTCAAATCCCTGCGCGAAGGCAAGGCGAACATCGTCGAATCCTATGTCAGTCCGGAACAGGGCGAACTCTGGCTGATCAATTGCGACATCCCGACCTATGCCGGGGCGAACCGCTTCAACCACGAACCGCGCCGCAAGCGGAAGCTGCTCGTGTCGAAACGCGAACTCGCCAAACTCTCCCAGGAAGTCGACCGCGCGGGGCGCACCATCGTGCCGCTGAAATTCTATTTCAACGACCGCGGCATCGCCAAGCTCCTGATCGGCACAGCGACCGGCCGCAAGAATTACGACAAGCGCGAAAACGACGCCAAACGCGACTGGGCCCGGCAAAAAGCGCGGGTGATGAAGGGGGGCTGATTTCCCCATCCAGGAGGCTGGAGTCGCCCCTACCCAATCGCTTCCCGCGCCATCGCAAACACGTCCTCGAACATCTCTGCCGTCAGGCGCCCGGTGTTCGTGTTGTAGCGCGAGCAGTGGTAGCTCGACAGCAGCAGCATTTTCCGTCCGTCTACGGATACGTCATACCGTGTGTCATGGCCGAAAGGAAACTCCGCCAGCTTCAGGCCGAGCGTGCGCACGGTGGAGTCGTGCGAAATCTTGCCGAGGCACAGCATCACCTTGAGGCGGGGCAAGGCAGCAATGCGCGCGGCGAGGAATGGCCGGCACTGGTTGATTTCCGCGCCGACGGGCTTGTTCTCCGGTGGAACGCAGCGCACCGCATTGGTGATCATCGCGCCAGTCAGGGTCAGGCCATCGTTTATGTCCGCCGCAAACGTACCTTTGGAAAATCCGAACTTGTCGAGCGTCGCATAGAGCAGGTCGCCCGCCCAGTCGCCAGTGAAGGGTCGCCCCGTCCGGTTCGCCCCGGTCACGCCCGGCGCGAGGCCGATGACGAGCAGTTTGGCTTGCGGATCGCCGAAACTTGGCACCGCGCCATTGAACCAGGTCGGCTCCCTGATGGCGACGGCCTCGCGATACGCCACCAGTCGCGGGCAAAGCGGACAATCCCGCGGCGCTTCGGCCGGAACCGGGCGGCGCTTCAAGTCAGTACCCATCCGCATTCCCGTCCTTGCGCATTTCCGTTGCCGCGACATAGGCCCCGCTGTCGAAGTCGCGCGCAATGGCCTGGTAACCGCCAGCATTGGCGGGAATATAAGTCACGGTGTATCCGCGCCGTTCCAGCTCTTCCTTCGTCGCCAGCGGAATGCCGTGCTCGATCTGGATGGTGCCGATCTCGGCTTCGCAATCGGCATCTGCATAATCGTCCGTAGGCTCACATCCGCCGACATGCTCCCAGCGCGCGGCGTCGCCCGCCTCCTGTAGTCCCATGCCGTAGTCGACCAGGTTCGTGATGATTTGCACATGGCCCTGCGGTTGCATCGCCCCGCCCATCAGGCCGAAGCTCATCCAGGGCTCATACGGGCAGGCCATCTCGATCGGGACAGCGCGCACCTGGCATCCCGGCATGTCCTTCCTGAAGGCAAAGGCCGGAATGATCGTGTGGAACGGCCGCTTGCCTGGCTCCCAGACGTTCGGGTGCTCCGGGTCGAGGCTGAACAGCTGCCCCCGGTCCTGGAACATGAATCCCATCCCGTCCGCCACAAGGCCCGAACCCATGCCGCGATAATTCGACTGGATCAGCGACACCATCATGCCGTCCTCGTCCGCGACGGTGAGATAAGTCGTGTCGCCGGACTTGAGTTTTGTATCTGCTTTCATCGACGACATGCTCGCCTCAACGCTCGGCAGCGGCTTTGACAGGTCAATCGCCTTGGCCCGTTCGGCATTGTAGCCGTCGCGGACAAACATGGCCGGGTCCATCGGTGCGAACGCCGGATCGGCATAGCCCTTCGCCCTGTCCGCAAACGCGAGGCGCTTGGCTTCCACCATGGCCATCACCGAGTCCGGAGAGCCGAAGCCCATGCCCTTCAGGTCGAACCGTTCCAGCATCTGCAACATCTGCAACGCCGTCACGCCCTGCGTGTTCGGCGGCAATTCGCACACTTTCACTTCGCCGCGATATTCCACGCATACCGGCGTCACCCATTCGCCTGTATGCGACGCAAAATCCTCATACCGCAGGAACCCGCCGATGCGCTGGAAATACGCATCCATCCGCACCGCAAGATCACCCTTGTAGAAGGCATCGCGCCCGCCTTCGGCAATCTGGCTCAGCGTGCCGGCAAGGTCAGGGTTGCGGAACAGGCTGCCTTCGTGAGGCGTGGGGTCGAAATAGGTTTTCCGTGCATTGTCATACTCTTCCAGCATGCCGCTCGCCGCCGCCGGCTCGAACCGGCTCGGCCCGATATTCCAGTAGTACGAGATCACTTCCGGAATCGGCGCGCCCTCGCGCGCATAGGCAATCGCCGGTTTCAGGTCATCCGAGATCGGCAGGCGCCCAAACTTCTCATGCAGCGCAAACCATCCGTCCACGGTGCCCGGCACCGTCACCGGCGCGGCGCCGGAGGGGGGGATTTCCTTGCCGTACATATAGGTATCGGCCTTGGCCTGGACGTCGGCGAGGGTCGCGCCCATCGGGCTGCGACCGGACCCGTTATAGCCGTACAGCATCTGCGTCTTCGGGTCCCAGACAATCGCGAACAGATCACCGCCGATGCCGTTCGCCGTCGGCTCGACCAGACCCAGCATGGCATTGGCGGCAATCGCGGCGTCGACCGCCGAGCCGCCGCGCTTCATCACGTCGAGCGCCGTCTGGGTCGCCAGC